>JAJQGU010000072.1 GCA_021200315.1 Akkermansiaceae bacterium
CGAGGAACAGAGCCGCTGTAAATAATTTCAATTTCATGTGATTCTAATATTATTTCTGATTGCGCCCATCCGAGGGGGAGAGAGGGCGATGCCGCCAAGCAAGGTCATCCGCACCCTCAAATGAACAGGAAAAGCCTAGCGGATTTTGAATCCGCCATGCGGAAACGCTCCCTGAAATTCGCATATAATCCACTCTGAACACAATGTTTCTTACTAAAAATACATAACGCCGTTATATAAATTCAGGCCGAAATTCACGAAATGAAAACGGAGCGCAAGTGGCTTTTCCTCAGAAAAATTTGAATTTTCGAGTTGACAGCGGATTCAAAATCCGCCATGCATCGGCCGGCCGTGGAGGGGCTGAATTCAGTGTGGAGAGTGGAGCCGGGGCGGCGCGGGACGGGGAGAGCGGAATTTCGCCCTCCGCACTGAAAAAAAGAACTCCCTCCGCCGCGTCTGCGGCGGAGGGAGCCCTCAATCAATTCATTCAATAATAATGAAAAAGTCATTCATTACATTTTTTTCAGACGGACGGGGCGAACCGCCCCGCCCGGAACGCGCTTTGAAGCGCGCGGACGCCCTCAGGCGCGTCTGCGGCGGAGAGCCAGCGCTCCCAGCGCGAGTAGCCCGAGCGTGGCCGTCGCCGGTTCCGGCACGGCGGAGGCCGACAGCGCGACGAAGCCGAAGCCGTCGTTGGCCTGATCCGTCTGCACCGTCACGGTCTCGGCATCCGTCAAGGTGCCGGTTACCTTGAGAAGCGTGGCGACGTCAGCTCCTGACGAGAAGGTCGCCGTCTCAGAGAATCCATCTCCATCCGCCGTGGCGTAGGAGATGGAGTAGTCGGTCAGCCCCGTCAGCGTGACGGCCGTGACCGTGGTGTCCCTTGCACTGACCGTCAGGTAGATGGTCACCGTGTCGCCGGCGTTGTAGTCACTGTTCGTGAAATCGAGTGTCAGTACGTCCTCGTCACCGCCCCATCCGGATCTGACGACGGTCTGAAGATCAGTCGCAGTCACAGAGAGCCCCAAATCCGAGTTCATCGCACCCAGAGCCGTGGTGTTTTCCCATGTGTATGCGAGTGTTGACGCCCAGAACTTGCCTTGCTCCAGAGAGACCGAGCCGGACACATCGCCCAAGGTGAACGAGATGCTGGTGACGGTCGAGCCCTGTTGATTGAAAAACGTCGTGTAAGAGGCGTCTGCAGCCCGAGCGGAGCCGAGGAGACACACGGCGGCGATGGAGGAGGCGAATAATGTATGTTTCATATTAATCCTCATGTTGTTTTTTGTTAAAACGCGCCTTCGCCGGAGAGGGAGAGGCGCGTTGCCGCCCGGCAAAAGCGTCCTCTCCGCGAAGAGCACGGAAGAAGCCTAGCGGATTTTGAATCCGCCATGCGGAAACGCCCCCTGAAATTCGCAGGCAATCCGCTTTGAACACAACGTTTCTTTCCCAAAATACATAACGCCGTTATATAAATTCAGGCCAAAATTCACGAAATGAAAACGAAGCGCAAGTGGCTTTTTCTCAGAAAAATTTGAATTTTCAGGTTGACAGCGGATTCAAAATCCGCCATGCATCGGCGCCTCTCTCCGGAGGCCATCCCACCCTTCTTTTCTCTTGAACAAAGGTATTGAGTTTTAGGAGCCCGCTCCATTTTCGGATTCCGCTCTCCCTTAAACTCCACTCTTTACGTCCCGCACAATCCCCCTCCAAACTCCACCCTCCACGCTGAATTCGCCCTTCCGCACGGAATCATTCGGGGCGGGGGAGCTCCGCCAGGGAACGGATGCCTGCGTCCAGAGCGCGGAATGCGAGGCGGATTTCCTCTTCGTCGATGCAGAGGGGCGGCATGAAGACTACGGTGTCATGCACTACGGGACGGGTGAGCAGGCCGTGGGGGCGCATGGCCGCGCAGGCGCGCTCCCCGGCGCGCTCCCGGGGGAGGAAGGGGGAGCCGTCGGCATGGCAGACGTCCATCCCGGCGATCATGCCCGTGTGCCGCACGGCGGAGACGCAGGGATTTTCGCGCCGCAGGCGTTCGGAGAGTTCGGCGATCAGGGCGATTTTGGGCGGCAGCTTGTCGAGGGTGCGCTCTTCTTCGAAGAGATCGAGGCTGGCCAGAGCCGCCGCGCAGCCGACGGGGTGGGCGGTGAAGCTGTGGCCGTAGTAAAAGGTCCGGCCCTCTTCCGGCGCGCCGAGGAAGGCGCTGTAGATCTTTTCCGTGGTGAGTACGGCGGCCATGGGCGAGCAGCCGTTCGTCAGTCCCTTGGCGCAGCAGAGAAAATCCGGCCACACGCCTTCGTGCATGCAGGCGAAGAGCCGCCCCGTGCGGCCGAAGCCCGTCATTACTTCGTCAAAGATGAGCGGCACGCCGTTTGCGTCGCACCAGGAGCGGAGGCGGCCGAGCATGCCCGCGGGCCAGGGTGTCATGCGGTTCACGCCCTGGATCACGGGCTCGATCACCACGCCGGCGGCGCGGGCGCATTCCCCGGCGGGGAGCGACTCGAGTTCCTCCGCGCTCGAGACGTGGGTCACCTCCACGCCGAATCCCCGGAACTTTTCGAAGAAGGCGCCCACGCCGCCCAGGCTGGCCGCGCCCATGGTGTCGCCGTGATAGCAGTTCGAGAACGCGATGAAACGGCGGCGGTTTTCTTCGCCGGGCGTCTGGATGTGCGCCTGGAAGGCCAGTTTCAGGGCGGATTCGAGCGCCGTGGAGCCGTCGTCGGAGAAAAACACGCGCGTGAGCGTGTCCGGGGGAAAGAGCGCGGTCAGGCGGGCGGCCAGTTCCGAGGCGGGGCCGTGGCTGAAGCCCAGAAACGAACTGTGCGCGATTTTGTCGAGCTGCGCCTTCATGGCGGCGATGATGCGCGGGTGGCTGTGCCCGTGGATGTTGACCCAGATGGAGCTGTTGCCGTCGATGTAGCGGCGGCCGAGGCTGTCCGTCAGCCAGACGCCCCGCCCGGATTCGATCATCAGGATTTCGCTTTCTTCTCCCCAGAGCGATTGCGGGGTGAAAGGGTGCCAGCAGTGCCGGCGGTCGAGTTCGATCCAACGCTGCGTGCGTTCGCTTGGAGGGGGTGTTTTCATTTCTTGAAAGGGAATGCCGGGGCGGGGCGTCATTCTTCTTCGTCCGCGCTCTCGCGGGTGGAGAACTGCATGAGCTCGGCCTCGAAGTGGAGCGGCACGTCGCCCGTGGGGCCGTTGCGGTTCTTGGCCAGGACGAGATTCGCCTGCCCGGCGCGGCTTTCCCGCTCCTCGTCGTCTTCGGCATAGTAGGCCGAGCGGTAGAGCAGGCCGATCATGTCGGCGTCCTGTTCGATGGCGCCCGATTCGCGGAGATCGGACATGCGCGGGATGCCCATGCTCGAGCCGGTGCGGTTCTCCGGGCCGCGGTTGAGCTGAGCCAGCACCACGACGGGCACTTTCAGTTCCTTGGCCAGGGATTTGAGTCCGCCGGAGATCTCGGCGATTTCGCGTTCGCGGCTGTTCAGAGCCTGCCTCGTGTGGGAGCGCATCAGCTGGAGGTAGTCCACGCCGATGACGGAGAGTTCGCCGAGATCGCGCTGCACGCGCCGGGCCTTGGCGCGCAGTTCGTTGATGGAGATGGCGGCCGTGTCGTCGAGCACGAGGCGGGAATCCTTCAGTTCCGTGACCACTTTCAGAATGCTCAGCTTGTCCCTGTGGTCGAGGGACGCCTTTCTCTGCATTTCCGAACGGCGGATGCCGCTCCGGGTGAAGATCAGCCGCTCGACCAGCTGCACCGAGGGCATTTCGCAGGAGAAAATGAGGACGGGTTTCTTGAGATCGAGGGCGATGTGCTCCATCATGTTGAGCAGAAAAGAGGTCTTGCCCATGGAGGGACGGGCGGCCACGACGAACAGCTCCCCCGGCTTCAGGCCGCAGCTCATGCGGTCCAGTTTCTCGAAACCCGTGGTGAGACCCACGATGGGGCTCTTTTCGCTCATGAAGCGCTCGAGATTGGTCACCACTTCCTGCACCACGGAGGCGAGGTTCTGCTCTTCGCCGTGGTGCATTTTTTCGCGGATGCCCAGCACTTCCTGTTCGACGGAATCGAGCAGTTCGGATACATCGCCTTCGGCGAGATAGGCTTTTTCCTGCGATTTGGCCGCGGCGCGGATGATGGAGCGCAGGACGTACTTTTCGCGGAGCGTTTCGAAATGATGGTCGAAGAGCGCGGTGGTGGTGGTGTACGAGAAGATTTCCGTCAGCCCGGCGTAGCCGCCGACGGCGTCGAGCGTGCGCCGGTCGCTGAGGGCCTGGGCCACCGAGGCGATGTCGAGGGGAAGGTTGGCGTTGTACCTCTCCTGAAAGAGTTCCCACAGAAGACGGTGAGCCGGCACGTAGAAGAACTCCGCCCCCATGCCGCGCGTGATGCAGCGCCCCACGACGCCCGCCGGGTCGATCGTCATCATGGAGAGGAGGCTTTTTTCAATGCGGGGAGCCTGCGGCATCA
>JAJQGU010000012.1 GCA_021200315.1 Akkermansiaceae bacterium
CCGTCGTCCCCCGCCTGTAGGTCATGCTCGTGAGCAAGTCACGGCTCGTCTCATATCCCTGAGTCAAGCTCATGTTGTTGGGCATAGTGAGCGACCGCAGGAGATTGGAGCCTGTAAGATAGCTATACTCAAAGTTCTTGTTGGCTCCTCCGTGCGTGAACCCGGCCGAGTTGATGCGTCCGTCAGTGCCATATCCGATGGAAATCGTCTGCTGGGCGCTACCCGCTTTCGCGTAGGTGTAGCCCGCGGAGCGTCCGAATGCATCATAAGCCTCTGTGATGAGGTGGGTGACGCCATCTGCTGCGAGGCTATCCGTCAGCGGCTCGTTATAGTCGTTGTAGGCAATCGTGCGAGTACCCGCAGCGTCCGTGACTTGCGTGGGCAAGCCAAGGTGGTTATAGGTAAAGCTTTGGGATGGCGAAGCAGCGTTCGAAAAGCTGATGCCTGTGAGCAGCCCGCGCGCCGTTTCATAAGTCATGGTTTTGACGATATTGCGTGCATTCGTCTCGGCGGCAAGCAATCCAAAGGCATTGTAGGACTTGGTGACGGAGCTTTGGTCGGCATAGGTCTTGCTGACTTCCAAGCCCGATGCTGCATGATACGCCCAAGTCGTGGTGTCGCCATCCGTGCGTGAACTCGGATCGGTCGTGATGTCGCCGGCGCTATGGCGGAACGTGGTGAGCGCAACAAGTCTGTTTTCATCATCGTAGGCGAAACAAGCGGGCTGAATCGCTGTGCCGTACTCTGCCGTCTTGCGTCCTCTGGTGTCGTACCTGCAGCAAATCGTCTTGCCTTGTGCGTTGGTGATGGTGGCGGGATTGTCAGAATCGGTGCAGTAGACGATCGTGGTTGTGTTGTTGGCTGCATCCGTGGATGAGATGACGCGTCCTGCCAGGTCGGTGTGAGACGTGCTTGTATTGCCGCGCCCATCCGTTTGCGTGAGGGTCACGCCCGTAGTCGTAAATGCCCTTGTCTGAGCGGTCGTGATGCCGGCATGGTCTGTCCGCGTGACTGTGAAGCCGTCAACGGAACGAGCGGCAGCGGTGACATTGGATGTCGGGATGGTCTGCTTGCTCAAACGAACCGCACCTGTGCCGTATTCAATCCATGTCGTGGTCGCATGGCCGCGCTCATCAATCGAAATCGACTTGCTCTCGAGAGCCGGGCTTTCTGAAATGAGTGTCTTTTGCAAGGAAGTCAGAGCGTTGCCTGCCGTATTATATCGCGTTTTTGTCACGACTGTAAAGACGGCATTATCTAAAATCTCCGCCCCATAGCTTGTTTCTGCGATAGGGGAGTTCTCTGGTGCCGGTACCTCGGCAAGAGCCAATGTCTGTTTAATCTCATTGCCCATGCTGTCGTACTCATACAGAGTGGAGGCTGTTTGAGGAGTATTCCAGCCTGAGTCTTTGTATGTCTTGATGACTTGCCCAAGAGCGTTGTATTCATAGCGCGCATACACGAAGCCAGCGGTGGTGACTTGAGATTCCATCGTTGTTTCCCCGAAGCCGTTGGCTGTCGATTGGGCGACGATGGTGGAATTGTCGCCTAGTCTGATGGTCGTGCGCGTATTAGAACCGTTGAGGTCATAGCTGTAATAACGCTCAGGCTGACCTGTACCCGCGATATGAGTCAAAGAGCCGTCCGTGTTGCGGGCAGTAATAAGCGTGGCGCCTGTGGGAAGTGTGGCGGTGACCGTTAAGCCATCTGCACTGTAGGCGTAAGCGGTGGTGCGGCCGAGAGCGTCCGTCTGAGAAATAATGCGCCCGAGGAGGTCATAGGAAGCACTCGTTTCAGTTTCCATAGCACCTGCATATACAATCGCAGACGTAACGCGGCCCGCTGCATCGCGCACATACTCCGTAATCGTCTCGGGAGTGACAGTTGTTTCGCCATCCATCACCACAGAGCGTGTGATTTCAGTAAGCTGGCGGGCCGAATCGTATGCGTAGTCGGTCTGAATGCCGTCTTCATCAGTCTCGCTGAGCGGCTGGCTGCGGCAAGTGAGCGTGCGGGTGGTGCTGCGGCCGTTATCCCTGAGTGTGCCGACAAGTCGGTTCTGCGTATCATAAGTGTTGGTGACTCCGCTTATCTTCTCCCATGTGTTTGCCGTGAGCAGAATGTACTCCTCTTCGTATACTACATTGCCCTCGGCGTCGACATAGCTTACGCTGCGGTGCGATTGCCCCGCCACGGGTGCGCCGTTGACTTGCTCTTCCACTGTAATCGTGTAGAGCGCATTGTGCAGCGTGGCAGCGGCATACGTGTAGAGACGCTGCACGCCGTTCTCAGCTTGCGTCATGCGGATGCGTCCGCGGTCAAGAGCGTTGGGTGCATCATTCGTCCATGTCTCCGTCACGCGGAGATGAGTGAAGTTGGAACCGGAGGCCGTTGTGTGCTGCTCTACTCGCTTGATACCGTTTGCTTCGGTGTAGGTGTAGGATTCGTTGGTGAGAGTCACGGCATTGTTGGTGCCATTCTGCCGAACTTTGCGTGAAATGGAAGCAATTTCAGATGAGTAGCGGCTGTTCGAGGAATACGCGTATGCGTAATCCGTAATGAGTGTGTAATCCTCGCCATGCCATGGCTCGAATGTTTTGACCACTCGCCCTGTCTCATCGTACCAATTCTCTTCACGACGCCCGTTTGGGGCAACGCTGCTGACCATGTTTCCAACGCCGTCATATTCATAAGTGGTAGTTTGGGCTGCCTCCGAGCCATATCCCTCTACGCGGGCGAGCAGAAGATTGCCCATGGGAGAATTTTGGTAGACTTCGGCGACACAGGACGCGGCCACATTGTTTTTGCTCACAGTCGTGACGAGCTGCCATACTTCAAAGCCGGCATCCGTGGCGGATTCAAGCACAGAGCGAGTGCGGGAAGTCCGGATTGCTTCTGTACCTGTTCCAATCGTCATGCTCCATGCGCTGTCAGCACCCTGTGTCCAAGTGCAGACATAATCCTCGTGCCGGGGTGTGGATTCTGTGATGACGAGTCCTGTAGAAGCATAAGCGACTTGGAAAGACTTGAAGGGAGCAGCGCCTTCTGCGAGTTCGTACTCTCCGGATGAAGATTGACCCGATACTTGGTCAGCAGAATAAAGCGCGATGCGATAGCCGGATGCCGTGATATTCTCGACATTGAGCAAGCCATCCCAATAGCTCCAAATTTGGCGAATAGAATTATCCTGTGCATTGCGCCTGATGTCGAGGCAGTCAGACACGTCACTTACCACGACACCATCAGGGCTTGTGTAGGAAAGCAAATCGCCTGTAGTGCCGTCAAACACCCAGGCTGCGCCCGTTTCATCCTGCCATTTAAGGGAAGTTATGGCATTGCCGTTGTTATCGCGAGAGAGCGTGACAAGACCTTTTTGCGCGGCATCAACACCTGCGGGAGCGATAGTATCATCCAAATAGTATTGCAGCGCGATGATGCGCGCGCCGTTATGGATTTCCATGTATGAGCCTTGCACAATGCCGCCTTGAGGAATGGAGAGGCGGGCGCACATGGGGTGGCGGTAGAGCAGGGAAGCAGGAGAAGCTAAGTCTGCCGTCAACTCTTTTGCCCGGAGTTGGATTTTACCGTTTAAAGCAGCACCCATGCCACGAATTGCTCCCATTGCGCATGACCAGACCAGGCTGTCTTCGGTCATGTCGTACTGAACGTTTGTTCCTGCCGAGGAGGAAGAAAAGGAGGACAAGGCAAAGGAACTGCGCGTTGTTGTCGGAGTCTGACCGCCTTCTAAACTTGCGTTATTCCCGCATGGACATGGTTCCTTATCTTGCTGGCCACCCACCACCTTTTCAACAGCATAAAACTCATATTTACAAACGATTTTATTCTGATTCGCGTCGGGCATGGTTATGTTTTGGCAGGAAAAATCCAAAGGATGTGTTCCGGAAGGGAGACATACTTTGGCTGTTTTTGCCCATGTTTGATGCCCTCCGTATTGACCCGATGGGTTTTCCTTATCACTGGTCAAATTAATGATCAAAGCATCATCGAGATAGGCCGCACCCCAATCCTCTGCGGTGTAAGTAACCGTAACATCTGCGATTATTGCTTCTGGCTGTTCCTGCTGATTCAAATCATACGGAATAACCACTTCGTCCTCCAAAGTGAAAGCTTCACCGTTTGTTGGTGGGTTTTTGCTTTGATCGTCAAATCCAGAGTCTAAGATTTCTCCTTTTTGGAGACGGCGGCTTGGAGCCGCAGATGAATAGCTTGAAAAGCCCTTGAACCATTTTGTGTATGGAATCGGGGTGCCGGAGCTCATGATGTGTATGATGTTTGGTGGTTGATGTAAATCTTCGCCCTTTTAAGAGCCCTTACATATATAGAGACGTTGAGGAAGTCAAATTCGCAGAAAAAGCCGCATTTTTTTGAAAAAAAGTTTAGCGCGCGTTTTTACAATTAGCAAATTGATATAGTTCGAGGTCATTCGCTTGCTGCTTTGAACTCTTT
>JAJQGU010000053.1 GCA_021200315.1 Akkermansiaceae bacterium
AAACGCCTGCTTTCAGGGGCGGGGAATGTATAGCGGATTCAAAATCCGCTGTCAACTTGAAAGGTGTGCTTTCCGGAAGAAGCGGTGTTTATATCCTGTTCCCCATTCCTTGAAAAAGGACGTTTATTCCTATAATTCCATTATTTATTTTTTCAATATCCATTGATGGGAGAATCTTTATCGATAAATTCATGGGGCGTTTTTGCCTGGCGGATTCAAAATCCGCTGCGCATCCTCGAATTCTCGGGAGGATGAGCCGAAGGGAATTTTCCCTTGTCAGATAATGATTACAGGAGTAATCTTGAGGCATGAAGGATCGACTTGTCATTTCATTGGACAAATGGCCGGAGGGAGGACGATATTGCGAAGGAGAGCTGGATGGCAGCATTTTCGGGGTGGAAAATGAGGACGTGAAGGAATGCGGCTCTCTGCGCTATGCGTTAAATGCCCAGATGCATGGGGAAGAACTACTGCTTTCCGGCGCGCTCTCCGCGCGATTTCGCCTTCAATGCGCCCGCTGTCTGAGAGAGTTTGAATACGAGCTCCGCCTCGATGATGTGCATATCTCTCTGGAAGTGGGTGGGGAGCGCCAAGTGGACGTGACGGAAGCGCTTCGCGAAGAGCTCGTAATATTACTTCCGGCATACCCTAAATGCGAAATTTCTGGTCTCGAATGTGACATAAAAGACGGAAATATGCATTTTGGGCTGGACAAGGAGGGGGTGCCGGAGGTAGAATCATCCGCCGCTGGTGACGGCAAAGTGTGGGATGTGCTTGATCACTTAAAGTGATCTGGTCGGCACACTTCAGGCAGAACAGGAAAACAATTTGACCAAAAGAAAGATATGGCAGCACCTAAGCGCAGAACATCTAAAATGAAACAACGCACGCGCCTTGCCGCCCAAGCATGGCGTGCCCCCAAACTCCGCATCTGTCCAAAATGCGGCAGTGCCGTTCCTGGACACACGGCTTGTTCTTCATGTGGCACGTATACGACCCGCAACGGAGCCGAAGTAGTCATCAAAGCCGAGGTTTGATCCTCTTTTGGATTGTCAGAGCCCGCCGCGCTTGAGACAGCGCGGCGGTTTTTTGTTGACTTTGCCCTGCATTTTTGTTAGCTTGCCGGCGTTGTTCAGTCACTTCAGATGAAATTAGCTCTTGATGCCATGGGCGGGGATTTTGCCCCCGCAACCAATGTGGAAGGCGCGCGTCTTGCTTTGGAGAGGCTTGCAAATTTGGAAAAAATTTATCTGGTGGGAGATGAGGCGGCGTTGAAACGGCAATGTGACGCCTGTGGGCTGAGCGGTTCGCACGTCGAAATTATCCATGCCCCCGAGGTGGTGACCATGGAGGAATCAGGGCTCATGGCTGTTCGCCAGAAGAAGCGTTCCTCGATGTCTGTGGCTGTGGATTTGGTAAAGGAAGGGGCCTGTGACGCTGTGTTGAGCGCGGGCAATACGGGGGCGGCTGTGGCTGCATCAACGGTAAAACTGCGTCTGCTTCCCGGTGTGAGGCGTGCGGGCATTGCCACTCAGCTGCCCAATGAATACGGCGTCTGCAATGTGATGGACACCGGGGCCAATCCGGATGCAAGGGCTTCTCATCTAGTTGGCTATGCGGTAATGGCGGCCGTGCTGGTTCAATACATGTACGGCAAGGCCGAACCCAAGGTGGGTTTGATGAGCAATGGCACTGAAGAATGCAAGGGCAATGATTTCTCGAAGGAAACACTCAAGCTTTTTCGCCAACTGGAAGGGGATGGAAAGCTTCCCTTTCATTTCCTTGGCAATGTCGAGGGGCATGACCTTTTTGAGAAGGAACTTGATGTAGTCGTGACGGATGGATTTACCGGCAATGTATTGCTCAAGACTTGCGAAGCTACGGCCAAAACCTTTTCCAAATGGCTGAAACGCGAGATCATGAAATCGTACGTTCGCAGGGCGGGCGCTTTGCTGATGCAGGGGGCATTCCGTTCATTGAAGAAAACACTGTCCGCTGATCAAACGGGGGGCAGCCCTCTGCTGGGAGTGAACGGGGTTTCGATCATCGCGCACGGCAGAGCCAACTCTACGGCCATTTTCAATGCCATCCGCATCGCTGAAGGGATGCATGAAAATAGTGTCAATCCCCGCATTGTCGAGGCTCTGGCTGACATGGGAAACATCCCCGCTGAATATGACTTGCCCAGATGACGGTATGTGGGTTTGGTCCAAATTGTCCGCTCGAAAATGGGTCGATGTATGGGAGGAACTGCTGACCGGCAATCCTGGTTCGGTCATTACAGAAGTCAAAGGAGGCAGGACTATCCGCGTGACCGTGTACTGTGAGACGGAGAGAGATGCGATTACTTTGAAGGAATCTTTCGGCGGCTCCGTGCGCAATGTAAAGTCGCGCGACTGGGTAGCCGAACAGGCGTTGATTTGCCGAAAACCATTGGTGATTCGCGATCGATTGATCGTGACGGACGCTTATGCAGCCGGAAAAATTGAATCTCTCCGCCAACAGTGGCCCGAAAGAGAAATTATTGTCATACCCGCAGGGGTGGCCTTTGGTACTGGGGGGCATGCCACCACCTCTTCTTGTCTACGTATACTCTGTGACTTTGCTCAGGCGGAGAGGGGACGTTCGTGGACGATGATCGACGCAGGTTGCGGTACTGGCGTATTGGCCATTGCTGCAGTAAAACTGGGCGCGGTTCATGCCGATGCCTTCGATTTTGATGAAAAGGCTGTGGAGGTTGCACGGAAGAATTGCGAGCGCAACGGCCTCGAGTCGGAACGTATATCGGTTTTCTGCGGCGACGTATTCCGTTGGAGTCCGGCGAAACCGGCGGATCTCGTGACAGCAAATCTTTTCTCGACGATCCTGCAGCGGTCTTTTCCCCGTCTGGCGGCTGCGTTGAAACCCGGGGGTGCCTTGGTGGTTTCGGGCATTCTGAATGCCCAGTGGCAGGAAACCCTTGAAGCGGCCCGTAGAAACGGACTGGTATGCGAACGGGTTGTCCGCCGCGGCAAATGGACGACAGCCCGTCTTGGGCACCAATGAATTGATGCTTGTCACACCGCCATGAATATTCTTGCCCTGGAGACTTCCACACCTCATGCCTCGCTGGTTTTGGAAAGCGGGAATGTCCTTCTTTTCGAAACAGATTGGGAGACGGCGCGTAATCACGATACCAGCATCTTTCCTGCCCTGCGGGATGCGTTGAACGTTCTCGGGCAGGGGGTGGCGCTCGATCTCGTGCTTGTGGGCGCGGGCCCTGGCAGCTACGGCGGCGTGCGAGTAGCTCTTGCTGCCGCCGAAGGGATAGCGCTCGTGCATGGCGCGCGCGTGGTGGCTCTCAATTCATGGCTCTCGCTTGCATGGGGTGAAGATGAGTGCTGTATTGTGAGTGACGCCCGGCGTGGAGGATGGGCGTTCGGACATTTCCGCCACGGTATGCTTGAGGATGAGCTGCGAGTTCTTTCCCGACAGGATGTACAGGCGGCTCTTGTTGCCTATTCGGCGGGACCCAGCCTTTCCATCGAATCCGCAGACTCTCTCCGGGAGAAAGGAATGACAGTGGATTATGCCGGGCTTTCTCCGACGGCTTCAGGACTTGTCGCGGCTTGGCACGGCTTGTCCGCCGCACGACAACAGGAGCTTGCGGCTAAACCCGCCGAGCCTATTTATGTGCGTCCCCCCCACATCACCCAAATGGGGAAACGCCCTTGGGAGGTGAATTTTCCTTCCGAGAGACAAATAAACTGATTTCACTGCTTGGCAATTTTTCCTGTTTATTATATGATACAGTGCTTTTATCGCTGCATTTCCCGCTGTGTGCGCAATGTGATTCTGTGAGACATGGCGCCGAATCAGAATTTTTCGACGAGAAACAGGAATTCGGTGACTTTGATGGAGCGCTCTTTGAGATTTCTGCATCCCCTGAACGTGTTGTAATCCGTTTGTAATAGATGCACTCTGCCTATTTTTGACAAAAAGCGGATGAAATCGTCGTATCGAATGAATCCCTCTGAGTTGTAGGAGATAAGAATAAATTTCGCGGGGCATGCCCGAATGGTTGAGAACAATTCGTCTTGGGCTGATTGGCGCTTGTTGTAAGGGGAACGGTTCCAATTGTCAGGTATTCCGGAAATTCGTGAAAACGCCTCCGGTTTTTTGTTGTTTGTTATTATATTGAGCATGAAATAATTAGAACCGTACGGATGTTGGTTGTAAGGTGGATCAAAATAGGCGAAGTCCACTTCCGGAATTGTGTTCATGAGTTGACGTGCGTCTTGTTGGTGAATATGACAATCCACATCAAAGCGTGAAAAAACGGGCAACTTCAGCTCAATATCTCCCAATATGCGGGTGAGGGCTTTCCTCCCATGTCCTCCAAATTGTCCTATTCCTTTGTGATTCTTATAAAATCCCTTGAAAACACCCGATGTGTTGTTGTGTACGGATGCTTCGTACAGGAGAGGCGCCAAGAAAAATTTTCTCAATTCAGGCTCAATATCATCGATCGCCTGCCTTGCGGTATCAATGTATATGGCGTTTCTCCGAGTATAAAAGACCCTGTCGATCTGCGTAATGTGCTTTTCATCGGCGGGGGCATACATTTCCGTAACAATTCCCTCGCTCCAAGAATCTTCGATTTTCTGATGA
Organism: Akkermansiaceae bacterium; assembly: GCA_021200315.1. Taxonomy (GTDB): domain Bacteria; phylum Verrucomicrobiota; class Verrucomicrobiia; order Verrucomicrobiales; family Akkermansiaceae; genus Akkermansia. The sequence continues at coordinate 4,651 of JAJQGU010000053.1, forward strand.
AGAGAAGACAGTTCACTTTTCAACAGAAGCAGATCGACAGATGATTCGTTGGTCATGTAGCATTCATTGATAACTCTCGAATAATCTTCTAGATCATTACAATGAATGCTTGAAGAAAAACGTCTCAGATATCGGGAAACAATCCCAGAACCGGAAAAAGCGTCCAAACTGCTTATTTTATTCTTACCCAGCCTTCTACAAACGAAATGAATTCCTTTCTCTATGAAATCGAGCAGGGAACGCTTGTTGCCTATATATGTGATTATTTGCTCAGATAAATAAGCTGGATATTCGCCGTTTATATCGCAATCCCCACGTTTGGGCGGCAGAACCTCCTGCTTCCTGCTGTTCATACAGCGTTCTAATAATCAGGATAGAAAATTAATGTCAAGCATTATTAGCCATTTCATGAAGTGATCGAGCCGCCGACAGTTCGACCAATTTCCCGAAAGGTATGGAGCGGATTTCGTAATTCATTTGAGATCAGCACTCTCCAATATATTGTGGGCTCCGCTTTTAAAGCGCCTTGTGGGGATTCCCGCCCCGCTTCAATAACGCCTGAATTTTTCTATTCCCTCCCAGCGTATTCTAAACCCAAGAGAGAAGGGTATGGAATAAAGCCTGTTTTTATTTGTCGGAGAAGGTGAACAATGATGAAACTGCAGAACGAGGGGGGCATATGCTGATAGAAATGAAAATCGCTCCTTTTTCCATGGAGTGGCTTGGGAATCTTCAGGTTATTCCCACAGAAACGACTGGCGGCTGTCGATTTCCTTTCCATCCACCTCGAGGGTAAGCTTCCAAGTGAGAACATCTCCATCCCTGCGGCGTTTCTCCCCGTTGAAATCGAAGAGCTCATGTCTCACTCCTCCCACCCGGCCCGGTTTGTATTCCATTGTGCGTTCCAGAATGCGGGAGCCCGTCTTCGCCTGGGTATACCTAAATCGGAGTCGTGCGGGGAGATCAGTCTGGCGGTCTGTCCAGGTGACGAAATAGTAATCCCCCAGTCGATCTTGCCGATCACGCTCATCCGATGCCCCAAAAAGCATGTATGAGGCGTTGGCGCGTAAAAGCCCGGTGTCCCAGTCCGGGCGTATCGTCGTTTTCAGTGGCAAGTCCATCACCTCGTCGATCTGCGAGTATGGAGATGAGCATGAAGCGAGAGTAACTGCACAAGAGCTCAATACAAGAGAATAAAGTTTCATCTGTTCCAATTGAAGTCTGAAATGAATGTCAAGTACTGAGATTCAGCGCATCAGCAGCTGATCTCGGGAAAGGCCGGTGAGCTCTCCCAGGCGGCGCACAAGATAGATAAGCATCCCCATGAGCGTAATCGCCAGCGGAACTCCAATCACAAGGAACCCCCACCAAGTTTGACTGCTGACTGCATAATTGTAAGCAATATGCTGCTGATCTGACGATTGTTCGAGTACGGGAAGCAGAAAATGGAGAGTAAGGCAGAAGTTGGCGATGGAGGAGAGGACGAGTGAACCGCCCAGCATCCATGTAGCCAGCGTGATACATCGCCTGTAGGCCGTGCCCGCACCCCGCTCGGTGATCTTTTTCTCAATTGTATGGATATCGAATATCTCCGGAGTATAAAGAAGGACTCTCAGAAGGGGTGACGAGGTTCGGCCTGACAAGATCACCGCCACAGCCAGCGTCAAAGGAATAAGAGCTTCCTTCGAGGCGAAAAGCCAAGGTGTATCACCAGCAATGCGTCCGTCTTCCTTCACCGCCAAGAGTGTGACGATACCCGTGCAGAGCACGCCTACTAGACCGATGGAGGACATCATGTCGATTTTGCGTGTGACTGCATAGCGAAAAGCGCCGTAAGCAATCGGCAGGCTCAGCGCCAAGCCCATCGCCCATGCAGGTCCCAATTTCCAAGGTGCGTCTCCTACCCCGCTGCAGTGATCCAGAATCAGCACTGGCACGATCACTCCGATCAAGACGCCTGTCAGCGAGTCATTTCTCTTTTTCTGCTTTTCGGCGCTCATGCTTCACGAATGGCTTGAATGACGGCCGGCATATCGTCGGCTTGAAACGTGGATGAACCGGCTACGAGACAATCCGCACCCGCCTCCCCACAGAGAGATGCCTGCACAAGACCGATGCCGCCATCCATCTGAATCAGAAAACGCGCTCCGTTTGTTTCGCGCCATGCTTTCAAAGCCCGCACCTTGTCAAGTGACTGCGGCATGAACTTCTGCCCGCCGAATCCCGGCACGACAGACATCACAAGCGCCATATCAACCATGGGCAGATAAGGCTGCATGATCTCCCAAGGCGTTGCCGGATTGAGAGCCAATCCAAATTGCACCCCCTCGGCGCGAATGGCGGCAGAAAGAGACTTAAGGTTCACAGCCTTTTCCCGTTCCACATGTACGGTGATCATGTCCACACCAGCCTTGATGAAACGCGGGTAATAGTGGTCGGGTGCGTCCACCATCAGGTGTGCGTCCAGAAAGGCGTCGGAGCCCACTGCACGGCGAATGGCCGCGCAGATATCCGGCCCAAAGGAGATATTGTCGACAAAATGGCCGTCCATCACGTCGAGATGCAGCCAGTCGGCGCCGGAAATCAAAGCCCGGCGGGCTTCGTCTCCAATGCGGGCGAAGTCGCAGGCAAGCATGGAGGGGGCGACAAGCATGACGATCAATTGGCAACAATGTTCACCAGGCGTCCCGGCACCACGATTACTTTGCGAATAGTCTTGTCCGCCGTCAATTCCTGAATGCGGGGAAGGGCAATGGCACGCTGCTTCACTTCGTCCTCGGATGCGTCGATGGCCATTTGCATGCGTTCACGCAATTTCCCATTGATCTGCACCACGATCTCGCTTGTGTCGTCGTGCAGATAACGTTCTTCGGGGGATGGCCAGTCTTGTTGGCAGAGCTGCACATGGGGCAGGGAAGCGAAACATTCGCTCAGACGGGAATACACTTCCTCCGTCATGTGAGGAGCGAAAGGATTGAGCACCTTGAGAAGAGCAATATAATCCGCAGCCGCCACTGATTCTGCGGTCACCATTGCATTGGTGCACTGCATCATGCGCGGAATTGCGGTATTGAAGGACATGCTTTCGATATCCGCCGTCACCTTTTCAATGGTGCGGTGCACTTCTTTGCGGACAGGCAGCGCTTCCGCTTCGGGCAGATTTTCGACTATTTTCCCCGAAGGCACCCATCTGTTCTCTTGGTTCTCTCGAAAGGCCAGCCGCCACACTCGGGCGAGAAAGCGGGAAATGCCCTCCACCCCCTTGGTGGCCCATGGTTTCACGTCCTTCAGAGGCCCCATGAACATTTCGTACAAGCGCAGAGAGTCTGCGCCGTATTCGCGTACCACGTCATCTGGGTTGACGACGTTGCCGCGGGATTTCGACATTTTCTGATTGTCTTCACCGAGGATAAGGCCTTGGTTGACGAGCTTGTGAAAAGGCTCCGGCGTGGAGAGGAAGCCGAGATCAAAAAGCACTTTGTGCCAGAACCGCGCATAAAGCAAATGCAGGACGGCATGTTCGGTGCCGCCCACATAAAGATCTACTCCGCCTGCTTTGTGCGTTCCGCCCATCCAGTACCGTTCGGCTTCTATTCCCACGAAGCGTTCCGTGTTGTCCGGGTCAATATAGCGGAGATAATACCAGCAAGACCCGGCCCACTGAGGCATGGTGTTGGTCTCGCGAAACAGGTTGTCGCTGTAGTGGATCCACTGCGAAGCCTTTACAAGCGGCCCTCGCGGGTCGCCAGAGGGCTTGAAGTCCTCCATTGCGGGCTGCAGAAGAGGCAGATCGCTCTCGGGAATGGATTGATGGTGACCGTCCTTGGTCCACACGATGGGGAAGGGTTCGCCCCAATAACGCTGGCGCGAGAAAAGCCAATCGCGAAGTTTGTAGTTTACCTTGCCGTGTCCGCAGCCGTTTTCTTCAAGCCAGAGCGTCATCTTTTTCTTGGCTTCCGGTACGGTCATGCCAGTCAGGTGCCCCGAATTCACCATGGTGCCGTTGCAACCGCAGAAACCGCGCCAATCGACGTTTTTTTCATCGGGTTGCACCACTTGGATGATCGGCAAATCGAATTTCTGGGCGAAGTCAAAGTCTCGCTCGTCATGGGCGGGCACCGCCATGATGGCTCCCGTTCCATAGCCCGTCAACACGTAATCGGAAATCCAGATCGGTATTTCCTTGCCGTTGACGGGGTTCACGGCATATGCGCCAATGAAGACGCCAGTTTTCTCGTGGGCAAGATCGGTGCGCTCAAGATCGCTCTTGGCGGCGCAGGCTTTGCGGTAGTCGTTCACGGCGGTCTTCCGTTCAGGCGAGGTCAGTACATCCACCAAATTGTGCTCGGGGCTCAGCACCATGTAAGTGGCGCCGAAAAGCGTATCCGGGCGCGTAGTATAGATTGTGATGGCATGCCCTTGGGATTCAAACCGTACCTCGGCTCCTTCGGAACGGCCGATCCAATTGCGCTGCAGCAGTTTGATCGATTCCGGCCAGTCGAGCTCGTTCAGATCATCTATCAGGCGTTCAGCGTAATCTGTAATGCGCAGCATCCACTGGCGCAGATTGCGCCGCTCAATCGTGGCGCCCTTGGCGCGCCATTCCTCTACTTCTTCGTTGGCTAGAACCGTGCCCATGTCTGGAGACCAGTTGACGGGAACCTCGGCTACGTAAGCGAGACGCACGGCGTCAATCTGTTCGCGAGTCCATCCCTTCGCCTCTAATTCGGAGACGGGACGAGCCCTCTTGAGTTCCTTGTCGTAGTAGGAATTGTAAATTTTCAGGAAAATCCATTGCGTCCACCGTACATAGTCGGGGTTAATCGTGGCGATTTCCCTGTTCCAGTCGTAGGAGAACCCCAGCATTTTCAACTGGCGGCGGAAGTTGTCGATGTTCCTGTGAGTGGTGATCGCCGGGTGCTGCCCTGTCTTGATAGCGTACTGCTCGGCAGGCAGACCGAAAGCGTCCCAGCCCATGGGGTGCAGCACATTAAAACCACGCATTCTTTTGTAGCGCGATACAATATCCGTAGCCGTATAGCCTTCCGGATGCCCCACGTGCAGCCCGGCCCCGCTTGGATAGGGGAACATGTCGAGCACGTAGCACTTCTCTTTTGATGCGTCAAAACCCTCATCACCGGGATTTTTCACCGAGAAGGTCCTCTCATTCTCCCAAATCTTCTGCCATTTCGGTTCAAACTGATCAAACGGATACGGTAATTTGCGCTCGGACATAGCTCGGGTCAGAATACTTCAACGCTTCCTGCATGGCAAGACTTTTCACCTTCCCTTCGACGCAGATGAGAGAAGAGGTCCTTCTCGAAAGAATATTGATTTTTCAAGAAAATTCACTTTTATGGAGACTCGACTGAAAATTTTGCTTGCCAAACGCGCAAGAGAAGTGTATAAACGCTCCCGCATTTCTTATCAATGCGCGGTTAGCTCAGCGGTAGAGCACATGCTTCACACGCATGGGGTCACTGGTTCGAACCCAGTATCGCGTACCATCTTCAGGCTTTAAGCCATTTTAACCCCCCTTGAGTTTTCAAGGGGGGGTATTTATTTGAGACAGGCACAGAGAGGAACTTCTCTGCTCATTGTGTGGGAGGCTTCACACGGCAACCCAAAACAAGCCTTAAAGACCATTTCAAACTTGAGCTCAATTAAGCGATCAACAAAAAAACCAAGAGCGTCATGGTGGAGCATAGGAGATTCGAACTCCTGACCTGTTGCGTGCGATGCAACCGCTCTACCAACTGAGCTAATGCCCCATGACGAGGAGGTCGAAAAGGTTTATACACGAAGTGCCGCTTTTATGCAAGCCTAATTTGCCTGTTGCAGTTTAACTTGAAAGAAAGCACTTGGCGTGCAAATTGTTTTTTCTCAAATATTATGTTGATTGTAAGCAGGTTGATGGGAATACCTCGGAGCATTGACGCCACCGATAATGAGAACGAATTCTCCCTTGGGAACTTGGGAGTGCAGTTCGCCCAGAACTTGAGAGACGCTGCCACGGTGGTATGTCTCGAAGATCTTAGTGAGTTCGCGGGCAACGCAGACGGGCACATCTGGGTCAATGGCTGCGAGGGCTTCCAGTGTCTTGATAATGCGATGAGGTGACTCGTAAAAAACACTGGTGTGTGAAGATGCCGCCGCTGTTTGCAGACAGGCGGATCGTTTTCCCGGCTTGACGGGCAGAAAGCCGCCGAAAAAGAAGGCGTCGCTGGGCAATCCGGAACCCACGAGAGCCGTTGTTGCCGCCGAGGGACCCGGCAGCACGGTAAAGGGAACACCACAGCACTTGAGCTCTTGGATGAGGCGGTATCCGGGATCGCTTATGCCGGGCATGCCGGCATCGGTGACAACGGCGAAGCGTTCGCCTGCGAGAGCCCGCCGGACGATTTCGGGAGCACGTGCCGCTTCGTTATGTTCATGCATGCTGAGCAGAGGCTGCGAGATGCCATAGTGAGAGAGCAGAAGCCCCGTGTGGCGCGTATCTTCGCAGACGATCACGTTCACACTGGAGAGGACCTCAAGAGCTCGTCGGGTGATGTCGTCGCGGTTGCCGATAGGCAGGGATACAAAACTGACCGGATATTCGATCATAGGCTTGAAATCAGCCGTTTGTGAGATCTTCCGTGATTCTCTGAGCCGCGAGTTGGGCTGCGTAGGAAAGTGCGTTGGCGCGGGCCGTCTGCACGTTCCCCGAATTGTAGTAACTCGATGAGACAATGCAGGAGTTTTCGATGAGTGTTCGCTGGATGCTGTTGTCTACCACTCGGTATTTGACAGTCACATTCATTGAAATCTCATCGCTGAGATAGGTGTCTTCTGTATTGGTGCGGAGGGAACTGTAACCAATTCTGGAAACCTCTCCCTCAATGCGGAAATCGCTCTCCCCACGTGCAGCCAAGCGATAGGTGCCGTCGCGTTGGAGAGTGTCCGCCAAAGCGGAGCTGATGAGTACGGCAGCTTCAGGTTCAAGGGAGTAGTTCGCCATCATGGTGACGTTGAATGTTTGCATCTTTTCCAAGACGCGGGGTTTGTAGCCACCCAGGCGATAGCCGCAGGAGGGGATGAGAAACAGCGCGGCCAAGACAAAGGCCGAGAAAATAAGATGACGGGATTTCGTCGCCATGGGAAACAATGGTTATCGAGCGGATGTTTCGCTGCCCCCCCCTTTGCGAATGCGATTCAGATAGTTTTGGGCTTTGGCTGCCGCTTCGGGGTTTACATCCTTTTGTCGAGCTACGTCCTCAAAGCAGAAAACGGCGGGTTTGATATCGCGCGCCCGGAAGTAGTAGAATTCGCCCACTTCAAGCTGCTGCTGAACGATTGCCTTTTTCATGCCGCCTACGCCAAGTTTAGCCTGTTTAGCTTCGGGATGGTTGGGATAGCGCAGCAGGAATTCTTCATAAGCCTCCTGAGCATTGGCAAGATTCACCTGGTTCTTGCTGCCCTTGGTAACGGATTCTGCCCAGAGCCGAGCTACCATGAGCTGGGCTTCTGGTGCGTATTTACTCGAAGGGTAGTCTTCTACGAGTTTCTGATAGGCTTCTCGAGCTTCATCCGGTCTGTTTAGACCGATCAAATATTTGCCGAGCATCCATGTGGTGGTGGCGGCCATTTCGTTGTAAGGTGCGGCGTCGCGGATGAATTGCAGCCATTTGATGACAGCGGCTGAATCCATATTGACGTTCCACAGCCAGAGCACTTTGTTCTTGATCTGCCCGTTGATGGCGCTGTGGGCGAGGGCGAGCTGACGGTTCAGAGCCTTTTCATACAGATGAGACCCATGGTATTTCTCGACAATTTTTTTGTAGGCATCAAAGGCGTCCGTATATTCTCCGCGCTGTTCATAGAGTTTTCCCATGCGGAAATATGCCTCGGGTGCATTCTCATCGATGGGGTTGTAGTCGATCAGCCGTTCGTATTGCTTGATGGCGCCTTTTGCGTCTCCGCGGGTTTCTCTGGCCATTCCTTCATTCATGTAGGCCAGTGCCTTCGGATCCGAAACCCGGATGGAGCCTGTGGGGGGAGGCCCGTCGTAGGCGCATTGCACGAGTGCCGCAGATGCCAAGATCCCAAGAGCGACGAGGAGATTGCACTTCATATCTATCACAGTATACGTATTGTCCTCACCATTGCAAGCCGGAAAGCGGATGCAGAATGAGAGGGACTCATTTCTTTCCGTAAACCTTCTCGGCATCAAAGGTGAAACCGTCATCTGCCGATTCGAGAACTACTGGCGATCCGTCGATTAAAGAGTCACCAAACGGTACGACCCGGTAGAAGCATGAGCGATGTCCGGTGTGGCAGGCGCCTGCCCCCATCTGATCGACGAGCAGGATGAGAGCATCTTGGTCGCAGTCGACAAGTATTTTATGTATTTTCTGAATATGGCCGCTGGTTGCTCCCTTGCGCCAGATTTCCCGGCGACTGCGCGAATAGTAGACGGCTTCACCGGTCTCGAGTGTCATGCGAAGCGATTCTTCGTTCATATAGGCCAGCATGAGAGGCTCTTGTGTCCGGTAGTCCATGGCCAGAGCCGGGATGAGCCCTGTTGCGTCAAACTTCGGGGAGAATTGCATGCTATTCTCTGTGTCGGTATGGCTGCAGCGATGGCTCCAGACAATGCGTTTGCTGTTCATGGCGGGAAAGAGCATATACGATTTTCCCTGTAAGAACGATTCTTTTCCGTTGCACTGACACGGGAAAATGCGATAATAGCCCCGCGATGGCATTCACTTTCCAACATGCCTGCGAGCTTTTGTCCGCCGCCCAGCGTTCCGGACGCCTTCCGCACGCACTGTTGGTGACGGGCTCCGCCTCTTCTGGCACTCATGAACTTGCGCTTTTTCTGGCGCGGAAGCTCAACGGATGCAGGGCGGAGACTCTCGAGAGTCTCCGCCATCCGATGTGCCGAGTGTTGAGTCCCGGTTCGAAGTCTCGCCGCATCTTGATTGACGATATGCGTTCCATCGAGCCTTTCCTTCAGCTCAAGGCGGATCCGGGAAAGACCAAATTCGTGGCAATCGTAGAGGCGGATCGCATCAATGAACAGGCTGCCAACGCCTTCTTAAAGACCTTAGAAGAACCGCCCGCGCAAACGCTCATCGTGTTGATCACGGCGCACCCCTCGCGCCTGCTTGCCACGATTCTTTCCCGCTGTATTCGCCTCGATCTTCGCGATGCGGCAGGCGAACCTGCTCTCACCGAGGTGCAGCGGCAATTTCTTCCGTCGGTCGTCAAGGCGTTGGAAGGAATGGGCAGTGATTTGGCCGCTTTGGCCTTACGTACCGCGTTGCTCGATTTTCTCGCCCAGCGCCGGGAGTCTATCACGAACAGCCTCCAGTGTGCTCTCAAGGACGAGGCCAAGGCCATTTCCGTCGGTACCGGCGTGAAGGATTGGGAAGCCAGCCGAAAAGAAGAGAACGTTGCTCTCATTGAAACTGAATACCTGGCAGAGCGCACAGGCGTGCTCGATCTTCTCTCCCTCTGCTTGGGGCAGGCCGTGTTGCTCGCCTCGCACGCTCCTGATGTGAAGCCTCTCGCCCTGGTCATTCGACGGGTGGCCGAACAATTCCCCGTGAAACACCTCATTCGCCGCATGAAGGCAGTTGATGCCTTGCGCAGAGATCTGGAATTCAACGTTCATGAAGGGTTGGCCGTCGACCGCAGACTTTTAGAGGCGTTCGGCGCATCCCCGGCTTGACTTTCGAGCGGCGCCCTGCCGCTTTTCACAGCCGTTTCTCCAGAAGGAGCCCTGCTGTGTTTCCGTGCATCGTATCGAGGGCTCGCCTATGGCGCAATGCCATGGAATTTCACGGCTTCTTCTGCCAAAGTCCACGGTTTTTCGCGAATGGACAGGGCGAAGAGCTGACCTGAAGGGGCGGAGAATCTCCCGCTCAGAGGCGTTTCCACGGAAGATTCTCAAGCATCTCGTCGAAGCCGAGCCCAGTTCCCGGCGGTGAGACTAATTCCGGCTTGATGTACAGGCCGAGAGCTATGGAGAATGCGTGTGGCTGATAGACGTGTTGTGTGACGAGTCCGCAGACGGGGACATCTTCGGTTGCGGTGTTCCGATAGTGAAAGGCTGCGCAATAGGCAGCCCAGAGCTGTCCGAGCGGGTGATCCATATAGCTGGTGAAAATAGGGCGGCCATCCACGATATGATCCCGTGCGGGTTTGACGATGCACCTTGCGGGTATGCAGGATGAGATGCTTGAGTGATGCGGCGGAGGCATATCGCAGGCGAGGGGGATGCCTGCATTCTGCAGAGCCCGCCAACTCTTGACGGAGCAGGTGCATGGGTCTTCAATGAAATCGATGCGGTCACGAAGAGTTTCGGGCAGCATGAACCAGAATTTCAGAGTCTCCTCGTGTGTCAGTGTAGCGTTGAAATCAAGTCTCCATGACCATTCGGGGAGTGCGGCCGCTATGGTTATGAGACGCCTGGCCGCTGCCTTCAAATTGGGCGGAAGCTTCAATTTTCCTGTCCGAAATCCTCTTTGATTGAGCGTGTCTGCCGTGGCGAGAGAGGTGCTGGAGAGAAGAGTGGCATGGCTTCTGGGGATGGTGAGGTTCTCAAAGAGGTTTTTACCTTCCCGCCGAGCTTTGCCGTCGAGTTCCATACAGCGCAGTGCGCGTGCTCCAAGTCTCAGGGGGTGCCCTTCACGCAGAGCCGCCAGTTCGTGCTTGAGGGAATCGTCGCCCAGTTCAGGCCAAGGATGCAGACAGGCAAAACCTCCGCTGTCACTGCGCAACAATGCGCCAAGGCGAGGATGCTTGCCCGCCCGGGCGTTTGGCGAATCTGTCGGGTTCAATGTATACAGAACATGAAACATCTAACCCTTCTTAAGTACTGCCGGCCTGAAATCGCGCTGTACGATGCTCATCCCCTAAAAAAGACAGGAAGGAAACTCCTGTTCCTTCCTGTCTGAATGGGAATGTTTTTTACTCAAGCCTGTTCAAGCGCGGCTTGGGCAGCGGCCAAGCGGGCCGTGGGCACGCGGTAGGGCGAGCAGGAAACATAATTGAGGCCAAGCGTGTTGCAGAATTTTACCGAATCGGGATCTCCCCCGTGTTCGCCGCAAATACCCAGCTTGATATCCGGGCGTGTGGAGCGGCCGAGCTTGCAGGCAATCTCCATGAGCTTGCCCACACCTTTCTGGTCAATTGAGGCGAACACGTTTTTCTTAATGATCTCGAGATTCTGGTATTCGGGCAGGAAAGACCCCGCGTCATCGCGGCTCATGCCGAGACCGGTCTGGGTGAGGTCGTTTGTCCCGAAAGAGAAGAATTGAGCTGTTTCGGCAATTTCATCAGCGGTCACAGCCGCACGGGGAATTTCGATCATTGTGCCTACGAGATACTTGATCGTCTTCCCCTTTTCGGCGAAGACACTTTGAGCAACTTTGTCGATGATAGACTTCTGGATGTCGAGCTCTTTTTTGAATCCGACGAGGGGAACCATAATCTCGGGTGTGATTTCGAACCCTTCCTCCTCAATGACTTCTATGGCTGCTTCAAGAATGGCGCGAACCTGCATTTCGGTTACTTCTGGGTATGCGATGCCGAGACGGCAGCCACGATGGCCAAGCATGGGGTTGCTTTCATGCAGTTCCGCCACGCGGCGCATAATGTCCTCTACGCGCAGATTGAGAGCCTTGGCAAGGTCGAGTTGCTGCTCTTTCGTCTGAGGAAGGAATTCATGCAGGGGAGGGTCGAGCAGGCGTATGGTGGCCGGCAACCCCTTGAGCGCTCTGAATATGCCCTTAAAATCTCCTTTTTGGAAGGGGAGAAGTTTGTTAATGGCCTCCGCCCGCTCGCTGCGGCGGGATGCCAGAATCATCTGACGCACAAAGTCAATGCGATTGCCCTCGAAGAACATGTGTTCCGTGCGGCAGAGTCCGATACCTACAGCTCCAAAAGCAACGGCGGCCTCCGCCTGCAGGGGGGAATCCGCATTCGTGCGCACTTTCATTTTCGTTGCTTGATCGCACCAGTTCATCAGGCGCGCGAAATTTCGATACGAGCTGCTTTCCTCAGGCTTGAGCGTTTTGTTGATAAGCACTTGGATGATTTCCGACGGAGCTGTTTCCACCTTGCCCGCGTAGACAGCGCCCGTAGTGCCGTCCACCGAGATGTAATCCCCTTCTTCGAGCACGGTGCTGCCCACGGTGATGGTACGTTTCGCATAGTCGATCACCAACGCATCGGCGCCGCACACGCACACCTTGCCCATTTGGCGCGCCACGAGAGCGGCATGAGAGGAAACCCCGCCGCGAGCGGTCAAAATACCCTCGGCGGCGATCATGCCCCGAAGATCTTCCGGAGACGTCTCGAGGCGAACCAACAACACTTTTTCGCCCCGATCAGCAGCTTCAACACAACGTTCTGCATTGAGATAGAAACGGCCGGAGGCGGCTCCAGGCCCAGCGGGCAGGCCGTGGGCAATCTTTTTCGCCTTCTTGAGAGAGTCTCCGCTGAAGATCGGGGTGAGCAGCTGATCCACTTGGTCGGCCGGTACGCGTTTCACTGCCGTCTGCCAGTCAATAAGCCCCTCCTCCACCATTTCGCAGGCGATGCGGAAGGCGGCGATTCCAGTGCGCTTGCCGTTGCGTGTCTGAAGCATCCACACCTTGCGATCTTGAATGGTGAATTCGAAATCCTGCATGTCGCGGAAGTGGTCTTCAAGCGTGCGGCGGATATCGCAGAGCGTCCGGAAGGCTTCGGGGATCACGTTTTCAAGTTCGGCAACAGGAGCGGGAGTGCGGACTCCCGCGACTACATCCTCGCCTTGAGCGTTCATCAGGAATTCGCCGTAGAAAACGTTTTCGCCGGTGGCGGGATTGCGGGTGAACGCCACGCCTGATCCGGATTCATCGCCCGTATTGCCGAATACCATGGCCTGCACATTGACAGCTGTACCCCATTCGGATGGGATGCCGTATTTCTGGCGGTAAACGATGGCGCGGTCGTTGTTCCAAGAACCGAATACGGCTCCAATGGCGCCATGGAGCTGTTCCCAGGGACAGACGGGAAACGCGCGTCCCGTGCGTTCGAGCACAAGAGCCTTGAAACGTTTCACGAGCTCTTGCGAATCTTCGGGGGTAAGTTCGGCGTCGCTGATGTTTTTACCATAGCGTTCCTGTTTGAGGGAACCGATCACGGCTTCGAAAGGTTCATGGTCTTCACCGGGCTGTTTTTGGACGCCGAGCACCACATCTCCATACATTTGAATGAAGCGGCGGTAGCAGTCCCAAGCGAAGCGGGGGTTCTGGGTGGCCTGAGCCATCGCGGCCACGGTCTGGTCATTCAATCCGAGATTGAGGATCGTATCCATCATGCCAGGCATGGATTCGCGGGCTCCCGAGCGCACGGAGACGAGCAGCGGCATGGCGTTGGTGTCTCCGAATTTGCGTCCCACCAGCTCCTCCATGCGTGCAATCCCATCCTTGACGTCGCCTTCAAGCCGAGTCGGATACGTCTTCTCGTGATCGTAATAGTAGGTGCAGACTTCAGTGGTAATAGTGAACCCGGGAGGCACCGGGAGCCCGATACGAGCCATTTCTGCAAGGTTGGCGCCCTTGCCGCCAAGAAGGTTCTTCATGCCGCCGCTGCCGTCGGCCGTCCCGCCTCCGAAGGCGTAGACAATCTTTTCTGGTGTACCACAATTCATTTTGGATATATGTGTGTTATAGCGTTTTTGCATGTTGCGGATTCTCCCCGTGCTGTCGAACAAAAGATGCCGGGAGGCGCACTCTACTCTTCTTAAGACAGGAAGTCAAGTCCGTATCTCATTTTTAGAGCGCTCAAAATTGCGTTCTCTTACATTTTCCGCTTGAGCGGCCGGGATGGGAACGTTAGAATCATTTCAGGGTATGGCAAGGCTCTTCTTGGTTCGTTTTTTATGCTCGGCATGGGTTCTGCTCTGTGTGACAGGCGGGCGGTGCGGGGCCGCGACGTGGCCGGAGGAGACGTATAGGGGGATTCAATATACTTCCATGACGGCTCTGCGCAGTTTTTTCTCCTTTTCTGCGCTGAAGAACTCCCGGAAAGGTTACGAGGCATTGGGCGGCAAGGATATGAGATTCGAATACAGGCTGGGGCATCAAGATGTCTATTTGAATAACCTCAAGTTTGTGCTCTCCTATCCCGTCGTGAAAAATTCGGCAGGAGAGACACTCATCTCGCTAGTGGATCTGAACAAGGTGATCACACCTGTCGTTCGCCCGCAGTACATCAGAAACGCCAGCAATCTCAAGTGCGTGGTGATCGATGCAGGGCATGGCGGCCATGATGCCGGAGCCTGCAATGGTTCCGTCCGCGAAGCCGATCTGAATCTTGCTCTTGCCAAAAGACTGAAGAAACTGCTGCTGAAATCCGGTTTCCAAGTGGTCATGACTCGGGAGAGGGATGTATTTCTCACTTTGCAGCAGCGCGTGGAAATAGCCAATCGCTATCAGGAGGCTATCTTTGTATGCATTCACCATAATTCGGCGCGCAGCTCGGCGTCAGGCATCGAGACGTTTACGCTGGCTCCGCAGGGCACGACGTCGCCCTTTGCCCGTACTCAGCGCGATCGCTTTCTGAAGGGCAATGCTCAGGACAGCACCAACATCGCCTTGGCCGCAGCCGTACACAGTACGGCGATTCTCTATACCAAGGCCATGGATCGCGGGATCCAGAGAGCACGCTTCTCGGTACTCTGCACGGTGAAACACCCGGCCATTCTCTTTGAGGCGGGCTTTGTGACGAACGCGCGTGAAAGCCGTCTTCTGGCCGATCCGAATTATCAGGAACTTCTGGCTCTTGCTCTGCACAATGGCATCGTGCGCTACCGCAACGTAATGAGTACCCGCCCCGGCACGAAGACGGTTCCTGCGGTGAAAAAGGCAGGGACGGGAAGAACTTCCGCCAAGCCCGCCACCTCTATTTCTCCCTCCCGAGCGGAGCGCCTCAGAAAGGGGAAGAAATGAATGTGTATCGGTTCTCCTCCTTGGTTCCATATAAAAAGGGACTTGAATTGCAGCGCCGTCTGCGTGCCCTGCACGAGATGGATGCAGACCGCGGGGATGATCTCATCCTGTTGGAGCACGAGCCCGTCTACACCATTGGCCGTACACGGGATCACCATAGTCTGGGGGCGGCGGCGCACTTGCCCTCCCCGGTGTACGAAATCCACCGGGGAGGGCAGGCCACGTATCACGGCCCCGGGCAGCTGACGGGCTACCCCATCGTTGATCTTAACCGCCGTCGGAAGGATATCCATGCCTACGTCGCTTGTCTGGAGAAGGCGCTGATCGCCGCCTGCGCCCATTGGGGAGTGCAGGCGGCGAGCCGGGAAGGATTGACAGGCGTTTGGGTGGGGGTGCGCAAACTGGCTTCCATTGGCATTGGCGTGAGAAAATGGGTGACGGCGCACGGTTTTGCCGTCAATGTCACACCCGTATCTCTGCCTCCGTTTCGTCATATCATTCCATGCGGGCTCGATGGAGTAGTGATGACCTGCCTGCAAAATGAGGGAGCCATCTGCTCCACAGAGGAATTTTCCGCCGTCCTTGCCCCATGTCTGGAAAGTATTCTGGAGGCGGAGATGCCCGTGCGCGGATAGACAGTCTGTAGAAAATGGAATGCCGATATAGAATATTCTCTGTCAGGGAATATCGGATAACAGATGAAAATGAAGGGCGGCTTTTGCCCGTGCCGGGGAAGAAGAGCCCGGCGCGGGAAAAAAGAGCGCCCCGCCGTATGACACGGGGCGCTCTTGAGACGGGAAAGACATTCACACGAGCTTCCCCGGACGAACGAGGAGGAAGCCCTCCCGGACACCGGAGCGTCGGGCAGCAAGCTGCCGGAGAGATTCACGGATTGACAGCCTCAATCTTCAAAACCGTGAGCTTTGCCGGCGCGTCACCCGATTGGAGAGGCAGCCGGAAGCTGTCGCCCACCTTGTGCCCGATGAGCTTTTTGCCCATGCGGGATGAGTAGGAAACGACGTGATTTTCCGGATCGGAATCCCATGCGCCGAGAATGGTGAAGGTAATGCTGCTACCGCCTTCCACCGCAACGGTCATGCGCGTGCCCATGGCGGAAACGGAGGCGTCAATCCCTTTGAAATCGGTGGGATGAGCTTGGGCGAGGTTGCGTGCCAGTTCTTCCGAGCGGCGCATGAGCACTTGGCGGGTAGCCTTGGCGTCTTGATAGCCGCCGTTCTCCCTCAAGTCACCTTCGGCTCGTGTGACGGCAAGATCATGTTTGTTCTGGGGAATGCGCACATTGATGATATCCTCGTATTCGGCTTTCACCTTGGCAAAGCTTTCGAGAGAGACGTAAAGAGGCTGCTTTTCCTGTACCTTGGTGCGGGCCAGCGCAATCTCCTGCAGGCGGGGATGTACCTTCATCATATTGGCGAGCAGAAGGCCGCGGTCAAGATCGTGGAGCGACGCCGAATCGTAAATCGACTTGGCAAAAGGACGGGCTTCCGCTTCAGAGACGCCGGTCACGAGGTCGGGAGCCAGCTCCTTGTCTTCCACCAGCATATTGCGCAAGCGAAGCGCTTTGCTGGGGCCGCCTTCGGCGCTGTCGCGCTCAATGGCGTTGATGATGGCCGAGCCGAGCAGGAGCTTGGTCTTTTCAAAGACCGGTTTTGCCACGCCCTTGCGTTCGTGGCAGAGCCAGACGAGCACGTCGGGCATGAGGCTCTGCCGGGAAATGCCGTTTTGAATATCGGCGAAGAGGTGTTCCTGTCCCCCTTTTTCGATGATGAATCGTGCGGCCTCTCCAATAGCCTTCGGTCCGCCGAACAGAAAAATATTCGTGGCATAGGCCAGCCATTGCGATTCCGTATCGAAGGCGTCGGGCAGGGCTGCATAAATTTTCTGCTGGCGAGCAGAAGAAATGTCACCGATGAAGGAGGTCATCTTTTCGGACGAGATGTCTCTCAATTTGTCGGTCAGTGAGATCAGCCCAGAGGGGTCGATTACCGTTTCCTTGGCGTCCGCATTGAGGGCGTCGATCATTTCGTCGCGAATGAGGATCAGTTCGAGCACAGCTTGGGTTTCATGCTCACTGCCGGCTTTGATATCTCGTTCCACGGCTTCGGCCAGCTGGACGGCTTCTTGAGGGTGCCCCTTCAGAATATCCATCTTGGCCGCATCAAAAACGCGCACGCAGTCCGCAAGGTTTTCCGCTTCTTTATAGTCAGAGAGCAGAGCTGCTGCGGCGGAATCCGCGCTGCGCAGGATGATGCCGTCTCCCCGATGCATGGGAAGCTTGAATTCAGGAGCGTTGCGCATAGCCGCGCGCGCTTTCTCCCACCATGATTTCCATTCGGGGTCAGGTACGACGCGTCCGCGCAGGTACTTTTCCAGATCATCTGTCGACATGGGCAGAACCTCGTCGGCTCCTTCGCGGAGAGAATAATTGTGTTCCAGTACGGAACGGAGGTATGAGAGCATGGTGCTCTCGTTCTTCGCCTTGTCCCAGCATGCCGCACGATCGTCGTAACAGTTGATCAGGAAATGCCCTTCCGGAATAGGCGTGAGCTGTTTGTAGGCCAGTTTCAGCCCCATCGGGTAATGCCTTTGAATCTCGAAATCGATGACTACTTCATTTTTGCCGATCTTCCAGCTCTCGACCTTTCCCACGCCCCACAATGAATGGAGCACATACTTGCCCGGAGAAAATTTATCCAGCCTTTCGGCGAATTCTATTGGGATTTTCCCTTTTTCAACAAGGGTATCTAGATCAGCATGCATATGTGCATTCAGGATAGCATAACTCCTTTCGAGGTCAACCCCAATTCCAGGTATGGAGAAGAAGAATGCTTCCTCCGCTCCATGAAAGGCGAAGAAAGATGAGAGCCTGCGGATGGCAGCTTTCCCGGGGAAAATGCCCCGCTCCGAGGGCACTCCCGGAGGAGACTTCCGCCCGTATCATTGACAAGCGCAGCCATGACAACTGAACGTGCGCATCGCGATGGCGATGAGAAGTCAACTTTCTCCCCTGCAAATATTTTCCTTTCTTTCGGGGAGAATCATGCTCTATCAGGAAGCTCCTTTCGACGGCCTCATGAGAAGAAAGTCTGACGTTCAAAAACGATAAGTCACTCCGGCAGAGACAAGAGCGTAATAGCGATTACGTTTGCTCACCTGTCCGCATTCGGCCTGATAATAACCCGCTTCG
The DNA here is from genome assembly GCA_021200315.1 of Akkermansiaceae bacterium. Classification (GTDB taxonomy): domain Bacteria; phylum Verrucomicrobiota; class Verrucomicrobiia; order Verrucomicrobiales; family Akkermansiaceae; genus Akkermansia. The sequence continues at coordinate 22,843 of JAJQGU010000053.1, forward strand.
TCGCTCGGCGTTCCTGCATCGCGTCCGAAGGATTGCGTGAAATCGTATCCGATGGTCATCGTGGCCCGCTCGCTCATGCGGACATCGACTCCAAGGCGCAGACCCAGAGCGGGATTTACGCGGACGCAATGCTCCCTCGCTTCGGATTTGATTGTCCCGGAGGCGTTTGACCGGGAATAGGCGACGCTGTAAAAAAGATCGAAATCCGTTTTTCGGATGATCGCTCCGCCCGCCAGACCGCAGCGGAGAGAGAATGTGGAATTTACTGCGTACGCCAGCTCCCATGTCGCGAGCAGAGGGATAGCTGTGATTTTGCTGTAGACGGAATGCTCATATGCGGTATTTCCGCCGTCCTGTTCCATGCCTGCGCCTCCGTATCGATTGTTGGCTTCGCCGTAGTAATAGCCCGTAGTAAATCCAACGCGCTGCGACAGGCGGGAACGGGACGACACTTCCCGGGCAATTGTTATTCCTCCGCCGTACAGATCGGAATCGACCCACTGATCGCCATTGTTTTCGTAGCCCCGGTTAGAATTCATCATGCCCATAGCGATGGAGACGAACCAATCGCTTCCGTTTTTCGTGCGGGTGAGAGGGGCGGAGTCGTCAAAGAGCATCGTGAAACCTGCGTGTACGGTGCCGGCTACGGCGTGGGTGCTTCTGGGGTAGGCGCTGTCATTGCTGAAACGCTTGAATGGCGTCATGCCCATCACGGAGTAGGCCGCATGGAGCGCCCATTTTGGGGAAAAACGCCAGGTGACGCCCGTGCCCGTGCCCGCGGCGAATGAATTGGAGCTCGTGCCGAGGTTCTGGTGAAAGTCCACTCCATCTTCTGTGCCGTACGCCTTCTGACGGGAGCCGGAATAGACATATCCCAATTGAACGCCGAGCCATGCGCTCCAGTTTTCCGAAACGTTCCAAGTATAGCGGTATCCGGCGAGGAAAGGGAGCAATTCCTGCCTGAGGTGCAGTCTGAACTGCGGAGTATTCGCACTCTGCGAGCCATAGAACCACCCAGTGAGGAAATAAAGATCATGGCTGCCCGTTTCCGTGGTTAAAAACCGGCAGGCTCGTCCCGTAGTGAAACCGTACAGAGTGTCGACGGTCATTTTGTCGTTCCAAGAGCTCATGATGCCGACATTTTGTTCCATATACGCAGAGTCCTCGCCGACGGCAAGGGCGGCGGTGGTGAACAGAAGGAAGCAGGCGTTCAGTGTATGTGGGCGGGACATGCACTTATATTAAGGATAATCGTATGTTAGTCAAGAGTTAATTGCATGCGTGACACATTTGTGCATATTTAGCCTTGCTTTTTTTTCTATCCTGATGTAGATTCCTCCGCCTCTATTCGGCAGTTGCAATGAATCTATCTATTGTAGGAACAGGATATGTCGGTCTGACAACAGGGACGTGTTTTGCAGAAATGGGGCACAATGTACTCTGCGTGGATAACGATTCCCGCAAAATCACGATGCTTTCCGAAGGGAAATGTCCGATCTACGAGCCTGGTCTGGAGGAGCTGATTCAACGCAATATGGCAGAGAAGCGCCTGAATTTCACTTCAGACATCGCACGTGCCGTAGCCGAGAGCGACGTGGTTTTCATCGCCGTGCCGACGCCTCCCCAAGTGGATGGTTCTGTAGATCTTTCCTACATTGAGGAGGTCTCGCGTGAAATTGCCGAAAGTCTTACGTCAAGCTGCGGCTATAAAGTAATCGTCGACAAGTCGACCGTGCCGGTCAGCACTGGTTCAAAAGTGATGCAGACGATTAAAACCTATGCCTCGGAAGGTGTGGATTTTGATGTGGTATCCAACCCTGAGTTTCTGCGTGAGGGCTGTGCCGTGTCAGATCTCCTGCATCCGGATCGCATTGTCATCGGATCGGATTCTCCGCGCGCCATGAAGGTGATGAAACAGGTGTACCAGTCTTTCGACGCGCCCATTCTGGAGACCGACCTCCATTCCGCCGAATTGATCAAGCATGCGGCCAATTCTTTCCTGGCGCTCAAAATTTCGTATATCAACGCCGTTTCCGCCGTGTGCGAACGCAGCGGGGCGGATGTGGAACTTGTCGCCGCCGGGCTCGGTCTGGACAAGCGCATTTCATCCCACTTTCTTCGCGCGGGGCTTGGCTACGGCGGTTCCTGCTTTCCGAAAGACGTGAAGGGGTTCATTCACATCAGTGATGCGTTGGGGGTGCCGTTCGATCTGCTGAAGGAAGTGGAGCGCATCAATCAGCGGCAGATGGAACGTTTTCTGAACCGCATCCGTGAACGCCTGTGGGTGCTCCGCAACAAGAAAATAGCCGTTTGGGGACTTGCCTTCAAGCAGAACACGGATGATATCCGAGAATCCGTTTCCATCAAGCTTTGCCGCCGCATGGATGAAGAACAAGCCATCGTCAGAGCCTATGATCCGCAGGCGGCGGCAAACGCCTCCCGCGGGCTGGCCGATACGCACGTCGAGATTTGCCGTGATATGTACGAATGCGTTCGCGACGCTGAGGTGCTTGTCATCGCGACGGAATGGGAAGAGTTTGCCTGTGCGGATTTCGGGAGGGTGCGGGAATTGATGCACTTGCCTGTGATTTTTGACGGACGGAATTTGCTGGAAGCCGAAAGCGTGGTGCGCGCCGGCTTTGAATACCACTCTGTAGGACGCCGCTCGGCATATCCTGCAAAGAATTAGTGCAAAGGGCTCATCGTTCAACGGATAGGACGTCGGTTTCCGGTACCGAAAATGAGGGTTCGATTCCTTCTGGGCCTGCCAAATTTCTTCAAACAAACAGCCCCTGTTTCAGGGGGAGCTGCGTTGGCGGATTTACGGGAGAAACCCTTCATTCAAGCTTCGTAAGAGGTGGGATCCGCTGTCCCAGCCTGCCGGAACGCTTGTTTTCGTTCCCTGCAAGTGGCGCAGACGCCGCAATGTCTCTCTCCTCCTTTGTAGCAGGAGTAGGTATGGGCAAAGTCCACTCCGAGGCGGACACCGAGGCGAATGATGGCGGCCTTGTCCTGGTCAATGAAAGGCCGCAGAAGATGCAAGCGTGCATGAGTGCCGGCGGCAACGGCCGCTTCCATGGCCTGCATGAATGATTCCCGGCAATCGGGGTAGACGGCGTGGTCGCCTGAATGGGCGGCGATTACGATGCCGCCGCAGCCGGCGCTTTCTGTGATGCCGGCGGCAATGGCAAGGAAGATGCCGTTGCGGAAGGGGACGACGGTCTGTCTCATGTTTTCCTCATTGTAGGGCTCTGCGGGAATGGCGGCAGCGCCGTTGAGCAACGCGGAATCAAGATGTTGTGCGATGGATGAGATATCGATGACGCGATGGGGGACGCCCGCGCTTTCCGCTTGGAACCCAGCGCAGGCGAGCTCATGGGAGCCATGGTTGGAACCGTAGTTGAAACTGAGGGCGAGACGAACCCTGTGCTCTCGCTGCGCCCAGCGGAGAGCGACGCTGGAATCGAGACCTCCGCTGAGAAGTACGGCCACTTGAAGAGGGGATGATGCGGACATAGAAAATAAAGAAGAATTGCGCCGAGACAATGAAGAAGGCATCAGACGACTAAATATTTTTCAGGAGTGGGTTTACACGGGAGATGTTCCCGTGACGGGCGGCCTGTTCTGAGGTTTGTGTTCGGCGACGACTGTGAGCCGGATGCCGCCCCGCATACCGAAACGGCCTTCGACGCGCAGCCACGCGGGATCGATGGCCTGCACGAAATCGTCGACGATGCGATTGACGATCTGTTCATTGAAAGCGGGATAGTTGCGATATGAAGCCAGATAATATTTAAGGGATTTGGTTTCCACGCATTGTCCCGCCGGGCTGTAGGTGATGGTGAGGCGGCAGGAATCCGGCTGGCCGGTGACGGGACAAAGAGAGGAGAATTCCGTCGTGTCGAGTTCGACGACGTAGGGGCGTCCGGGAGTGCGGTTGGGGAAGGATTCGAGCTTTGCGTCATCCGGGCTCGAAAAGAAATCGCTGTGTTTGCCGAGAAGTGTGAGATTGTCCATGTGCGTCTATTTCGTAGGGGAAAAAGCGTCTTTCAAGTGCGGTGAGACCAGGTTTCTGGCTGCCCGGTGAGCCTCTGGGGGAACATATTCTTCCCAAGACGGGTCGTTGGATTCGATCATTTTCTGAATGTCGCGGGGGGTTTGCAGCAGATATTTCTGGTTGAAGTAGGGAACCTCGACAATGAGGCCGTTTTCGATAAGATGCTGGTAGAGATACTTGTACTTGGCAGGGGCCATGAATGTCTTGGCCGTGACAAATTCGCCCGTTCTCCTATTGATCCACGGGGTGACGTAGAGCTTGGTCTTATTCAGGAAAGTGCGTCCTATAGAAGAGAGTATGCCGCCGGGCAAGTCTTCCACCCATTTATCCTTGAAGAGTTCATTGAGCAGACCAATGGAAAGCGCAATGGCCACGGGTTCATTGGTGTATTGGTTGAGCAGGGCGGAGATGCGGTGGAAGTGCGTCATGTTGGTGACGAGCACCGTTTTGCCCAAGGCGGCAAGACTGTCGACGCGGTCGAGGAAGTCGAGATGGTCGACTTCATCGCCGCGCAGGAGATTGCTCATGGAAATCTCGCAGATATCGACGCCCCGCTCTTGCTGCGTCTCATTAAGAGAGGCGCGGAATTTGCTGCGCACGCTGTCCATCATTTCGAGATGGATGTTGCAAAGAGGACGAAAACTGCCGCGCATAAGCACGATAGGTCGTTTGTAGAGGACGTCTGCCGCCTGAGCCACCGAACCGTCCGGCTGAAAGAGAGTGGAATCGGACAGGCCGGACTGCACCAGCTGCAGTGCGAATAAACGGTTGTCCACCATCTCGAATCCATGTCCTTCAAAGCGTACGACGTCGATTTCGAGGTGGCCGGGAGGAATGTCGTCGGCGAGGGATTCGATGAAAGACTGCATCTGATCCATCTTGTAAAAAACCGCATAGATGAGATTGACGCCGATTGCGCCCAGATCGCGCATTTGAGAAGCATGGTTGGGCTCTTTCAGCCGTACATGCACGATGAGATCAGAGTGGGGGGAGCCGGGCTGGAGTTGAAAGCGGATGCCGAGCCATGCATTCCAAGGCCCATTGTCGCGATAGCCCTTGATTTTCGCCGTATTGCAAAAGGCAAAGAAACGCGTGTTCTCTCCGCGCTTTTCGCCGAGGCGGTTGATCAGCTGCGTGAATTCATAATCCAGCATTTGCCGCAAGCGCGCTTCGGATACATAGCGGCGAACCGAACCATAGAGTGTGTCGCTGACGGTCATGTCGTAAGCGGAGATTGTCTTGGCCACGGTGCCGGCCGCGCCCGAGGTGCGGAAAAACCAATTGGCGGTTTCCTGGCCGGCGCCTATTTCAGCAAAAGCCCCATATATGGACGGGTCGAGATTGATTTGGAGCGCTTTTTCTTGAGGGTCACTCAGCTCTTTGGTATCCATTGTCTTGTTTGTTCAGTTCTGGAGGTCGGACGGGGATGCGGATGTAGGATGGCACGGGAAGAGGCAGCAGAGTGGCCTCTGTCGACGTTTCCTCGTCGGCCTCTTCTACTTCGGCGGCTGTCGCTTCAAGCGGCGTGCTGGAGATATTTTGAACCGCTCCGCTGCCGTCTTTATATTTAGGACTGAGTTTGAGATCGCAGCCATAGGGATCGCTGCCCTCGAGCGCGGGAGACAGGGGCAGAATGGGGGCGATTGGCAGAATGCGCGAAAGGACGCGCGGTCCGCTGGCTGACATGAAATCGAGCAGGCTCGGCGTTTCCTCGCCATGGATGTTGCATGCAGGGATGGTGAGATCGCCCTTGGGCAGGTATTCCATATACGTGTTGCGCACGTAGGTGGATTTGCCGTCGCGTGTCTGGGATTCATAGCAATACATAGTAGCGCGGCGTCCCGAGAGCGCACAGATTTCGACTGCTTCCACGGTGTCGGGCATGGCGATGTCCCTGCCGGGCAGCACCTCTTCCGCCATAGTGAGCGCCGCACCGAGAACCGGGGCGCATGTGTCCGACGAAAAGGCGTTGGGATAAATGGCGCTGCGTCCGTTGACAAAGCCGATCCAAACACCGCAGGTCACTTGCGAGGTATACCCGAACAGCCAGTTGTCGGCGAAGTCATAGTTCGTTCCCGTCTTGACTGCGCCCTTGAAGCCGGGGGGCAGATGATTCTGGACGCGAATCGCCGAACCGTCCTTGAGGGAATCCTGCAGAATGGAGTGAATTTGCCACGCGATGCTGGAATCGAGCGCCTTTGTGTGGGTATAGCCGCGGCGCGCGGTTACTTGAGGAGCTTCCCAGAGAGTATTGCCGTGAGTGTCCGTGATTCTGGTGATGAAATAAGTGGATTTGAGGCGTGTCCCCATGTTGGGGAGAGCGGTGTAGGCCATGGCCATCTGCAGCATGGAGACGGGCTCGGTGCCTACGTAAATGCGGGGATAGTAGACGGGATTAGCCTCGGTGCTGCCGGGGTTGCGCTGGGGTTCTGAGATGCCGAGTTGTTTGAGAATCTCGATGAAGGGGCGGCTGCCCAAGGCGATGCCCAATCTCAGAGATGCGGATATTTTGGACTGGGAGAGCGCCTTGCGCGCGGAAACGCTGTCTTCATAACGTCCCTTTACCGTCTCGATACCCCATTCGCCAAGAATGCCTTCAGAACCACCAATGCCGGTCAGGCGATTATCGATCGCGTCGTCTACCAGTCGTGAGGTGGGATTGTAGCCCTGCTGAAAGGCGGCCATGTAGAGCATGGGGAGAATGGCCGTGCCGGGCGGGCGGGCGCCGTTGCGGATAATATCGTAGTTGTCGCGGGCGAAATCGCGCCCCCCATGGTAGGCCAAGATGCCTCCGGTCGAGTTGTCGAGCATGAGCACGCAACCATCGAGATATTTGTGTTTTTGTGAATCGGGTGCGTTTTTGTCCGCAAAGAGCACATGTTTGTAATCCTCGTGCTTTTCGATTTTTTCGAGCTGTTCCTTCAGGGCGGCGCCCGTGGCGTCCTGAAGCTTTTTGTCGAGCGTGGTGTAGATGCGGATGCCGGAGCTTTTGACGATCTCTTCCCCGCGCACTTTGTCTTCAAACAGGTTGATGGCCTGTTGCTCGATCAGTTTGTGGATGTGCGAGGTCTGGCGGCGGAGAGGGCGAGGATTAATCCCCAGGGGGAGGGCTTTGAGCCGTTCGGTCTCCTGATAGCTTAGATAGCCGCTGCGGCGCATGCGATCCAGCACGTCATTGCGCCACTGGACGTTGCCTTCGGGATTCCTGATGGGGTTGAACGTCTCTGGGTTTTTGATCAAGGCGGCCAGTGACGCGGATTCGCGTACGGTGAGGTCTTTCGGCTCTTTGCCAAAATAGCCGAGAGAAGCGGCTCGAATGCCGTAATATCCACGCCCGAAGCAGATTCTGTTGAGATAGAATTCGAGGATCTGTTCTTTGCTGTACTTCTCCTCAATGCGCATGGCCAAGAATATCTCCACAATCTTTCGCCCGTATTTGCCTTCGTTTCTGGCTTCGGCACGGCGTTCGAGATCATAGGCGTTGCGGGCCAGCTGCTGCGTGATGGTTGAGGCTCCCTGATTGGCATGGCCTCCCGCCTTGAACAATTGCAGCGCGGCGCGCGCGATCCCGACGGGGTCATAGCCCTTGTGTTCTCTGAAGCGGGAATCTTCCTGGGCGATGACGGCGTTGATCAGGTTGTCCGATATGTCTTTGAGAGGCACATAGCTGCGGTTTTCATCGAAAATGCGCCCCATTTCCTCCCCGTTTCTGTCGAAAATGATGCAGGGGCGGTCGAGGTTGTTGATGTTTTCCAGATCGAATTCTTCGGCCCATTTTTTGTAGGGTGAGGTGAAGAAGTCGAAGGCGAGCCAGCCGCAGAGAACTCCTGCGGCGGCGATGACGAGTAGCGTGATCAGCAGGCGCACGAGAAAACGGCGGAGACGCGGTGTCTTCTCTCCCCGGCCTCCCCGCCGCTGCGGATCATGTTTTCGCCGTTGAGCCTGCGCTCGCCTGCGCAGCTGGAAATCATCCAATTCATCCATTGTGGAAAGTTATAGAGAACTTGTGGAAATACTATCAGAGCCTGCGGGGAAAGCAAGGCGAAAGCCTGTCGCGATTTGTATACGCCGCCAATTCGGCGATGACGAGCCGGCGTTTTTATTTGTTGCGGGCGCTGCAATTGGGACAGCGGGGGAACGCTCCTTTCCGGATGAAGCGGTAGCCGCAGAGGCGGCAGATGCGATGCGTCTTCCTGCGCTTCATGCGGCGAAGCTTGGCGCTGAGGGCGGAAGCGGAAAAGATCGCGAGCACGCCGGCCATGCCGATGAACGCCAAGTCCAGCATCCATTCATCCGGAGTAAACGTCATGGCGAAATCTCCTCCCATTCAATTGACAGCAGAGCGCTTCGCATGGCGGGGGAAAATGACCACCGGGCATCCCGGAGAAAGGCTGCGGCTGCGCGATCCGCTTCGGATGAGCCGGAACTTTCCATGAGTGTGAGCTGCTCTGGGCGGCCGTCGCTGCCAAGGACTACGAGGAAGGAACTTTTCCTGCCGACCCAACCTGGGTCTGCATCATGCGGATGAGGAGGACGGTGCGCGAGAGCCCCCCATGACATGGGAACCCGCAGCAGGTTCGGCATGACGGAAGGCGCTTCCAAGGGGCTCTCTTTTGTATCTTCCCGTTCGGTCGGGGGAAGCACGGGCTCCTGTGCGAGAGTATAAGAGAACGGTACCGGCGAAAGCCGGCGAGGTATGGGAACAGGAGCTGGATTCGATCTGACATCGGTGTGCAGCGGAAAGCTGGTTCTGGACTTTTGTGCGGGATCCACCTGCGCCGGAAATCCTCTCCTGAGGACGGAGCGGCTGTCGAGTGAGAACAGTAATTGCCGATTGTTCTGGGCAATGTAGAAAATCTGCCCCGGCAGGGCAGGCGTCCTCTGCTTGGGAAACTTCACCCGACTTGCGAAAAGCAGACCTGCGTAAAGCCCGGCTCCCAGCAGGAGGAAGACCGGCATGTAACTTTTGATGCGCCCCCTTCGGACGAAAAATGTCAAAAGTTCCTGGAAATCAATTTTTTGAACCTTTTTCATCCATCAGTGTCCGGGTTCGGCCGCGCTGGCGCAATGCATGCCCTTTGAAAGCACGAGATCAATGACGCTCTGCATCATGCCGAGAGAGATGCTTTTGTCGGCGTAGAGAACTATTGTCAGGTGATGGCGGTGCTCTTGGGGCGTTTTTTCGATTAATTCATCAAACTCTCTCGATAGACCTCTCACGCCGTCTTTGATCAATTTGCTTTCCAGAAAGCAGCGGGGAGAGTCGCCGGGGGTGATGGTCAGCACGCGCATGTAGGCCGGGTCATAGGTGCCGATGTGATAGCGCGATTCCGCCGGCACGACGGAAACGCCGTAACGGGGCAGAATGCTCGAGCTGATCAGGGTGAGCACGAACACGAGAATGACGACATTCAGCCCTACGCTTCCCAGTATGAGAAACGAAGGGGTAGGCAGAGTGGAGCGAATGGGAGGCGTCATGAGACAGCGGTCGGCGGTTGGAGGCCGTTCATCCGCGCATCGGCGATCATGTGCACGGTTTCCAGAGCCGCACGATGCACTTTGTTGATCAGTTTGCGGGCGCGTGATGAAAGATAGACGTAGAACAAATAGGCTGGGATGGCCAGCGCGATGCCCATGGCCGAAGCCAGCAAAGCCTGGTGGACGGCATGCGACATTTCCAGCGCGGGCACGCGGCCTTCAAGAATATTGGGCTGGTTGTAAAAGCGGATCAGTGCCAGAATGGTGCCGAACATGCCGAGCAGAGGCGTTACCATGGCCGTTACCAAAAGCCCCCGGATGTTTTTCTCGATCCGGTAGGTTTCAAGCTGGACAGCCTCTGTGGCAATATCGCGCAATTCAGTGCGCGGGAGAGAAGGGCGGGAGAGCACGGCCTCCACCACGCGAGCCGTGGGCCCCGGCAGCAAGGCAGCTTCGTGCTGTGCCTCTCCATAGGCTCTCTTGCGGAGCAGGGCGGAGAGGCCGCGCAGGAAATCGCCCGAGTTGATGTTGACCCGATGAAAGTAGAACAGCCTTTCGCCGATTACGCCCATCGCGTACACGGCGAAGAAACTCATTACCCAGAAAAGCGGTCCGATGTTGTCGATCAATTCTTTCATTGCCTTTCAACGTGTTGAGCCACTGGTCTGATGCAGTCGCTTCCGTAATAAGGGACAAGCGCCGCGGGGAGCTTCACCGAGCCGTCCGGCTGCTGGCATTGTTCAAGAAGAGCGACGTAGAGCCTTGGCAGAGCCGTGCCCGAACCATTGAGCGTGTGGCAGAAGCGGTTTCTTCCTCCGGCATCCTTGCAGCGCAGGCGCATGCGGCGAGCCTGGTAATCCGTGAAGCATGAACAGGATGAGACTTCGAGATATTGGCCCTGGCCGGGCGCCCACACTTCGATATCGTATGTCTTGGCGGAGGAGAACCCCAAGTCACCCGTACAGAGCTCGATTACCCGGTAGTGCAGACCGAGTTTTTGAAGGATGGATTCCGCGTGGGAAAGAAGTGTCTCAAGCTCTGCAAACGAATCCTCCGGCTTGAGAATTTGTACAAGCTCAACTTTGTCGAATTGGTGGATGCGGATCATGCCTTTGTTGTCCCGCCCGGCGGAGCCGGCTTCGCGGCGGAAGCAGGGAGTGTAGGCTGTCAATTTGATCGGGAGCTCGGCCTCCATCACGATCGTGTCGCGATAGAGATTGGTGACGGGCACTTCGGCCGTGGGCGCCAAGAACATCTGTTGGCCTTCGGTGCCGTACATGTCGTCTTCGAATTTTGGGAGCTGGCCGGTGCCTTCCATACATTCGCGCTTCACAATGAACGGCACTCCCACTTCCTGATAGCCGTTTTCCCGCGTTTGCGTATCGAGCAGGAAGTTGATCAGGGCGCGTTCCAGCCGTGCGCCGCGTCCTCGATAGACCACGAAACCCGAGCCGGCGATGCGAATGGCGTCCTCAAAGGAAATCAGGCCGAGCGAGGAGGCGAGCTCCACATGATTCCTCGGGTTTTCGATGGCCGGCTTTTCCCCCCATGTCTTGATCTCGGGATTGGCTGTTTCGTCCAAACCTACGGGGCACCCTTCATGCGGCAGGTTGGGGATGCCCATCAGCAGTCCGTTCAATTCCATGGCGACGGCTTCGGATTCCGCCTCCAGCTCTTTGATGCGTCTGCCGATGGCATGCATGTGAGTTTCAAGCTCCGAAGTGTCCTGACTTTGCCTTTTGAGTATGCCGATTTGCTTGGACGACGAGTTGCGTTCGGACTGAAGCTGTTGTTTTTCTGTTTCTGCACGGCGCCTTTTGTCGTCGCAGGCGAGAACGCGGTCGACCAAGCGCCACGCATCGCCTCCGCGCCGGCGGAGCCGTTCTTTCACTTCTTCCGGCCTCTCTCTGATCAAACGAATGTCAAGCATAGCGGAAACCAGTGTAATCGACAGGGCTTTCTCTTCAAGCTTGAAGTGCGTCCGCAGGATTCCATGCGGCCTTTCTCCGACTTCACTCTTGTGCCTTTGCACTGATGAAATTCATGGAATCGAACGCATCTTTCAAATACAGCATGTTTTCTCAGAGGGTAGACTTTACGGGCAGAGATTCTCCGAGGGAAACGGGAACATGAAGCAATGTCGGCATGTTTTTCCTTGCATAGGGAAGGCCGGCGCCTTATATTCGGGCGGTATTTCGGAAGCGTGACCCGCGAGAAAGTGATATGCAGAAGAAACGCATGGCAGGAGTGTTGATGCCTCTGTTTTCATTGCGCCGTGAAAACGACCATGGCATCGGAGATTTGTGCGCCTTGAGAGAATGGGTCGATTGGGCAGCGGATCACGGCGTGAGTTTCCTGCAATTGCTCCCGGTGAACGCGCTGGGTTCGGAGCCTTCGCCATCCCCTTATTCGGCGATCAGCTCCGTGGCGTTGGAGCCTCTCTATCTTTCTCTGGAGCCATGGGCTCTCCCCGGTATGTCAGAGCGCATCATCTTTCCGCCGGAGGATTTGCCGCCCCTGATGTTTCCGGCGGGGCCGGATTTAGTGGATTACTCCCGAGTGCGCCTTTGGAAGAAGAGCGTGCTTCACCAAGCTTGGCGCGCGTTCTCTTCGGAAGAGGAATATCGGATGCTGCGTCCGCACTTCCGGCAGTGGGCGTTGGAGCAGGGGGACTGGTTGAATGATTTCGCCTGTTTCAGCGTGGCTTCACATTTGTTCGGCACCAGTGACTGGTGGAAATGGCCGGAGCAGGATCCGAATCGAGTGCGGCTGATTGCGGGAGAATATCGGGACAGGCTCGATTATGAAAAATGGCTGCAATGGCTATGCTATTACCAGTGGAAGCTTCTTCGGGCCTACGCGGAGCTTCGCGGCGTGGCTTTGATGGGCGATATGCCGATCGGCGTTTCGATGGCCAGCTCCGATGTGTTCTTTGAGCGGAGAAATTTCGATATGGAGTGGAGCGGCGGAGCGCCCGCGGAAGGCGATTTCGCCGACGATCCTTTCACCGGAAAATGGGGGCAGAACTGGGGCGTTCCCCTCTATCGCTGGGATGAGATGGAGAAGGACGGTTTCCGGTGGTGGAAGCGGCGCGTGCGGCGTATGGCGAAGATATTCAGCATATGCCGCATCGATCACATTCTGGGCTTTTATCGCATTTACGCCTTCCCTTGGAAGCCGGAGGACAACCCAGTCTACCTCCATCTCACCCCCGACGAGGCGGCGGCGCGTTGCGGCGGCCGGCGCCCGGGGTTCAAGCCGTGTCCGGATGACACGCCGCAGAACAGACGAAGCAATCTGACGCACGGTGATCGTTTGCTGCGTGTCCTGCTTGAGGCTGTCCCCGGCATGCGCATGGTGGGGGAGGATCTCGGCTGCGTGCCTGATTATGTGCGGCCGGACATGAGCATGCTGCGCATAGCGGGGTTCAAGATTCCTCACTGGGAGATTGAAGAAGGGCGCATCATTCCGGGAAGCCGGTACAATCCCTGCTCCTTCGCCGTTTATACGACGCATGACTTCGCCCCTTTCATGGAGTCTTGGAATGAGTGGTGGCAGGGCGTGCGAGCCTGGCTGGATGTGAGAGAACGCGCGGAGGAGCTGGAGGAAAGAAAACGCAATGAATTGAAGAATAAATATGAAGATTGCCGTCGGGTGTTGCTTTGGTTTGCCGATTATTGCGGCATGCAGCAGGAAAAAGTGATGAGTCCGTGGACTGAGGGCGTCAAGGATAAGCTCTACCGAGCCTTGTTTTCTTCCCGTTCAAATTATACCTCTCTGATGTGGACGGAATTGTTCGATGAAGCGAGGCGACTCAACATCCCGGGTACTGTCGGCGGTTGTAATTGGAGGCCCCGTATGCCCTTTACCGCCCGCGAGGCGGGAAAACTGCATCAGTCCGCCTGGCTCCGGGAACTGATTGAGACGAGTGGACGGGCTCCCAGGCCCGGCCTCAGCCGGGAGGAGGCGCTCGGCCAAATTAAGATCCCCGACGCGCTGCGGATCGGCCGCCGCTTTTTCTCTTCACCGGCAGAGTATGCGCGAGAGCTGGGGAAGACAAAATACGAGTTGCTCAAACAACCGTGAACCCTTGACGCGGGGTGCTGGATTGGGTGCGTGCCGGCGGTGCCGCAAGATGTGGCTCGCAGGGAATGGCAATGGAGCTCGTGGGGCACGACAGCGCGGCCGTGCACGAGGTGTATATCCGGCCGACGGCGGAACAGCTGGCGGCCGCGGCGGCGGCACTGCCAGTGCTGGATGCAAAAAAAAAGACTTGACAGGAGAAGCGCGTGAGATAAACTAAGCCCGCACCCACAAGGTGCGTTTTCATATATATTTTTTTGTTTGTTTTTCCCTCACCCCGGCGCAGAAATGCGCCGGGGGCGGTTTTTATCTACCCCACGGCACACCCTTTGCGAGCCCCCGCCGGGTGAAGGCAGTACTGCGCCTCTGGCCGCGGGGAAGAGGAGCGCGGCGCACGAGGTCGCGGGAGATGAAGCCGGCCTGCCATGCCTGCGCGAACGTGCGGAACGCGTCCGCCGCATGCGAGCAGGCGTTATGGAGAGGTTCTTTGCGTTCCACGCCGCTCCGCCCCATGGGAGCGGTCTGGTAGTTCTCCAGCGCGTTCACGCCTGAGATGTGTTCGATGCCGTCAACCAGCACGGGCTCGGAGCAGCGGGCATGGAAAACGCAGTAACGAAGGAGCCGCCGTGTCAGGTCAATGGCCGCCCAAATATCCGTTGTGCGCGGCACAATGCGGGAAGGAAGTCCCAGCTTCTGGAAGTGCGACTGGAAGGAAAGCCCCTGCACTTTATCGCGCTGCGCCGCGTCGTGGGGAAGAATGTGCATGGCAACGGCCTGCCCGCAGCGGGCTTCCCATTCGCGGCACTTGGCGATGAAGTAATCCAGATTCTTGTTATTGGCCGTGTGATGGTCGAGAATCAAAAACTCGCCTGAAGCAGCGGGCTGGACGAGCCGTTGCGCGGGGAGTTCACGGAGGGCAAGGCACTCACGGATGAGGAGATTCGGCGGGCAGGCATTTCGCGCGAAGGGACGCTCGGCTCGATAGGGTACCGCATCGGACGCAATGCCGGCGAGACGGTGATTTCGAACATGCGCAACGGGACGATAGACGAGAGGCAGGCACTCTGGATAGCGGACTTCGCTCCCGGCTCGGACAAGGTGCAGTCGGCAGGCGTGAGGCTCGCCATTGAGGGCGCGAGCAAGGGCGAGATTCTCGCCCGCATGGAGGCGGAGCAGGCTCTGCTGAACATGCAGGATGAAATGGGACTCTCAGGCGGGACGGACCTCTTCGGCGGTGCGCTCGACAATGACGAGTTCAATAATTTCGCGGCGAAGTACGTCAACCGCAAGCGCAACAGCCTCGGGCAGGATATTTCCTATCTCAATAAACTTGTCGGCAAAAAACTATCCAAGGAGCAGGCAAAGAGGTACGGCATCAACATCAAGGACCCGGAAGGGCTCCGCAAAGCCCTCGACAAGCTGAGGCTTCAGCAGCAGGAGTGGCAGAACCCGTGGGTGCGCCGCGAGCTCATGGACGAGATCCGCGACGCATGGAAGAAGGAAAACCCGATTATTTCCGGGAGCGGGGAGCTCACGGACAGCAAGGGCGGCACGGACGGCTCGGACAGCAAGGGCGGCTCGGACGGCACGGGCGGCGCGAGCATGTCTGTAACGGCGGTGAAGCGCGGCGGCAAGGAGCCGCCTGTTTTCAAGATGCTGGATTTGTATCACAAGCGCGACCTCCGCGGTGAAAGTTTCACGGTGAAAGAGGCTAAGGAGAAGAAGCTGTTCGACGAGCACGGCATCATGCAGGCGGCGAACGGCGTTCTTATCGACGGCACGAGCTTCGCCGTTACGGCTATGCACGCGAGCCCGCATTGGATTCAGGACAAGTTCCGGCTGGACAAGATTGGCTCGGGCGAGGGGGCGCAGGTGTTCGGCTCCGGCATGTATTTCACGGAGAGCGAGGGGGTGAATGACCATTACCTCGACCAGTTTAAAGAGGAAAACCACGTACGGTCTTGGAAAATCAACGGAAAAAGGTATACTAGTTGGAAAGAGCTCGCCGACGTACTGACAGAAGCAATAGGAGACGAAAGGGCGGGGCGTTTCGCGCCCCTTGTTTTCGCACTGAGGGGGGATGATACATTTGAGATAGGTGATGCTTTTGAACACCTGAAAGCAGAAGAGAAGTACGCCCGCCGGCTTATAAAAGACGACTTCTACTATTCATCCGAACCGATTGAACGCGCGAAGAAAGATCTGCAAATCATCCCTAAGATTAGAGAATGGCTGGCAGACAAAAACAATAAGATAGAGTATGAAGGGACGGAAACAATCCCCGCGTACAACTACCGCGTGGAAATAGACGCGGAGGAGGGCGAGCTGTTCTATTGGGATGACCTCATGACCGACGAATCGAACGCGGGAGCTTTGGAGCGTATTCGCAATTCGCCCGTGGTGGAGGTGAGGGAACTGGCGGAGGCTATCGGGGCGAACACCGGCGAAAAGTTCTATTGGGCTCTCGCCGACAAAATGCGGGAAAAGCACGGGCTCGGATACTCCCGCAAGGACAAAGCTTTGGCAGCGAGATACGCGAGCGAGGCACTTCTCGCCTCCGGCATCAAGGGGCACAAGTATGCGGACGGATTCACGCGTGGCAAGGCGAGGAGCAAGCGGGACTATAATGAAGTGGTGTTTGACATGGACGCAATCAGGATTACGCACGTGGCAAGAGGGAACAGGGACTGGAAGCCCTACGTGCCGCGGGAGGAGCCGGGCGGCGCGAGCATGTCGGTAGTGATACCGCCGCGCCGTATTTGCCGAACGAGACAAGAAGCTCTGGCAACAGTGGGCGGCCGCGGAGGTTCGCTGATTTTGGAAAACCGTTTTCTGAATCTGAAAGCCGTTTTCAATTCTAAGAGCAAGGGGAAATTTGCTCATAAGGATTCACTGGGAAGAACCTTTGAGGCTCTTCAGCCCTCAGGGATGAGCGATGAGGACATCAAGACGGCACATTTCTCCGCCTACGGAAACATTGTGGAATTGTTCGCCAACGCGGAGCGGATGAAATACGAGCGGGCATATAAGGATAAAGAGGTGCGCAAGGGCTTTCTGCATGTTTACTCCCCCTTTGAATTGGAGGGGATGGGCGAGAAGTTTGAAGCGAATATTGAGTTAATGATTTTTAAAGAAAAAGGGAAAACTCCTATGGCTTACCTTCTTAATGTGAGCTTGGCTCCTGCCGCCGGACAAAAAGGCAGGGGAGCCGGTTTCCCGAATCTCCCCATTTATTTATCTGGGGAAATTAAAAGTGATTTTCCCGATATTGTCAAGCGGGAAGAAGAAAAAAATTACGGAGGGAGCTTTTCGGTAATCGGTCCGCGGGCGAAGACGTTTTCGAAGTACGTGGACAAAGCGTTCCTCGGCCGCGACGACGGGAAGATGCGTGCGGAGATTGACGCGAGCCAAGCGAGGCTGAAGGGCGCGTGGACGGCTCCGAAAGATCTCGACAGGCTGGCAACGCCGGGCGAGAAGAAGAAGCTCGATGAGCTCCGCCATGCGTGGGATGAGTGGCAAAAACTCGCGCACTCAAGGAAACCGGAGGAGCTTGCTGAAAAACAAGCTTTGCAGAAACAGGCCGCCAAGCTGGAGAAGGAGCTGGAAGGGCTTGGCGACCGTATGCTTAAGGAGCTGGGGTATGACTTTAAGAACGCAGCACTGCCCGAATTGCTGGACAGGGGGGGACGGTTCGCGCTTCTGGGTGAGTTGGACAGGCTGAGAAACGACACCCAGCTCAGCGTCTACAAAAAGTATGAAAGGAAGCTGGGGGAGGTGCTGGATTATCCCGAGCTCTTTGATGCGTACCCCGAGCTTGCGGAGATGGAGGCACGGGACAGAGATTTGGGCAAAGGTTATTACGGAAGCTACGACCAGTGGACGCATATTATTACAATAAATGAAACCTTGACGCCGGAAGAGAGGCGCAGCGCGCTCCTTCACGAGATTCAGCACGCGATTCAGGATATTGAGGGGTTCGCCGCCGGTTCAAGCGTCGGAGCGGCGGGCGATAAAGCACGGCGCATTCAGTGGGCGAGAGAAAAGCTTAAGGATTACCGCTGGGAGTTAAAGCAAACCGAGGCTTACCCGGAGGAGATGAAAGATATGGACCGGAGCGCGCTTAAGGGGGCAAGAGATAAGCTGCTGGCAGATTATACGGCTCTTGGGGCGGAGCATTTACGGAAGACGAAGAAAGAGCGCAGGAGCCTCACCGATGAGGAGCGCAAGAAAGAAGCGGAGCTTTGGGACTCGTACAGAGATTATGATTCCCTCCTCAGCATGGTGGAGAGTAAAGGCAAGAAAAACGCGAGGGAGGTTGTAGAGGAACTCAAGAAGGAAATTAAGCAGACGCAAGCGCAGCTGCGAGGAGTGCATGGGGTGCGGCAAAGCCTGAGCGACTACGAGCTTTACCGTCGCACCCCGGGCGAGATTGAGTCCCGCAACGTGCAGGAGCGGCGGAACTGGACGGCCGAGCAGAGGCAGTGAATACGGGTATTATGCTTATGCTGAGGCGGATCCGAAGGCACACGGTTTCCATGAGCCGCGATGAAGCCGATCGCTGGCTCGCCATGACGGCGGGAGAGAGCTGAATCCGTCATGCGTCATACAATAGAGAGTCAGAGCGGGCGCTCCCCGAGCCAGTGGACGCCCGGGTAGTCGTTCCCGCGGTATTTGTCCTGAAGCTCCTGCTGAATACGCGCAAGCTCGCGATCCATGAATTCGGGGATATCCTTTTGATGGGATGCGAGCTCGGCAAGAATGCGATCCCGATAGTCGAGAGCCATCTGATGAGCTCTTTCCGTTGAGCCGCATTGAAGATCGGAGAAATATTTCGTGATGATGCGTCCGCATCGCTGAATGCTGACGCGCCATCCCTGGAAATCCGTGTTCTCGTAAGTGTAGCGGGTGATGTTTTTCTGGCTCATGGTGGTGGAGGTGTGCAGGGCCTCGGTTGGGGAATATGCGTGAGACGCTTTGGGGAAGAAGGAAGTTCGATAACTGGTAGAAAATAAAGAAGCCGCCTCCTGGGGAGGCGGCGGCGGGAGAAGCACAGGGCAGGTCATGGATCAAATCTTGCCGTAGAGGGTCTTACCTTCGGAGAGCAGATTCTGGGCGGCCACGACAAGGCGCTGGGCGATGCCCTTTTCGCCAAGCTTGAGGTAGGCACGGGGATCGTAGCACTTTTTGTCCCCCACTTCGCCGTCGATTTTCAGCATGCCTTCAATATGCCCGCAGATGAAAAGCGCAATGGGCTTAGAGAAGGCATACTGGGTGTCGGTGTCGATGTTCATCTTGACTACGCCGTAGGAGATCGCTTCGCGAATATCGGCCAGTTCGGAGCCGGAGCCGCCGTGGAAGACGAGAGGCATCGCCGCCGCGGAGCCGTGCTTGTCGGTGACGGCTTTCTGTCCGTCGCGGAGAATCTTGGGTTCGAGCTTCACTGCGCCGGGTTTGTAAACGCCGTGCACGTTGCCGAAAGTGGCGGCGAGCATGAAGCGCCCAAGTCCGTTGAGCGTTTCGTAAGTGAGAAGCATGTCATCGGGGGAAGTGTAGAGCTTGGCGGCATGGACGCCGGAATTGTCCACACCGTCTTCCTCGCCGCCGACGACGCCGATTTCAAGTTCGAGCACAATGCCGATTTCGGCGCATTCCTTGAGGAGCTCTTTTGAAAGAGCCAAGTTTTCCTTCATCGGGAGGGACGAGGCGTCGAGCATATGTGAATTGAAAAGCGGTTCCTGGCCGGCCTCGACACGGCGCCTTGACTCCGCGATCAGGGGACGCAGAAAGTCGTCGACGTGTTCGGGCTGGCAGTGGTCAGTGTGCAGACCCACAAGCACGTTGTATTCTTTTGCGAGGCGATGGACGGCTTCGGCGATGACGATGGCGCCGATGGCCGAGCTGCCCACCGAAGAGCCGGAAGCGAATTTGCCGCCGCCGAGGGAGACTTGGATGATACCGTCGGACTTGGCGTCGGCAAATGCCTTCAGTGCGCCGTTGATCACTTCGAGGGTGGTGACATTCACGGCGGGATAGGCGTAGCCTTCCTTCTTCGCCGTGTCGAGCATTTTGCAGTATTGTTCTCGTGTTGCTACTGGCATGGTTTTGTTTGGTTGGTTAAATGATTAATTATTCGGGAAGAATTTCGCCGCGCACGAGGTCTTCGAGCGTCTGCCGGGCGCGGATGAGCGTCCACGTGCCGCCGTCGACGAGCACTTCGGCCGCCATGGGGCGGGAGTTGTAGTTCGAACTCATGGAGAAGCCATAAGCTCCAGCGGAGAGAACGGCCAGATATTCGCCCGCGCGGATGTCGTGCATGGGACGGTTCTGAGCCTGAAAGTCGCCGGATTCGCAGATGGGTCCCACTACGTCGGCTGTGACGAGGTCGTCTCCATGCTGGACAAGGGGGACAATCTCGTGATGCCCCTGATAAAGCGCGGGGCGGATGAGGTCGTTCATCCCCGCGTCCACTATCTTGAAGGTCTTGGATTCTCCTTTCTTTTCGTAAAGGCATTTGGCGAGCAGGACGCCGGCATTGCCGACGATCATGCGGCCGGGCTCCACAATGATGCGGAGCCCCAAGGGCTTGAGCAGGGGAATGAGGCGTTCGGCGTAGGTTTCGATATGGAGGTGAGAGCGGGATTCCCGGCTTTCCCACCATGCGGGGAAGGCCGCCGGGAGAGGCTGGTCGTAGACGATGCCGATGCCTCCGCCGATGGAGAAAAATTCGATGCCGTAGAGCTCCCGAAGGCGGGCCGCCATTGGGGCGACCTTGTTCACAGCCTGTACAAAGGGCTCTATGCTCGTGAGCTGTGAGCCGATGTGCATTTGAAGCCCCCTGATGATGAGACTGGGCATTTCGTGGTGGATAGCGGCGTACAGAGCTTCCACACGATCGAGGTCGACGCCGAATTTGTTTTCTTTCCTGCCGGTGGTGATGTATTGGTGCGTGCCGGCCTCGACATTGGGATTCACGCGCACGGCCACGGGAGCCTTGACGCCCATCGAGGCGGCGATTTCGTCGATCGTGCGCAGTTCAGCTTCCGATTCGGCGTTGAAGCAATAGATGCCCTGTTCGAGAGCATAGCGGATTTCATCTTCCGTTTTGCCCACACCGGCATAGGTGCAGCGCCCCGGGTCGCCTCCCGCGCGGATGGTGCGCCACAGTTCGCCGCCGGAGACGATGTCGAACCCCGCGCCTTCCCTGGCCATCAGCTGCAGGATGGCGAGGTTCGAGCAGGCTTTCACGGCATAGGCCACTTCGGCGCCCAAGGGCGAAAGAGCTCTTTTCAGGCGTTGGAAGTGGTCGAGAATGGTGTGTTTGCTGTAAACATAAGCGGGCGTGCCGACCGTTTCCGCGATGTGAAGCAGGCGAACGTTCTCGCAGCAGAGGAAGCCGTCTTGGTAATGGAATGTGTGCATGGCGAAAAATCAGTCTGTCTCCTGCGATTCGTGCGGATGGAGCGGAAGCTTTTTGGCTATGGGCAGCGTGGTGGGCGGGTTGTCCAGCAGCATGGCGATCCATTTCAAATCGCGGGAATTTTCAAGAGCGAGCTTGATGAGCACGGAGATCGGCACGGCGAGCAGCATGCCAATCGGCCCCCAGATCCAGCCCCAGAGCAGAACGGAGAGAAGGACGACGCTCATGGCGATTCCGAACTGTTTACCCATGAGAATGGGTTCCAGTCCATTGCCCAACGAGATGTTGATGGCCAGATATCCGATGGCGGTGATCAGAGCATTCAGGGGTGTGCCCAGCAGCAAGGCGAGCAGTATGGGCGGAATAGCCGCCGCAATGGAGCCGAACGTGGGTATGAAATTCAGGGTGAACGCCACGATACCCCAGAGCAGAGCGAAGTCTATGTCCATGTAAAGACAGAGCAGCCAAGCCATCAATCCCGTGATCAGGCTGATGAACGTCTTGATGAGCAGATACCGCTGGATGCCTTGCAGGGCGTTGGCGAATTGAAGCAGGTCGAGCCCCTCCTCTTTGGATATTTTGTTGACGTTGCGCCTGAATCGGGGCGCCTCCGCCAAGAAGAACGTCATCAGGATCAGCGTCAGCACGATGACGGTGACAAATGTCAGAGCCTTGTTCATGATCAGCGTGGAGACGTCCAGAATCATCTTGCCGCTCAGGAATTCCTGGGGCGAACCGATGATGCCGGTAATATACTGATCCCAGCCCGTCTCTTTCAGCGAGGCCATGAACTGCGTGTATTTCCCGACGATGAGGGGCAGGTGAACCCTCTGGATCTCTGTGGAGAGGCTGCCGGCGAGGAAATTAATCAGGCTGCCGATGCCGAACAAGGCGCTGAAGTCGGCGAGCACGGTGCACAGCACGGCCAGCCAGTGGGGAAAGCGCAACTTTTTGTGGAGAAAGACCGTGATGGGGTAGCTGACGATGGCCAGAAAACAGGCCATGATCACGGGAACGATGATATCCCGGGCGGCTTGCAGACCGGCCAGCACGATGATGACAGCCGCGCTCGTCAGCAGAACCCGCATGCCGTCCCCGAGGGGCGAAAGCCGATGAATAATGCCTGGCGTTCCCATGAATAAGAGCGGAAGCAGTATGGCGCAGGGCGCGGCGAAAAGCAAGCTTAAACCGTGAATGTTTCAGAATGCCGGGCATCTCTCCCTCATTGATTTTTTTCGCGGGGAAGATTGCTCAGAAAGCGGAGCAGATCGATGCGCAGACGTTCGGCGAGGGGAAGTATGTCCGTGCTTACATATTCTTCATGGAATCCTGAAAGACAATGAATCAGGGAGTCCATGCTTTGGGCGAGCCTTTCGACCCGCGGCGAGAGCATGCCGACGTTCATCGGGTTCTCATTGAGTTCCAGCAGCGTCCCCAGAAGGTGGGGGACGATGAAGGTGTACATTTTCATCAATGCCTCGAATCGTTTTTGCGCGGGAGCCCCATCGTGCAGGCGCGGCCGGGATTTGCAGAGGGGCTGCAGGCTGTCGGTCAGTTCGGAAAGATGCAGGAAGAGCAGGTTCTCCATGGCATGGTGCACCGCTGCAGCCTCGGCCCGCGGAAGAAAGTCGGTCACGCTGGGGAACCCCATTCCGGAAATGTTGAAGGGAGGACTCGATTCCCCGCCGCCGTCGGCAATCCTGGCCAAGCCGGCATGCCATTGCAGGGCGTAGGCCACACGAGCCTGCCAACCCGGGAGATCGCCGTACTTTTCCTTTGCCAAGGAGTAGGAGAAGGCCATGGCTTCGGCTTTCCGCAGTTTGCGATCCCATGCGTTTTCCGGAAACTGGTCTTCGGCCGGAGTGTGCGAGAGTATATAGGCACCGATCGTTTGCTGGATGTAGTGGCGGAAGGCGTCTTGGTTGAGCAGATCCTGGACGGCGTCCGATGAGGCGTCGGGCTTCCAAACGCACGCTTCGAGCCTGAGCCGCGCCCGGGCATCCTCGACGAGGATGCGTTCGCCTTGAATATCGAAGAACTCCAACGAAATGACATTGTGGAGGATACCGGAGGCATCCCGTGCGCACCTCCGCAACGAGGCCGTCATGTCCCCCATGCGGAGGTGCGCACGGCGCTGCGCGAGCATGGTGAAACAGCCGCGATCGCTTTGAGAGAGAGGAACGCGGGCGGAGGAGTTCCTGAAGCGAAAGCGACAGCCGGCGAGATCCAGCCGGCAGTCCCCCTTCAGCGTGAACTCGAGGAAGTCGTCCCGGCCGAAAAAGCGGAGGCCGAGCGCCACGATTCCTCTTGTGGTGTTGTCGATGTATCCGCCGGCGAGCAGACGGGCGATGCGCAGGGTTCCGGACATGTGTTATCGCGCTCGGGGCATGGGCTGTCTGGCGGAAAGGGCTTCGACGGCTTCGGCTGTATTCATCAAGTCGGCGATGGCGTCCCAGCGTCCCCGAATGAGCGCTTCCCGGGGCTCTTCCGGCATGGAGATCGGGAAGGCCGCGAGTGCGGAGCGCAGCTGCATCCGCTCCAAATCGAGCGTCCAGATCAGTTCGGGGTGTTCCTCCGTCAGTTTCATGGCGGCGGCGAGATCTTCGTGCGAGGCTGCGGCGCAGGGCAAACCGATGCCGGTGCTGTTGCCGAAGAATATTTCAGCGAAAGATTCGGCCACGATGCCTTGGATGCCGGAACGCCTGATAGCTTGAGGAGCATGTTCGCGGGATGAGCCGCAGCCGAAATTTTCCCCGCCGAAAATGAGAGCGGCGCCGGCGTGGGAGGGGCTGTCGATCGGATGCCCGGCGGGGCGCCCCGATTGATCAAATCGCTCGTCCCAAAACATTTTGCCCGCCAGTTCGTCGAACGTGATGCACTTCAGAAAACGGGAGGGGATGATGCGGTCGGTGTCCATGTCGGCCCCGGGAACGGGGACGGCCTTGCCGGAAACTTGAGTAATATGGCGGAGAGGCATGAGAGCGGATTAATTCATGTGAAACACTTCGCGGGGATCGGCCACCCGGCCCGTCAGGGCCGTGGCGGCAACGGCCTCGGGACTCATGAGCAGCGTGCGCCCGGAGGGGCTGCCCTGCCGTCCCTTGAAGTTGCGGTTTGACGAGCTGGCGCAGAGCTGGTCGCCCACCAACCTGTCCGGATTCATGGCAAGGCACATTGAGCAGCCCGCTCTGCGCCATTCGAACCCCGCCTCGAGAAAAATTTCGGCAATGCCTTCATCCTCGCATTGGCGGGCCGTCATCTGCGAACCGGGAACGGCCAGCGCCTTGACGCCGGCAGCTACCCTGCGCCCTCTGATGAGGCGCGCCACCTTGCGGAAGTCCGAAATGCGGCCATTGGTGCACGAGCCGATGAAGCACACCTGCACGGGCATGCCCTTGATCGGGACGCCGGGGGTGAATTTCATATAGGCGAGGGCTTCGAGCATGCCTTTGCGGGTCTCTTCGTCGGGGGCGTCGGCCGGATCGGGCACGACGCCGTCGATGGGCACGCTCTGGGCGGGAGTGATGCCCCATGTGACGGTGGGCTCTATTTCATCCGCCTGAAAGGCGACTTGGTCGTCGTAATGCGCGTCGGCGTCTGACGCGAAGCTTTTCCAGCGCACGACGGCTTCGTTCCAGGCGGCGCCCGTCGGGGCGAACAGGCGGCCTTGAAGGTATCTGAACGTGGTCTCGTCGGGATTGATGTAACCGCAGCGCGCAGCGCCCTCGATGGCGAGATTGCAGAGTGTCATGCGTTCATCCATGCTCATGGCCTCGACGGCCGAGCCGCCGAATTCGTACGCGTAACCCAAGCCGCCCTTGACGCCGAGCCGCCTGATGATGAAAAGCGCGGCGTCTTTGGCCGTGACGCCCGGTTTCAATCTCCCTTCCACGCGCACGCTGCGCACCTTGAGCGGAGTCTGCGCCAGCGTCTGGGTAGCGAGCACGTCGCGCACCTGAGTGGTGCCGATGCCCATGGCGACGCTGCCCATGGCGCCGTGCGTGGCCGTGTGCGAGTCTCCGCAGACGATGGTCATGCCCGGCTGGGTGATGCCGAGCTCGGGACCCACCATGTGCACAATGCCCTGCATGCCGCTGGGAAGGTCAAACATGCGGATGCCGTGGGCAGCGCAGTTGCGGCGCAGAGCCTGAAGCATGGCGGCTGCGCGGGGGTCGGCAAAGGGCTCGCTCTGGTCGTCAGTGGGGATGATGTGATCTACTGTGGCGAAGGTGCGCTCGGGATGCAGAACGGACAAACCCAAGTCGCGCAGCATGCCGAAGGCTTGGGGAGAGGTCACTTCGTGCAGGTAATGCGTGGCAATGAAAAGCTGCGTGCGCCCGTCCGGCAGCATGCCGACGGTGTGCGCATCCCATATTTTTTCGTATAAGGTTTTACCCATATGCAGTGAAAAGCATGCTCTGGAATCGGGAATTCGTCAAGAGCGAAAGCGGCCGTTCCTTCTGCACTTGTGACATACGAACCGACTTGCGTCAAATCATCGGAAAGTGCGGGAAGGCAGCCCAATTCCGCCGCCGGCCCCGTTCCGATCGATTGGTTGACGTTGAAGATTGAGAGCCCTTTAAATCCTGAACAGGGACGAAACGGATTCTCCCGCATGGATGCGTCGGATGGCATCGCCCATCAATCCGGCGATGCTCACCACATCCACTTTGGGTCCTTGAGCCATGGGCACCGAATCGCTGGTGAGCACGCGCTCGATGTCCGAATGGCTCAGGCGTTCGCGCGCCAAGTCGCTCAGTACCCCGTGGGAAACGCCGGCGAAGATGCGGTTGGCTCCATGCTCCTTCAGAATGCGTGCGGCGGCGCAAAGCGTGCCTGCGGTTTCCGTCATGTCATCCACAAGCAGCACGTCACGTCCCTCGACATTGCCGATCACGGCTGATGCCTCCACTTCCGTAGCGCTGACGCGGTGTTTGGCCACAATGGCCATCTGGACGCCCAAGGCGCTGGAATAAGCCTTGGCCATTTTCACGCCGCCGATGTCCGGACAGACGACAACAAGGTTTTCCATGTTCCTGACGTAATGTTCGCGCAGGTGGCGCACCAGCACGGGGGTAGCGTAGAGATGATCGACAGGAATATCGAAGAATCCCTGAATCTGAGCCGCATGCAGATCCATCGTCAATACGCGGTTCACGCCGGCTGCCGTCAACAGGTTGGCTACGAGCTTGGCCGTGATGGGTACGCGGGGCTGATCCTTGCGGTCTTGGCGGGCATAGCCGAAGAAGGGCATCACCGCCGTAATGCGCCCAGCGCTCGCCCGTTTGGCCGCATCGATCATGACGCAGAGCTCCATGAAGTTATTATTTGTCGGAGGACATGTCGGCTGAATGAGGAACACATCACTGCCCCGAATGTTCTCGTTGATCTTGACGAAGCTTTCCCCGTCGGGGAACGAGTTGACCGCGACGTCTGTAAGAGGTATGCCGATGTGCGACGAGATCTTTTCCGCGAGTTGTTTGTGAGCTGTACCGCTGATGATTTTCATGATAATGACGCAACGAGCGCGCGGCTATTCTTGACAAGCCGCGCAGGAATATCAATACTAAACACATCTCTCCAACATATTTTTTTCTCCTTTTCCGGATGAATACAATCTGCACGATGAAATCAAAGTGTTCGCTCACGATGCGTTACACGTCCATGGCGCTTACGGCGGCACTGCTGGTGTGGTTTTATTGCGTCCAGCCGGGTTTTTCCTCCCACAGCGCCGTGGGTTGGCTGGTAAGCAGCTGGAACAGTGAAACGGATTACGAGCATGCTTGGATGGTTCCCCTGTTTTCCGCGGCCATGATCTATCAGGTGCGGTCAAAGTTGGCCGCTCTTCCCCGCACGGAAACGGTTTCGTGGCTTCCGTTTCTTTTCCTCGCTTCGGGTGCGCTGCTCTACGTGGCGGGCTATCGCACCATGCAGGGGCGAGTGGTGATCGGCGCCCTGCCTTTTCTGCTGACGGGCTGTATGTGGTTCTTTCTGGGGCGCCGTGCGGCTTGGTTGTGCGCTTTCCCGTTCTTCTTCCTTTGGATGGCCATCCCTCTGCCCGGGTTTCAACAGGCGACAGTGGGCATGCAGCTGATGGCTACCCAGGCGGCTCACTGGGGTGCGTCGCTTTTTGGCGTACAAACTGTCGTTGAGGGAACGAACATCGCCTCGGCCACCGGAAACTGGGATGCCTACAGCATCGCCGGCGGCTGCAGCGGCATGCGCTCATTGATGGCTCTGCTGATGATCGCCGTTGCGTGGGCTTACATGTCGCCTCTCTCATGGTGGAAGAAGCTCATTCTGGCGGGAAGCGCGATTCCGCTGGCCATATTGGGCAACGCCTTCCGCGTGACGAGCATTTTCGTGTTCGCCGAATATGTCGACCCATCCTTCGCCTCGAAGACGTGGCATGACTGGTCGGGGCTGCTCTTCTTCTTCCCGGCGACGTTGATCGGCCTGACTCTTCTGTATTCTGTCCTTGCGGGAGAGATCCCCTTTCTAAAGAAAAAACGCACGGTCGTTTTGCGCAGCAATGGCCCGAAAGAAAGGAGCGCGCAATGATCCGTCGCCTTTATGTTCTGCTGCTTCCCCTGTTTCTTCTGCTGGCGCTGGGGTGCATTTATCTCTTGCCGGAACATCACGAGATTCTGCCTTCGGCTATTTCCGAGGAATTGCCGACGGGGTATCATCTGCCCGGTTGGTATGGGGAAAAGACTCAGGAAACTGATATAGAACGGAAAGTGTTATCGTCTGATACAAAATTCAGCAAGGCTGTCTATGTCAGTTTGGAAGATCCCGTGCTTTTCTCCAGCCGTGATGAAGAGGGGCGCGAGCGGCGTGCCGCTCTTCCCTGTATGGTTTCGATCGTCTTTTCGGGAAATGACATGAACAACTCCATCCATCGCCCCGAACGGTGTCTTCCCGCGCAGGGACATACCAATCTGGTGTCATCCCGAACAGAGCTGCGCATGGATGACGGGCATATATTGCCCTTCACCCGGCTGTCGACCGACACGAAGACGGCGGATGGTCAAACGCTCCGCCATATTCATTATTATGTGTTCATCAGCGATTCGCATGCGACGGAGAGTCACCTGAGGCGCACGCTTCTCGACATGCGCGATCGGCTCGTCTACGGCAAGGTTCAGCGTTGGGCATACATCCAACTCTCCACACATTATGGAAACGTTGTGCAGGTCGAAGAGAAGCTTGCCGATGAACAGCTGAAAAAGCTGATATGCAGTCTGCTGCCAGGCCTGATCGATTGGAAGCGCATTCGCTCACCCCTGCAAAGGGAGAGAGTGGAAGACGAGAGGAAGAATCAAGATCAATCCATTGAAGCCGAGGACATCTTCCAGAAAGCGCTGAAAGGCTCGTAAGAAGGGAGGGCATGTCGGGATCATCGCCTAAAAGAAAACAGGGTTCCCGGCGGGAGTGGGGCTATGCCTGCTGATTTCATGGGGCTTGCCTGAATGAGAACGGATATGGATTCCAGGAGAAAGTCGTTCGGAATATCGTTGGACAGGAAGTTGGGTATGTTGATGCGGGGGCTGACCAGTGAGGACGATCTGCTTTATCAGGTGTACGGGTTCGGATTGCCCCGCTCCTATTTGATGCCGCTGCCGATTCTTTCCACAAAGAGAGCGAAGAGTATCAAGACGCTGGCGAAGGAATTGAATATGCATCCTTCTCAGGTATCCCAGGCGGTGCGGGAATTGTCGGCCAGAAATCTGGTCATTCAGCGTAAAGATCGCGAGGATAGCCGAAGGAGAATGGTACTGCTTACTGAGGAGGGCAGACGGTGGGTGGAGAGACTTCAGGAGATAAAAAGCGATTTATCGCGGGCTGTCGACCATTTGACGGAGGAAACGGGTTTTGATTTGGGGAAAGCGGTGGAGTGTTGGCTGGATCATTTGAAGGGGAAAGATATCGTTCAACGCGTGATGGAAGAAAAAAAGAAACGGACGAGGCTGATGGTTCGCATAGTTCCGTATCGGCCGTCCCATCAAACCGCATTCCGCACGCTGAATGAAGAATGGACAGCCCGGTGTTGGACAATGGAGCAATCTGATTACGAATGTTTGGAACATCCGCAAAGGAGTATACTCGACAAGGGCGGCCGCATCCTCGTGGCGCTTCATCAAGGCAAACCCGTAGGCGTGTGTGCACTGTTGAGGTTTTCGGGGCGGGTTTATGAACTGGCCAGACATGCCGTGCTTCCGGCCGTTCAGGGCAGAGGGGTTGGCATGAGACTGGCGAAGGCCGCCGTGGATCAGGCAAAAAAACTGGGAGGGGAAAGAGTTGTTCTGAAGAGCAACGTGTTGCTCAAGGCCGCTTTGCACATCTACAAAAAACTGGGTTTTGTGGAACTGGACAAGAACCGTTCTTTCCGTTCCTGTGGTGATGTACATATGGATTTGACTTTGAAAACCGCGCAGGGACAGGTGAAGGATGCCTTTGCAGCCGGAAGCGTCAGGCCGTCCGGAGAAGATTAAAAACGCAGTGAAGCCGCCGGAAGCGTCACTGCGTTGAAAGAAACGGAAAGACGGCTCAAATGTTGTCGCCGGCTTGATGATCGGCGGGGGCTTCGTCCTGGTGCGCGCGCTTGTCGTGCCGTGCCGCTTCAAGGAGATAGAATTCAGCCACCCGATAAGCCCGCCGGGCGGTTTCGCGCGCCGTGGCGTCATCCATCAGCGCAAGACCTTCTTCAGTCACTTCCCCTAAAAAAATCTGCCAGGCTCGTCTGTGGAGCTTTTTGACGCTGACGTTGGCGAGCGCGGACTGCTGAGAGGCCGGATCTCCCTGGCCTCCCCGCCGATTGCGGCGCCGATGCTTGCGGCGTCCCCCCGTGCGCTCGTCTTCAGCTCCGCCCACGGTTTCAGGCTGAACAAAGGGAGACGACCGTTCCTCTTTTTCGGGAGATGCGACGATTCCTTCCTTGACTGCAAGCTCCGGTTCGGGACGCTTCCTGGAGAGGCGCCCCTTTTTCTCCGGTGTCTCGGCAGGGGCGGGCGGCACGGATGCCGCATCTTGGATTTCGGCTTGTCCCTTAGGTTTTCTGCCGCGACGCGGCTTAGGCTGTTCGGCCGGCGATTCCTCGGGGGCGAGAAGAGCTTTTTGTTTTCGTGCGCTCGTTTTTCGGGTTTGTGTGCTCGGGGAAACGCCCGAGGCTCCGGCGGCGGCCTCTTCCTCGCTTTGAGCGCTCTTTTGTCGTGTCGTCTTTGTCACGCGCGTTTTTGGAACGTCGGTACCGTCAGTCTTGGCCTTCCGGATGCGTGTCTTTCCGGCGACAGCCGATAGAGCCGTATGTGTATTTTCTGTATCGGAATCCATATGGATACAAAATGTATGCGCACCCATTATGCCTGTTTTGCGCATCTTGTCGAGTCTTCATTTTCATTCTGTCCGGGTAAATGTCTCTTTGCCTGCCGATCGGGCGTCTGAAGCTCCGAGAAAAAAGAGGGACGGGAGAGATGAAAGGCTCGTTCCGTCAGCTCTCCGAGGGGAGATTGGTCGCTCTTCCCGATGGTTATCAATCCGCTTCGTGTGATCAGGCCGCCGAAGAGCCGCGCCAGGAGGATGGAAAATCCGTTCGAAAAATAAAAAAAGAAAATTTGCGCTTGCAATAATAGTTAGCTCGGACTAACATTTGTGCATGCGAAGCAGCAAGGGATCAGAGGAGCTCGCTGAGTTCGGATGCGCCGATGCGCGGCCGAAGGTGTGCTGCGCGGTGGGAGTTGTCGCGGAGAGGCGGCTCGTTCCCAAGTTGTCACTCGCTTCCAATCTTCATGTGCAAATAGAAAAGAGAGGGGAGATGCGTTCAGGCCGTTTGTGCCGCCGGCGCGTGGTACCGCCGGCGGGTCGTTGAAACGCATCTTCCCTCTCGAATCAATTTCAACAAATGAAAACAAATACCATGACCCGATTGGGGCTTGCCGTTCTCATGGCAACGCCGGCCGCGGCTGAAGAAGCCAATCTCCTCAAGGACATCAATCAGTTTGGCGCCGAATGGGGCGATGACACAGCGCTCGTCTCCGAAGATTCCCTTACAAAGGCGATCACGAAGGCTCACGCTGACGCCTACGAAAAATATGGCTTGGAATGGGTGGTCGAAACCTCCTACCTCTTCTCCGCCATCAATAATCCCAATGAAGGCATGCCGGGCAACCAGAACTGGTACCTTCTGCACGCCCAGGCCAACTGGAACATCAACAAATCCACCAATACATGGATCCGCGCTGAGATTTCCCTCTCCGCCGCTCTTGACAGCCGCACATGGCGCGGCGACGGGCTCAATGAAGCCGTAGCCAGTACGGGAGCCCTCAATGCCGACGTGTTTACCCGGCGCGGCTTCGGCATTCCCGAGCTCGCGGTGATGCAATACCTCAACAATGAGACCGTTTGCATTATCGCCGGCATTATCAATCAGACGAACTATTTCGACGCCAATGCTTATGCCAACAGCACCTTCGCCAATTTCACGAACAGCGTGTTCGTAAATACGCCCGTGCTTCCCCTGGCTGACAGCAATTTCGGTTTCGTCGCGCAGAGCCAGTTCAACGAGAAATGGTACGGCATGCTCTCCTACAGCATTACCGAGAGCGAAATGGGGTACACCCCCTGGCATCGCGCCGCAGACCGCGATCCGGCCGCGGGCGTGGGCTACAACTTGCTGGCCGAAGTGGGCTATGTCCATGAAAAAGGCGCCATTCGCATCACTCCTTTCGTGGCTCAGAATTTCGATGGCGAAAAGGATCGCACCTATGGCGGCGTCAGTGTCGGGTTCGACCAGGAATTGACCGGACACTTAGCCTGTTTCGGCCGTGTGGGGATCAGCTCATCCGATGACAATAACTTTGGCGGCGCTTCTTTCGCCGCCTCCGCCGGCCTTATTCTCAAGCAGCCTCTCACCCTGCTCTTCGGGCACAAGGAAAGTGAGAACAACTTCCTCGGCGTCGCCCTGAGCGTCGTGCGCCCGAACACGGAAGCCGCTCCCGAAGATGAAGAGGAAGAGGCGGTCAACGGCGCTCACGCCAAGCGCGAGCTGGTGCTTGAAGTGGGTTACAGCTATGCCGTGACGCCCTTCTTCTGCGTGCGTCCGAATTGGCAGCTCATTCAGAATCCTTCCGGGTCTGCGCGCAGTACGGCCACCGCGTTTGGCGTGCAGGCTGTCCTGACGTTCTGACCTGAGGCAATTTTCCAGCGAGTTGTTGCCTGTATCGCTGCCGCTCCGGGTCGGGGATTTCCGGCTCGGAGCGTTGCTGTGTCTATGTGATAAGCGGGAGAGGAAGCGGATTGCGGAATGTCCGTTCTTTTTTCTGCCGTCTGTCTCGAGCGGGTTCCCGCCCGGAAATCGTCCAGGCTTTTTCTCCGGAAAGCCGGGTATTGACGGAACCTTGGAAACGCGCTATAACCCTCCTGTCGGCATGCGCTGATCGCGGGGGAAAGCTCTCGCGCAACAACAACCATTTGATTGAAAAGACTATGAATTGCCTGAAAAACACCAATCTGCTCTGTTTCTTCGGCGGGCTCGCGGCCGCAATGGCTGGGGCGAAGCTCGTGAAGAGCGGAGCGGTCCGCAAGGCGGCCGTTTCCGGACTGGCTCGTGCGATGCGGCTCCAGAAAGAGGCGCAGGAGGCTCTGGCCAATCTCCGGGAGGACGCTTGTGATCTCTGCTGCGAAGCCGAGCGGAAAAGCAAGGGAAAAGCATAAAACCGCGCCTCTGCGGAAGAATCCGCCTTCAGGCGGATTCGCCGCAGAGGCGGATTCTTTCTTCAGGTAAGTGCAGTTCAAAATTGTCCACGAAATACCGGGGCGTATCCGCTTCCGCGGCGGGAGGGGAGCCTTTTCCGTATCGCGGAAGGCAGCTCTCGAAAGGGCTGTGGAAAATTGGCCGTATGTGCATTCAGCCAAAGCGAATCCGTTGAATGGAAGCCTCCTCGTGCACTATGAAGTTCCGTCGCGCGGAGATCTGCTTGCGCGGCTTTGCGCTCTTGACGTCTCATTGCTCCCGGAGGAGATGGAAACTGATTCTGCGGGGATGGAACAGCTGAAGCGCGAGTTCCGGAAAAAGCTTTTTGGCCGGGCGATGGGCTATGCGCTCCGAAAAATGCTGCCGGCGCCGCTGGGAATGTTTTTCAGCCTGATGCGCTACAGACCTTATTTCGGCAAAGGAGTCCGCAGCCTTCTCCACGGTCGGGTGAACGTGGCCGTGCTCGATTCCGTTTCCATAGGAGCGGCCTTTGCGTCGGGCGCTGTCTCTACGGCCAATTCAATCATGTTTCTTCTTTCGATTACGGAACTGTTGGAGGAACACACCCGCAGAAAAACCCGCAGAGCTCTTTCCGAAAGTCTTGCCGTCAATGTGGAGCGTGCGTGGAAAGTGGAGGATGGAAAAGAAACTTCCGTGCCGTTCGCATCGCTTGTGTGCGGCGATGTCATCCGCATTCGGGACGGCTCCATGATCCCGGCGGACGGCGTGGTCGTCTTTGGCGAGTGCGAGGTGAACGAAGCTTCCATGACGGGTGAATCCACGCTCGTGCACAAGGCCAAGGCATCGACAGTCTATGCCGGCACGGCGGTGGAGCAGGGGAGCATACAAGTGCTGATAACGGCTCTCCGTCATGAAACGCGCATCAGCCGCATCATGGACATGATCGATCGTTCCGAAGGAATGAAGGCGCTCATGCAGAGCCGCGCCGAGAGTCTGGCCGATGCAATCGTTCCGTATACCCTGCTCTCTTCTGTATGCTTTTATTTTTTGACGAGCAATGTGACACGTGCCATTTCGCTGCTGATGGTCGATTATTCCTGCGCCATTAAGCTGGCAGTGCCCATTTCGGTGATTTCCGCCATGCGCGAGGCGTCTCAGCGGCGTGTGGCAGTGAAGGGGGGACGCAGCCTTGAAGCCTTTGCCGAAGCCGATACCATTGTGTTCGACAAGACAGGAACGCTCACCAGCGCTTCGCCCTCCGTGGCCAAGGTGGTTCCTC
Organism: Akkermansiaceae bacterium; assembly: GCA_021200315.1. Taxonomy (GTDB): domain Bacteria; phylum Verrucomicrobiota; class Verrucomicrobiia; order Verrucomicrobiales; family Akkermansiaceae; genus Akkermansia. Next base: position 56,870 of record JAJQGU010000053.1, read on the forward strand.
TGGCAGGATATACACGGGACGAAGTGCTGCGCATATCCGCCTGCCTGGAGGAGCACTTCCCTCACAGCGTGGCCCGAGCCGTTGTGCGCCAGGCGGAGTGCGAAGGGCTCGTCCATGACGAGCAGCATGCCGAAGTGGCTTATGTGGTCGCGCATGGAATCGCGTCGAGTCTCCACGGCCAGCGCACGCTCATCGGCAGCCATCATTTCATTTTCGAAGATGAAGGGGTGGAACTTACTCCCGAAATCCAGACGGCCATTGACCGTGAAGGAGCTCGTTCCTCAAATATTTATCTGGCCATTGACGGCAGGCTGGCCGGTTTCCTCTGCATCGAGGATCCTCTGCGGCCGGAAGCCGCCGGAGTGATCAGGAAGCTGCGGGCGCAAGGGATCAGCCGTATTATAATGCTTACAGGCGATGGCGAAAATGCCGCGAGAAATGTGGCCGAAGAGTTGGGCATCGATGAATACCGCGCCCAGGTTCTGCCGGGGGACAAGGCCCACATAGTGCAGGAATTCAAAGATCGGGGCCATTGCGTCATCATGGTGGGAGACGGCATAAACGATTCTCCCGCGCTTTCCTGCGCCGATGTCTCCGTGGCGATGAAGGACGCTTCGGATCTTGCCCGTGAAGTGGCTGATATCACGCTCCTGTCGTCGGATCTCAGGGAGCTCATTGCTCTCCGCAGACTCAGCCGCGCACTGTTGGATCGCATTCAGTCCAACTATCGCTTCATCGTAGGGTTCAACAGTTCACTCATCGCGCTCGGCATGGCGGGAATGCTTTCTCCTGCCGCCATCGCCTTTTGGCACAACGCCTCGACTATGGCCGTCAGTGCCCGAAGTGCGCGTCCCTGCCTTGCATAGAGTGAAGGTTCGTGCGCCTCTCGAGCGGGAGGAGGAATGTCCCTTGACGCCCTTCCGGCTCTTGTCCCGTCTCACCCTTTTGAGAGAAAGGTTCTCCGAGCCCAGTCGCCGAAGCTTTCGCCGGGGAGGCGTTCTTGAGAGAACCTGGTGAAGAGAGGTTTTACGGCTTCGACAAGTTCGGAGGCAGGGACGGTTTCCCGATAGATGAAAGCGAGGCGATCGCCGGCACGGGAGCCGCCAATCCAGATGTTGTATTTGCCGGGAGCGCGTCCCACAAATGCGATTTCGGCGAGGAAAGGGCGGGTGCAGCCATTGGGACACCCGGTCATGCGGAGTGTGATGGGCTCATCTTGGAGACCGAGGGCGAGGAGATGTTTTTCCAGCTCCGTGACGAGCCCGGGCAGGCTGCGTTCGGAATCCGCCAGAGCCTGCGGGCACCAAGGCAGACTGGTGCAGGCTGAGGAATGGCGCCTCAGCCCCGAGCTCGCGGGCAGGAGATTGTATGCTGCAATGATCTCTTTTATTGGTGAGAGGGTTTCGGGAGCGATGCCCTGGAGAGTGAGGTTTTGATTGCCGGTGATGAAGAAATTTCCCCGGTGCACCTTGGCGAGTTCGCGGAGTCCCGTTTTCATTCGCTGTCCTTCTGTGTCGCGCACACGGCCGCCGTCCACGAAGATTGTGAGGCGAGCGGGTGAATCGGGCGCCTCGCTGTTCGAGGCGAGTGTAAACGGACGGGCTGCGCCAAGCGGAAAGGTGAGGCGATTCTTTAACTCGCGGATGAACCATTCCGCGCCCCGCTCGGCCATGGTGTAGCGCAGACGCGAAGTTTTGCGGTTGCAGCGGGTGCTGTATTCCTTGTGAATGAGGAGAACCTGGCGAGCCACTTCTTCCGTTTGCGGCGGCGTGCAGAAACCGATCGTATCGGCCAATCGGGGGTAGGATGCAGCATTGCCGTAGGCATAGCCCTGACCGCCCCCGGCGAGAATATCGTAACCGACGATGCTCCCCTTGTCCTCAATAGCGACGAAGGCGAGATCCTGAGCGTAGACGTCCACATCATTGACGGGAGGCAGAGCGAAAGCGATCTTGAATTTCCTGGGCAGATAACCCGCACCGTAAAGAGGCTCTTCATCGCCGCCGGTGTAGACCCGCTTTCTATCGAGCCAAATTTCATGGTAGGCATGCGTGTGGGGTTCGAGTTTACGGGAAAGGTTTCGTGCTTGTTCCATGATCTCCCTGCTGAGTTCGGGCGCATCCGGATTGGTTGCTGCCATTACGTTGCGCACGGCGTCGCCACTGGCGGCGATGCATGTGAGAGAGCGTTCGTGCAGCTCTTGCATGGTTTTCTTGAGGTCCGTCTTGATCACGCCGTGCAGCTGGATGGATTGGCGGGTAGTGAGCTTGAGAGTGCCATTGCCCAAACGATCGGCCATTTCATCAATGGCAAGCCATTGATGCGGGCTCAGGCATCCGCCGGGCAGGCGGAGACGCACCATGAATGACCAGTCGCGATCTTTCCCTGCTTTTTTGCGGAGCTGTCGGATATCCCTGTCGTCCTGCTGGGTGACGCCGTGAAATTTGAGGAGGAACTCTTCGGCGGCGGGGAAATGGGAAGCAAGAGGGTCTTGCAGGAAGGAGCTGATGCGGCCTCTCAGGAAATCGCTTTCCTCCTTGTATTGTTCATGGGCTGTGTACTTTTCTTTGTTCATGGTGGTGCAGATGGCAAATTTAGTGGAAGATCAGTTTATATTGGTCCCCCAGCGTTTGTGGAGCGATCGCTCCAGAGGGGAAAAGATCAGCTTGTCCGAGAGCAGACCCACGAGGATAATGATGAGCATGACTCCTATCACCTGCTCCATGGCGTTTAGTTCGCGGCCGAAGTGCAGCAATTGCCCCAAGCCGAACCCCGTAAGGATAGTGACGTAGATTTCCGCAGACATGAGGGAGCGCCAGGCAAAGGCCCAACCCTGTTTCATGCCGCTCACCACAAAGGGGGCGGATGCCGGCAGCGTGACGAAGAGAAGTGTGTAGGCTGCTCCTGCTCCCATGGTGCGCGCCGCGCGGGCGTAAATAGGGGGTACATTTGACAGTCCGTTTTCGGTCGAAAGCATCACGGACCAGACGGTGCCCATGATCACGACGAAGAGAATGGCCGATTCTTCCTGTCCGAACCAGAGCACGGCCAGAGGCACCCAGCATACGCTGGGTAATCCCTGAAACCCGAGCCCCAGCAGTCCAATGGTGTTCTTCACCAGATTCAGCTTTGCGCTCAGCAGACCGAGAGGAACGCCCGCAAGCACACCGATGAAATAGCCCAGGAAGAGTCGATGTATCGTAACCAGAAGAGCCGACCACAGCGTCCCGTCTTCAGCGGCCTCTTGAAGATAGGCAAAGATAGATGAAGGCGATGGGAAAAGGAATATCTGCCACCATCCCGCGTGTGCGCCGTATTCCCAGAGCGCAAGAGCGGCCGCGGCAAACAGAAGAGATTCGGAAATATTGATCAGTTTTTTCATGGCTCAGAATGGTTCAGAGACGTTTTCGGGCGCTTGTCCCGCGCTGTTTCAAAGCACGGGTGATTTCCAATGAGAGAGCGGATAACTTCGGATCATTGATCTGGCGAGGTCTCGGAAGGCGCACGGAAAATTCCCGGCAGATGCGTCCCGGATGCTCCGAAAAGAGAATGACGCGGTCACCGAGGCATACGGCCTCGCGGATGTTGTGAGTCACAAATACGACAGTGGTTCCGTTTCCGCTGCAAATGAACTGCACATCTGCGTAAAGCTGTTCCCTCGTCATGGCGTCGAGAGCGGCGAAGGGTTCGTCCATCAAGAGCACACGGGGATGGGCAGCCAGGGCTCGTGCGATGGCCACGCGCTGCTTCATGCCGCCGGAAAGTTCGTGAATCCGAGAATGTACGACGTTTCCCAGGTTTACGCGTACGAGGCTCTCGAGAGCGGCCTTCCGGCGCTTCCTGTGGGGAATGTCCGAGAAGCGCAGTCCGAATTCCACGTTTCCCAAGACATCCAGCCAAGGGAAAAGGGCGAAATCCTGAAACACCATGGCGCGGCCAGCTCCCGGTCCGGTGATGATTTCTCCATCATACAGAATGACTCCTGTGTCGCTTTCGAGCAGACCGGCGATCATATGGAGCAACGTTGTTTTGCCGCAGCCGCTCGGCCCGACAAGACATACGAATTCCCCTTCTTCAACGTCCAGACTGGCCGGCGAGAGAGCCAGCCCCGATATCTTGTCGGCGATGTAGCTTTTAGAAACATTGCGTATGGAAAGTCGGCTCATTTTGAGGAATGGCTAATATGGGGCGACAATGTCTGAAATGTCGGAGGTGTTCTTGAAGAAACCGCATTGCGCGGCATCCCCCACAAATAGGTCAAGCTTCTTCTGTGAGATTTCGTGAGTGGGAAGCAGGCGTTTCCAAGCTTGTTTCACTAACCCCGGGTCTATTTTGGAGTGCGAGAGATCCTCGATTTCTTCAACTACAATCTTCTGAGCATCTTCAGGATGCTCGAGAATCCACCGAGTGAGATCGCGGTGCGCTTCGATCACAGCCTTCGTGATGCCGGGGTTCTGCGACATGAATTCCCTGCGGGCTGTGAGTACCGTGGTGATGGCCTCCGATTCGTCGACCAGAATTTTCCCTTTTGCGTTGCTCTCGAGACGGCTGACCCAGGGCTCGACAGTCCAGGCGGCATCGATCTTTTTCTGACGAAACAGGTTGATCTGCTCAGGATTGGGCGTGGGAAGAATACGGACGTCTCCGCCGGACTGCGTAATCGTGAGTCCTGCTTTGGCAAGCCAAGCGCGGCAGGCGATGTCTTGCGTATTGCCGAGCTGAGGAGTAGCGATCACCTTGCCTCGAAAGTCTTCCGGCGCACCGGCCGTGGAATCCTCCGGAACGACGAGAGCTGAACCGCCTTGCACAGAACCGGCGATAATTTGTAACAGCGCTCCGCGAGACTTTGCGTAGGCATTGATGGCAGGGCCGGGGCCTACGTAGGTAAAATCCAATGCACCGGCAAACATGGCTTCCATAGCGCTGGGACCGGCGTTGTAGGAATACCATTGGATGCTCACAGGCCGTCCGATGCGTTCGCCGAGATATTTCTCATAGCCGATCCAACCTTGGCCGGTGCGGCTGGCGTGTCGGGCCACGAGCCCTTGCGCGTGCGTTACATTCGGGAAGAGGCCGAATCGAACCTTGGCAACAGGGGATTCTTCCTTGGAAGAACCGCAGGACGCAAGGAGGAACAATACCGGGACGGAGGAGAATAATAATGAAAAGATTTTCATTGCTCTATGGATTGTTAAGATGATTGCGGGAGATTGTATGTGGTTTTCTTTGCCATGTCAGCATGCGTTGTGTTTCTATTTCTTCAGCTGCGCTTTTCAATGATCGAAATCGACGAAAAGTGTTCGGGCCAGAAGCGCTGCTGACATTTTCCCCGCTTCCTGGATGGGAATGATGCGGTCGGCCGTTTCCGGCGCACCATTGACATCACCCAGCCAGACGCGGAAGATACCGTGAGCCTTGAGGGGCAGCGCAGGCAATCCCGGGAGCACGGCAACGCTCATGACGCCCGCTTCGGAGAGGAGGCCGGCCACATTCATGATTTCGCGGGCCGATCTTCCCCAGAGTCCCTCCGACCGATAGTCCAGTCCATAGGTATGAGCGCCTAAACGAAAGAGTTCCCGTTCGAGCTGCCGGGCAAAGAGGCGCGCTGGTTCGATATCTTCTCCTGCCACATAGATCTGGCGCCCTCCGTGCCCGAACATTTCGGCTCGTTCATCACCCGCGACAAAGGCGTTGATGCTTTCCTTCCCTTGTTCGTGGTTTGAGGCGCCCGCCCTGTGGGCGGGGCGGATCATGCCTGCGCCTGCCGTGATGTTGGTGATGGGATCAATGAGAATGAAGGCTCCGCCCGAGCGGTTGTCGCGATAGTAATCGTAGAACAGAGGCGAGTTTGTTTCCAGGACGATCCGCCCTACGTGATTGAGCGGCAGTTCGCGTACTTGACGACTTTCGAGTGTGTTGACATCGATGTCATACTGGAGCTCGGCAATGCGCCCTTGTGTGTTTTTCCCGGCGTGGCGGACAAGATATTTGTCACCGGAGCGCATCGGCTTTTCAGACATCCAGATCACTCGGGCTTCCACGCGGTCGGAGATGTGAGGGATGATGCCCTTCTTCACGATCATGTCTCCGCTGCTGATGTCGATCTCATCCTCAAGTTCAAGTACGACCGACTGAGGGGAAAAAGCCTCTTCGAAATGTCCGTCGGGGGTGACGATGGTTTTCACTCGGCTCGTTTTAAACGAAGGCAGAGCCACGATCTCGTCTCCCTTTCTGATTACGCCCGAAGTGATCATGCCGGCGAAACCTCGAAAATCGGGATTGGGACGGATAACCACCTGGACGGGGAAGCGGAAATCGTGAAAGTTCTGCGAGTCGCTGATATCAAGTGTTTCGAGCTGTGTGAGCAGATGGTCGCCGTGGAACCAGGCCGTTTTTCCCGTTTGATGCGTCACATTTTCGCCTTCGATGGCGGAAATGGGGATGAAGCGAATGTCTGGAATGTTGAGCTGGCGCGTGAACTCGCGGAAGTCCGCTTCAATGGCATGGAATTTTTCCTCCGAGTAGTCCAACAGATCCATCTTGTTTACGGCGACGATCAGGTGGCGGATCTTCAGCAGGGAGACGATGAAAGCATGGCGCTTCGTCTGCGTGAGCACACCATGGCGCGCGTCGATGAGAATGATGGCGGCGTCGGCCGTGGAAGCGCCTGTGGCCATGTTGCGGGTGTATTGTTCGTGGCCGGGGCAGTCTGCAATGATGAATTTGCGGCGCGGCGTGGTGAAATAGCGATAAGCCACGTCGATGGTAATACCTTGTTCCCGCTCGGCTTTGAGGCCGTCGAGAAGCAGCGCGTAGTCAATTTTTCCCGCGCCTGTGGTGCCGTTCTTTTCGCTGGCCTTCCGGAGTTCGGAAAGCTGATCGTCAAAAATCAGCTTGCTGTCGTAAAGCAGCCGGCCGATGAGAGTAGATTTTCCGTCGTCCACGGAGCCGCATGTGAGCACGCGGAGCAGACTCTTGTTCTCGTGTTCGTTGAGATAGGCGTTTATATCCATGATGATGAAATTGTAGTTGATGAGGCGATCAAAAATATCCTTCCCGTTTTTTCTGCTCCATTGAGGCGTCTCCGTCGTGGTCGATCACGCGGGTGGAGCGTTCGCTCAAGCGCGTTTCGAGCATTTCAGCCACGATCTCCTCCACCGTCGTTGCAGTGGATTCCACGGCGCCCGTGAGCGGGTAGCATCCCAGCGTGCGAAAGCGCACCATCTTCATTTCAGGCGTTTCTCCAGGGGAGAGTGGCAGTCTGTCGTCGTCTACCATGATGAGGGAGCCATCCCGCCTCACCACGGGACGAAGCCGGGCAAAATAAAGATCGACCACTTCGATCTTCTCGAGGCGGATGTACTGCCAGATGTCGAGTTCCGTCCAGTTCGAGAGAGGAAAGATACGCACGCTTTCGCCGGGGTTGATGCGTCCGTTGTAGAGGTTCCACAGCTCGGGACGCTGGTTTTTCGGATCCCACTGATTGAATTTGTCTCGGAACGAGAAGATGCGTTCCTTCGCACGGGATTTCTCTTCGTCCCGCCGGGCTCCGCCGAAGACCGCATCATATCCGCCGGCCGAAAGAGCCTGTAGGAGAGCCTGCGTCTTCATGATGTCTGTGTATTTACGGCTTCCGTAGTTGAAAGGGGTTACCCCCGCGTCAATGCCTTCCTGATTCTTGTGGACGATCAGTTCGAGGTTGTGTCTTTGTGCGAAACGATCGCGGAAAGCAATCATTTCCTTGAATTTGAATGTTGAATCGATATGCAGCAGCTTGAAGGGCAGACGCCCGGGATAAAATGCCTTCATGGCGAGGTGAACCAGCACCGAAGAGTCTTTCCCGATGGAATAGAGCAGAATGGGGTTTTCAAACTGGCTGACGGCATCGCGGAAGATATGAATGCTTTCAGCTTCCAGTTGGCGGAGTTGGCTGAGTTTGTAATTTTTGTTCATCGTGAATGAATTTCTATTCTGAAAAATTATTGCCGGGGGCGGCGGTGCAGTCCGCATTCCCGATGTTCCGAGGGTTCCCACCACCAGCGGCCGGCGCGCACGTCTTCCGTGCGTTTGACAGCGCGGGTGCAGCAGGCGCAGCCGATGCTGGGGTAGCCTCGGTCATGCAGGGGGTTGTAGGGCACATTCCATGCACGGATATAGTCCCATACATCTTCTTCGGACCAGTCGGCCAGGGGGCTGATTTTTACGAGGCCGTTGGTCTCGTCGCGCTCCATGGGCCTGATCGCTCTGCGGGTGATGGATTGGGCGCTTCTCAATCCGCAAATCCAGGCCGATTTGCCCGAGAGCATGCGGGTCAGCGGCCGCAGCTTGCGTACGCGGCAGCAGTCGTGCCGCTCGTCGATACTGTGGCGAAAGAGGTTGATGCCTTTCTCGAGGACGAGCTTTTCCGCCTCAGCGGTATCGGGCATAAATGGCGTAATGCGGATCCCGTAAGTTCTTTCAGTTTGGGCCCAGAGGTCGTAGGTTTCCGGGAACAAGCGTCCTGTGTCGAGTGTTGAAATGGGGATGTCCAGCCCAAGGCCGGCGATCATATGCGTGAGCACCTGGTCTTCCGCTCCGAAGGATGAAGCGAACACGATGCGCCCGTCATAGAGTTCAGCTGCTTGGCGGAGAATATCCGCCGCAGCGGGGGTGTCTGTATTCATATCTGTGAGTGTGGAAAGGTCGGAGGAAATGTCCGATACCCGGTTCTATGGAAAAGGAATTGTGTCAACTGGCCGGATTTGAGCTGTCTGCGGCCGTTATTTTTCAATGGCCGGCACTAGACAGCTCATTCGGGCGCCTGTCCGCAATGCGGTTCTGTCGCCCGCTGGGAACAGGGACATTCGTGCATCCGGGCAATGCGCGCGGGAATAGCCCAACGATCCGGAAAAGAGAGAGCTCCCAGCAAACGCTGCGGTAGATGGGCGAATGTTCATTGTGGGTTGATATTCTGTCAGATTGTTGTGTATTGCGTAATCCCTATTAAATAACTAGGAAATTACGGGGCATTCATACCCGCATGCGGTGATTCTGTCAACAATAAATATGAAAAATTTTGTTGGACTGGATGCTGCTTCTACACTTTTATTCTTGCCCGAGCTGCGGAAAGTGTAAACAAAAAGAGCAACAAGCCCATTGCAGGAGAAAAACTTAAACGAGGAATACCTCATCGGATTGCGCCGATATATAAATTCTTCTGTTGAGCGGCAGATTTTTCATAAAAATGGATTGACTCCCGGTGTCATTTCGGCTATACTCACCCCGCCGTCTTCCCTCGGTGGGAAAGATAGCGAATGCGCCCATAGCTCAATTGGATAGAGCGTCTGACTACGGATCAGAAGGTTGAGGGTTCGAATCCTTCTGGGCGTGCCATTCCTTTCTATCGGGGCGGGATAAGGAGAAATTTTGAACAAAGTTTCTCCCGAGGTTCGGCAATAACAAGTGGGGGCGCCATGGTTTCGACTGAATGCCTGAGGCGTCGGCTGCATGTGAAGGTTGATCGGCTGGCCTTCTAAAAAGCCGATCAAACAATAAATGCGAACTATTCTGAAGAAGAATACGCAATGGCTGCTTAAACACTAACAGCCGCGTTCCGGATCTGACGCCTGCTGAGGTTTGGAACGATGTTCAGCAGGCTGGCGCAGGGCGGGGGAGCCGCGTCCGCGTGAGATTTCCACAGGTTCCTGGCGCACCGCAAGGCCGACGCAGAGCGGAGCGGGCGTGAGAGCGGCAATCTGCGTCTGAACATGGAGATGCCGGCACTAACGGCGTTCAGGACACGAGTTCGACTCTCGTCGCCTCCACCATTTTAAGAAATTGAAGAGATCGGAGATATGTCTCTGGTCTCTTTTTTTCGGAGCGGGCACAGAAAAAGAGTGCAGGCTCGGAGCCGCGTTCCCTGCGGCTCCGCCGCCATATTCCGCCGGCACGCGCAGTCGATAGGCAGTGAAATTACGGAGGCGGCAGACAGGCTGTTGTCTCCAAGTTCGCCTTGCGGCGGCCCCCCCCTCAATGACACCATTGGATTCACTGAATCCCCGCATGCGGATGATGGCTTCGCGCCGCCGGTGCATGGTTTTGAGGCGAGGCTTTGCGATGAGCGGGGAAGGCATGTCTCGTCCTCTCCATCGTCTTTTTTGAGCCCGCGGCATCAGGCTTGCTGCCGATGCTTAAAGTTAACCTCCGACCTGCAAGGCAGGCCGGAGGTATGTATCGGAGTCACATCGGAATCGCAGATCGAAGCGCTCTCCGAACGCCTGTCAGCAAGGACGTCTGCGGATGCTGATTTTGAAGTGAGATCATCCTGACATAAAATCCATGAGCGGGCAAGCGAAAAATCCGCTTCTGCGCTTTTTAACTTGCCCCCTCTTACCCGCCGGAGTAAAAAAAAGAATGCCAGATCGCACAAACGCAGCCCTTTCCCGCATCGGCGACTACAGACAGCAGAGCCTGACCTACTGGAAACAACATCCCTTTTTCGCGCCGGATACCGTCGTCCTCGGATTGGACATCGGCATTGAAGGGATCGGTATCTGCGTGCGCGCAGGACAGCGCATCATCTATTTCAAGACTTTGCTCGTCAATATTCCAAAAAGTGATGCGCTCAGCGCGCGGCGGGCTTATCGCGCTGCGCGCCGCGCACGCAAAAACCGCCGCACCCGCATGTCCCGCCTGCGCCGGCTCTTCGCCAAGCACGGCCTTCCCTGGGTGGACGACGAGACCTACAGCCGCAGCGACGCTTTCATGCTGCGTTACCGAGCGCTGCATGGCTCCAACCCCCTTGCCTCGCGGGAAGCGCTCTCCCTCTGCATTCGCTCTGCCGTCGGGTTGCGCGGGTATGATTACTTCGCCATGTGCGACTCGGACGGCGAATATCCTTGGGGAGCGACATCCAAGTTGGAAGACGCGAAAAAATGGCTCGCCTCCGCCTACATCGATCAGGAAATGCACGAATTCCTTCTGGAAAAGGCTCCCGATATCCTGACGAGAACAAACAAAGCATTGAACGATCAAGAGCGGGAGAATTGGCGCGCCCTTGTGGAAAAGGCTGTCGCCGAGAATGCAGAGCACAGCATTGACGCCATGCTGCACGCCTACGCCAAGGGCCGCCCATTGGAACGCAAAGCACGCGGATTCAAATTTCCCCGATCCATGGTGGAGGAGCATCTGCGAAGCATCCTTTCGAGGCATCGTCATCTCATCGACGATCCTCAGGGCTTTGAGGATGATCTTTTCCTGAAGTGCGAATCAAAGAAGGACAAGAAGAAAGCCATTTTCTTCTTCAACCGCAAGACGAAGAAAGAGGCGGAACGCCACTTCGCGAAGAAGGTGAAGCGCTGCCCTTACGCCGCCGATGCGGTCATGCGCGCGGAGCTGGGTCTTGCTCCGTCTCTCTCGTGCGCAGAGCAAGGGAATCAGAATATCCGACGCTGGAAACTCGTGGATTTTCTCTCCAATCGTCGTTTTGAGTTGCAGGAGAAAGGTAAGGGCATCTCCAAGGAAACTCTTCCCCGAGAAGCCGTCGCCGCGCTCATCCAAGCCTTGGAAGATGGACGACGCTGGAACGATGCCCAAAAAGCATTGACGGATGCTCTCAAGCCAAAAACGCTGGCGAAAGGGAGCGACTGGAACGAGGGCGCGAAGGCGCAGCTCAAGGACATCTATGCTCCCGCTCAGCCTTCCAAGCGCAGCGGCTTGTCCGCTGAAGCCGCCGGCCGTCTTTTCGAGCTTGCCACGCAATGCGGGAATGATCCGGAGCCCGCTGCCGTCGAAAAATGGAAAAAGGAGTGGAAGCTCTACGAAAAACGCTCTGTCATCCAATCTGCCGGCGGCATCTATCCCCAAGTGCGCACCTTGCTCGGAACCGTGCGCAAGGGCGGGGCGCGCTCGTTCGCCACCACGGGCTTCCTGCAGCATCTGTTCGAGAAAACATTGAAGGGCAAATTGCCTGCCGGGAAAACGAGACCGGATTACGTCGTGGTGGAATGCGTCAAGTCTGCACCGCGCAATGATACGGATAAGAAGGAGCTCGACAAGCGCATCAAAAAAAATCGCGAACGGAAAGACTGCCTGGCGGGGGAATACCATGTCGATAAATGGACGCGTTCCAAGCTCTACCGCGTTCAACTCTTTGAGGAACAGGGAGGGTCTCCCGGGGATCCCGCCAGATGCCCATTCACCGGCGAGTCTCTAGGCTGCGATCCTTTCTCACCGGAGCTGGAGATCGCCCATCTTTATCCCGACAGCCGTGGCGGCCTCTATGTGAGAGAAAATCTCGTTCTCACCACGTGCGCGACCAACCAGGCCATGGGAAACCGCACGCCGAAGGAGGCGGCCGCCGACGCCGGTCTCAGACGGAAGGGGTGGAAGGACTGGGCCGCCATGGAGCGGGACAGTCACGCCTTCGACTGGGGAAAGGCCAAACGGGAGCTTTTCGCCTTTGCGCCGGACGATACACGGCGATTTCCGGACTTCAACAACCTCACGCGCACGGCTCAGCTAGCAGCGGAACTCCGCAATCTCGTCGCCATCTGGCTCGGCATTGCCGCAGACAGTGAAGCCGTGCGGAAGCGCATCGGCAACCCGAGCGGCACCTACACCGCCGCCGCTCGTCACGGCATGCTCGGTTCAGATTATAAAAAAGACCGTTCGGATCTCACCCATCACCGCAATGATGCATTCGTCATGTCCTGCATCCCGCCCGCAGAAGGAATCAATGACGTTCACTGCAAGGGCATCTTCTTCACAGATGAGTTCCCCGACGGGAAGGGCGGGAGAGAGCGCCGCCTCTCGACGATCCAGGGGCTCCCGATCCCGGACATCGATGCCGTGCCGCGGGAGGATGTCGAATGCCCCATTGTGAAAATCCGCAGCCGAAGCAAATATAACTCGCTTGGAGACCGTACATTCTACTCTGTGGATGAAGAGGGGAGAACATGGCAGCGGACTCCATTGAATGGCGCTGAATTCGTGGAAAAGGCGAAGAAGGGTTCAGCCCCGACGCGGGACAGGCTCTATGGCATACTCCAAAACGATATGCATATTCCGAGTAAGTATCGCCCTTCCCGCGGACAGATTGAACGCTGGCTTCTCAGCCAGGCCAAGGCCACTCAGGATGACAATGCGTGCCAGCCGAAGCCGTTGCGGCTGAGAAAAGGCGTTCCGGTCAAGTCCATCCGCAACTCCGGCTCCAAGGGAAATCTTGATAAATCGCCGATTGGATGGAGCGGCGTCATTACCCCGAAGGGAAAGTTTGACCAGTTGCGCAATCTGAACGGAAGGTATGAAAGGCTCGAACTCTGGATTGGGTGGCATCCCAACAAAAAGGCGTGGAGATACCAAACGCGCGTCATCCCAACGAAACGCTCCATGGAGGGTATTCGCCGCATGGGGTTACCGTGGCGGGGCACTCAGAATGCGCCGGCATATCTGCAGAAATTGCTTGAGCGCACGGGCAAGCCCGATCTCCGGCGGCTCGTCTGCGGCAGCTTGCAGCCTCATTCTGTCCTTGTGGACAAACTCTGCAAGGGCAGGTTGTTCCGAGTTTTCTTCTCTCCGGATGAAAAGCAGCGGAAGAAAGTGCCTCCCTTGTCGGATGCGGCATGCCCCGTCGAAGCATGGGGAGAGTTGTCCGCGATTGACAAAGACAAACAAATAGAAATCAATGCGTTGACCAGAAAGGATCTTAAGAAGGTACGTTCTTCGAAATCGCCGGAAAAGCTGGCCGAATGGCTCGGCTATCCGCCTGCAGATGTTTACGCACAGCAGCATGGACTGACGCCGCCCTCATGATCCACCATCTCATCCTGGCGGGGGAAGACGGCGGGGAAATCCGCCTGAAGGAAGGCATGCTGTGCTGCGGCCAACGCAGCATCGCCCTGCAGGTGCTCGGTTCCCTGCAGTGTCTCGCTTCCCGCATGAGTTGGAGCCAAAGCGCCCTCTGCGCACTGGCGCGGCAGTGCCCCGCTGTCATGGCGCGCTGGAATACGCATACAGGCAAGTGGGAAACCTCCGCCATTCAGCCCCGCTGCCGTTACGTCAACCCGGATGTCACCAGCAAAGTATGCCGCCTCAATGAAAGACAGGCGACGCCCTACGCCTCGGCTCTCCTCTTCACCAAGGTGCAGAACCAGCATGCCCTCATCCGGTCTTTGGAGCCCGATCTTGGACCGTTGCCCCGGTTGGCGTCCAATTCCTACAGCCGTATTCTCATGCTGGAGGCCAAATGGGCCCGCTTTTTCTGGGCCCGCTACTTCCATGCCGCCTCGCAGGATCTCTTCACACGCGAAAAGCGTCAGGCAAAGGCTCCGCTCAATGTGGCTCTCAATTACGGGTACGCCTTTCTCTATCACGCGCTGGAATGGCAGTGCATCGCCAGCGGCATCGAACCGGGCGTGGGGATTGTCCATCGTCTGCGGCGCAGCCGCCCCAGCCTCGTATGCGATCTCATCGAGCCGATGCGCTGCTGTGTAGAGCTGACGGTCATGCGCCATCTCGATGAAATGCACGACAAGAAACTTATGGCCGGCCGTTTTGCCGAAATGATGGAAAGCTCTTGGAACTACGCGGACAGGCGTTTTCGCCTGCGCAGCATCATCCGCCTGCACGTAGAATCTTTCGCCCGGGCCGTCCTGGCTGAACGCCCCTCCATTTTTCACCCCTTCTCTCTCCATGCTCGTGATGCTTGCCTATGACGTTCCCGAGACGAAGTACCAGACCCTGCTGCGCAAGGAATTCGAGGCACTGGGGGGCGAGCGCGTCCAGTACAGCGTCTATCTCTTCGAGGGCGAACCTCATGAGATCGATCGCATCATCCGTTATATGCGTCGTGTGGCTCAACTCGTGCCTGATGGCGATATCCGCCTCATTCCCATGGAGCGTGCTGTCTGGGAGCAGCAAATCGTCCTCAAGGGGGATTACGTCATCCGGAAACAATGCAGCTTCCCCGAATACGTCGTCTTCTGGTGAAGAAAACTGGCCTGTAATCGACGATCCGTGTAAGAGCGATACCCTGCAATGTAGTTATCCTCACTACATTGCAGGGTATCGTATACCATAATGCCTCGGTGGAGGCAACTTCAAAATTATTATCACCTGATAACATACGCACGTCACCGTATACCATAATGCCTCGGTGGAGGCAACTTCAAAATGCGGTATGAAAGCTCTCGCTCTCGCCGTGGAGTATACCATAATGCCTCGGTGGAGGCAACTTCAAAATGATCGCGATGATGTTAACCGGAACCTTTTTCGTATACCATAATGCCTCGGTGGAGGCAACTTCAAAATGCTGTGCCGCGGGGATTGTCCCGCCATTCTGTATACCATAATGCCTCGGTGGAGGCAACTTCAAAATCGAGCTGGCCGCGTTGGTAGATCAGTACGACGTATACCATAATGCCTCGGTGGAGGCAACTTCAAAATTGTCGGTGCTCACGAATAAAAACGCAAACTCTATACCATAATGCCTCGGTGGAGGCAACTTCAAAATGATGTATTTCCATGCTTCACAGTTGGGCATTCTGTTCCGACGGCTGGACTCCTTTTGCGCAGGAGAGTTGCCTATGCCTGTGTAGTTGAGGCTGCCTGCCGCCGCCGGCATTGCGCATGCCGTGGGTGAGGCCGTGCGGCGGCAGGAGCGCCGCCGAGATGGTAAAAATCATGTTCATCAAGTGCGTCTCCATGCGTCAAGCCGAGAGGGTTCTTGAGGATTTGGCGCCTTCTTGCGGATTCATCCCCGGTAGCGGAGGACAAGTCTTGCCCTTTGGGCAAACAAGGCTGTTTTTCCCAAGGCGATGCTGATTTTTCGTCTTCTATGAAAACTCTGGAGTATACGTGCGTTTTTACCGGTTCTTTTCTGCTCATTGTTTGGCATGAGCAGACAGCAACACAAAAGAGGAAGCCCGCCGTCCGCTTACCGCATTGTCCGCCCCATAAAGCTACCTATTGAAAAGCCAAGGAGAGATAAGCGGCTTTGGGGTTTAGAAATGGTACGCAGTCCGGGATTCGAACCCGGGACCCATAGATTAAAAGTCTACTGCTCTACCGACTGAGCTAACTGCGCATTGACTTTCCGAGAAGCTAGGGGAAATATATCAAGAGAATTGGCTTTTGCAAGAATAATTTCCCGCTTTAGTAAAATTTGCCGCACGCGTCCCAAAGTTTTTACCGGGGAAAGAACCATACGCCGCTCTGCGCGATCGTCGTGCTCGGGTGAAAATATAATGCTTAATTTCGCGGGCGTTCGACGCAGGTACCCGGGGACGAGTGCGTTCAACGGGCGGAAGATGTTTCGGCGGTGAAGGCGAAGGAAGCGGCTGCGGTTCCGGTGCTCTAATGGACGTTGTTGGTCTCAGCTCGATGGACTCCTGCATCTTTTCTTGAGCGTAGACGGCGGCAAGCCGCAGGGGGGCCGCTCATTGTGCGGGAAATTTTCGCCGCTGAATGGTATAGCTTCATCCGCGAGCAGACAGGGGACAAGCCTTGCCGTTTGTGAAAACAGGGCTATTCCCCTATGGAAGTTTTTGATTCTTCCTCATCCTGGCATACGGTCTGCCGGGGGAACAGTACAGCCGCCAATTTCTATATACTCAGGATGCGGTCTGTTCTCAAAATAATGTGATTTTAAGTCAATTGTATCCGAAGAGGAGCTCACGCTCTTTACGCCTGCCGCTATAGCATTCACTCCGAATTGGAATCCTTTGGCTTTCTCGGAAAAGGAAGTCGCCCCAGCTCCGAAGAGCGGGGGGGCCCCCACAAACCATATAAAAAATGCTCCAATAATGGAACCAAGGAGATATTTTCGTACGCGCCCACGGCCCGGGGAAAGTCTATCAAAAACAGTTGGAGTGGTCAAGATTTTTTTTGTGTTTTTTCAAAAAAATAATAATTTTTTGTGTTTTTCCCGATTCTCCCGCTTATCTGCCAGGCACCAATTCGAGGGTTAATCCCTTGAGGTAGGAGGTTTCGGGGATATTCAACAGAACGGGGTGGTCTGCCGCTTGCCCGTGAGTCTGGACGAGGCGCAGTGTGGCCGGAGCATCCACTGCTGCAGATGCAATGGTTTCCCGAAACAAATCGATGCTCACGTGATGCGAACAACAGAATGTAGAGAGAATTCCTCCCGTGGGCAGCATTTTCAGGGAACGCAGATGGATCTCTTTATATCCGCGCATGGCGTCGTGAACGGAATGCTTGTTGCGCGTGAACGTGGGTGGATCAAGAATCAAAAGATCCCATCGAGGAGCCTCACCCGCCGAAATCTGGGAGGATTCCCGCTTCAGGAAGTCAAAGGCGTTTTCGACCATGGTCGCCACTTTTACCCCATTGAGTTCTGCATTGCGGCGCAGCGCTTCAATCGCCTCTCCGGAAATGTCGAGAGCCGTCACCGATAGCGCCCCGGCACGTGCGCAGGCCAAGGCAAAGCTCCCTTGATTGCAGAAGCAATCCAAGACATGGCGTCCTCTTGCATAGCGGGCCACTTCGAGACAGTTCTGCATCTGGTCGAGATAGAGCCCTGTTTTCTGTCCTGTCTCGAGATTGATGGAGAAAAGGATATCACCTCTCCCCCGCGCTTCGAAGGGAGCAGGTGTCTCTCCCGCAGCCACGAACACCTCCTGTTCCAATCCTTCAGCGGACAGCATGGGGGAATCGTTGCGCACAATCACACTCCGTGGATGCAGCAGGTCACCCAGAATATCGACGATGAGCGCAAGATTCCGACGCATGGCCAATGTAAGTGTCTGCACCACGAGCACATCCCTGTACCGATCGACAATCAGCCCCGGCAAGCCGTCCGATTCACTCCAGACGAGACGCAAAAGCTCCTCTCCTGGCAACAGGCGTTCGCGTAGAAGAAGAGCCTGTCCGATGCGGCGCACAAAGAAATCGCGGTCAAGCATCTGTTTGCGCCGCGAGAAACGGCGGGCAATAATTTGGGAGTGCGGGTTGTAGATGGCGGAGCCGAGATAGCGGTCGCGCCCGTCTTTCAAGGCAATCACATCGCCGGGCGCGGGGTTGCCAAACACTTTCCGCACTTCCGAGCCATATACCCAGTCATGCCCCTGAAATATTCGCGCTCTCGGCGCTACAATCAATCCAGCCATAGCGCCGACATACTATCTGATAACCATTCAAAAGGCAATGCCAAGAGAAACATTTCCCAGAACCGCGTATACTCCCGGCTAAGAAATCTTTCAGCCGCCCGTTGGCGTGTATGGCTGAATCAAATCGCCGCTGGCTTGCCTCATTCCCCAAAGGCCGATCATGATATATTTCCTCGAACGCTTGCGGGAGAGCATTACCATCTTGCCCACCTTTATGCAGACAATATAAAAAGCCCAATCCGGCCGTCTGACACAAGAAGCGCTTTACAAGAAAAACGGGGAGACATATGCTGAAAACCTCTTCAGATCATCATTGACATGAAATTTCGTTTTCTGGTGTTCGCGATTCCGGCCGTTCTTCCGGCGTCTGCTCTTCCGATGGACAATCCGCCGCAGCCTTCGCCCGCAGTGTTGGTCAATCAACCGTGGCTGAATGAATACCCCGCTTGGGATGCCTCCGTCTGGGTTGACATCAGCAGCGAATACGATTACAGAGGGCTTGTGTTGAGGCATTCTTGGCTTGAATCCTGTAGCACGACACTCAATATTCAAGGCGCTTATCGCCCTGCTCCCACGTGGGAACTTCTTGCCTCGTGGAATTATCGCAGCATCGATGATGGCGATGACCCTTGGGATGAGGAGCTGCAAAAGCTTCATGATCTCGACGGGCAGATTCTTCACACGAAGAATGAGACTCAGCTTCAGCTGGCTGCTCGTAAATTTTGGAACAATGAAAATCTTTCTTTTACAGGGGGGTACAGGTACACATATGGCGGTTTTTCCGGTTTGATGGTACAGGCGTCCCAGCGCGGGGGAGATCCTTGCCTTAATGAATTTTTCTTTGATATCAAAAGGGATGTGTTCGGAGGCGATTCCGACTCTGGTTCGAACCATGCATACGTTGGTGTTACAGCCTCGTATGCCATGGGAAAACTGTCGGGCTGGTGGTTTGATTTGTATAGCGCCTATCGTTTTTCCATGTGCAATCGCCTTGATTTGGAAACATCGCTGCATATCAATCTCGCATCGTCTTATTGGAACCGCACTCGAGTGACACCGGGAAATGGCGCGCAGTCTTTCGTGCTGCAGGTGGCCATGCCCATCCGCATCGGCAATCACATGGAGGTCGTTCCATTCATTGGCGGCAATCTGCTTGGTGAGGGAGCTAAGAAGCTGAATGACAAAAATACCGGTGCGCCCATGCTCCGCAATTTCTCTATTATCGGCGGGGCGGGTGTCAGCTATCATTTTTGATCGGTCATGCCTCGCCAGCTTCTGGATCGCGTGGCGCAAACGCACGCTTTCGCCGCCGTTTTGCGGCGTTTGAGCGAGGGAGGCACACGGAAGCATCCCCTCGTGTTCGCGCAAACAGATCCCGCCGCTTTTTCCTTTCTCATTGCCATGCTGGCTACGTGTGCGCCGAAACGGAAGCGCGTCTGGGTGGTGGCGCACGATTTGCCGCTACAGGAGAGACTGGTTGTCGAACTGCCGATATGGAAGATGGGTGAAGTGCTTTTTCTGCCTGAAAGTGATCCTGTCATGAATAAGGGCATAACTGATCCCGATCTCGCTGCCGAACGTTTGGAAGCGCTGCGCCTCATTGAGGCTCCCCCTGAAAAACTGCAGTTTGTGATTGTCACCGAAACCGCTTTGCATCAGAGTGCGCCTACTGTGCACACAATTGATTCACGATCAATTTGTCTTACGTTGGGAGATGATTTTCCGCCTGAACGCCTGCTCGATCGCTTCGTCAACGCCGGGTTTGAACGGACGGAGCAAGTGACGGAGCGCGGCCAGTGGTCCATGCGCGGCGGCATCATAGATGTTTTTCCCTTGCAGTCTCCGCATCCCATTCGCCTTGAATTCTTCGGCGATACCCTCGAATCCATCCGAGCTTTTGATGCCGATTCGCAAATTTCCTTTGAGAGATATGAAAGACAACACCTTATTCTCGAAGAACCTCGGCAGGACGCTGAGCTGCACACATGGATATCTGAAGAGGATTGGGTGGTTTCCACACCCCAATGCGTCACGGAAAGCGACGTTGTGCTGCTCGAATCCCCCGTCGATGCTTTTACTGGTCCTTTGAAGATTGAAACCAAGTACACCGGCGATGAGCTCGCTTTCCGCGGGCTTCCCGTGGGCAGTTTTGACACCGGCGATTTTGTGATGCAAGAAGCGCGCCGGCGCCAAGTGATCGCCTGCATGCAGGATTGGAAGAGAAAAGGTTGGCTGTGCTCCATGTTTATTCCTCAAAAGGGCGAGGAGAAGCGATTCCTCGAGCTCTGCGGAGACGAGCCCGCTTGGGAGGGGCTGTTGCGTTTTCGGGGTGATCTGCCGCAGGGATTTTCCGTGCCGGAAGCGCGGCTCGTTGTCCTTTCATCGGCCGAGCTTTTCGGACGCCATACTCCGCTCCATGCCAGACGTCGGGCCGATCGGGAGGAAAAGGCCCGCCGTGAAAGGGCTCAGGTGCCATTACGGGAAATAGAGCCCGATGATCTCGTGATCCATGCATCCCATGGGCTGGGGCGTTTTTTGGGCATCATAGTGGATGAGGCGTCTGGAGAAGAGGAACTGCATATTGAATACAAGGGAGGGGTAATCCTGAGGATTCCTTTGAGGCAGGCTCATCTCGTTTCCAAATATGTGGGGTTGGGCACAAAAACACCAGAACTCCACCGATTGGGCGACTCGCGATGGGCGCGCACTTGTAAGGCCGCCGAACAGGCTGTTGCTGATTATGCGGCTCAATTGCTTGAGATTCAGGCGGAACGGGATACAAGGCCGGGATGCGCCCATCCGGCGGATTCCTCGTGGATGAGAGAATTTGAGGAATCTTTCCCCTATCGCGAGACTCCTGATCAGTTGCGGGCAATTCTCCAGACTAAAGCGGATATGGAATCCGTGCGCCCGATGGATCGCCTCATCTGCGGCGATGTCGGGTTTGGAAAGACCGAGGTGGCCATTCGCGCTGCTTTTAAATGCATCACTGGAGGAAAACAAGTCGCCGTGCTTGCTCCCACCACAGTGCTTGTGAATCAGCACGGCCGCACTTTCCGACAGCGAATGAGCGAATACCCCGTGCGCATAGAGACGCTCAGTCGCTTGACGCCTCCGAAACAGCTTCGCGCCATTCTGCGGGGGATTGAAGATGGTTCGGTGGATATTGTGATCGGCACGCACCGATTGATCTCACAGGACGTGCGCTTCCATAACCTTGGACTAGCGGTGATCGATGAAGAACAACGTTTCGGCGTGCGCCACAAAGATCTGTTCAAGAAAAATTTCCGCTTTGTGGACATGCTTACGCTCTCGGCTACGCCTATTCCGCGAACGCTTTATTTTGCCCTTATGGGAGCGCGAGACATGAGTTCCATCGACACGCCGCCGCCTAACCGTATCCCCGTACAGACCGATGTCTGCCCCTACGACGAGTCGCTCATCCGCGAAGCTGTGGAACGGGAACTAAAGCGCAAAGGACAGGTGTTCTTTCTCCACAACCGCGTGCAAACCATCGGGCATATGGCCGCGACTCTCCACAAGCTCGTGCCTTTCGCGCGCATTGTCATCGGCCATGGGCAAATGGACAAGGGAGAGCTCGAGGAAGTGATGCAGAAATTCATCTCGGGTGAAGCAGACGTACTTCTTTCCACATCCATTATCGAAAGCGGTATAGATATCCCCAATGCAAACACAATCATTATCAACCGTGCAGATCGGTTCGGACTCGCGGATCTTTACCAGCTGCGCGGACGCGTGGGACGCTCCGGCCACCGCGCCTACGCCTGTCTGCTCCTTCCGAATCACGCTTTCACCACGGGCGATGCACGTAAGCGAGTGAACGCAATCAAACAATACACGGAGCTCGGTTCGGGCTTCAAAATCGCCATGCGCGACCTCGAGATACGCGGTGCAGGCAACTTGCTTGGCACCCGTCAAAGCGGGCATATTGCCGCAATCGGTTTTGAACTCTATTGTCAGTTGTTGCGCCAATCCATCGAACGCCTGCAGGGGAAATCCCCATCTGTCCGCGCCGAGACTACGCTGAAAGCCGATTTCCTCTGCTGGAGCGAGGCTATCATGAAAACCCAAGAACAACCTCCCGGCACCATAGGCGTCTATATTCCCATTGCCTGGCTTGAATCCACCCGCTTGCGCATTGCCGGCTACAAGGATCTCGCGGATACCCGTGCCATTGCTGATGTGGATGAGCTTCGCCGCCAGTGGCTTGATCGTTTTGGCGCTCTTCCTCTCGAGGCTGAAATGCTCCTTCTTTGTCAGAAGATCAAGATTGTTGCCGCTCAGGCTCGTATCTCTCAAGTGGAAATCGCCGGACAAAAGCTCATGCTCACCCGAAACCATGACTTCATTCTTCTCGACAAGCGCTTCCCGCGCCTCAAGAAAAGAAAGCCCCAGGAGAAACTTGCAGAAACGTTCGAACTTCTCGAAACATTCTGAATTCCGTCTTCCCGCATTTCTCCTCGACGATTTTCTGACGGCAAGCCTCGAGTCATTGAACCGATGTTTGTTGAGCGCCATTGAGCCCAAGCTATTATTATACGATTCCTCTATAGAATTTGAAGAGGAAAATCAGAGGTTGTCTCCGATTCTTGGGGAAAAGTCCTTGTCAAATCAGGCATGCTTCGATATAATTGCCCGCGCTCTTGGTCTTCAAGCCGGTTTAGCTCAGTGGTAGAGCACCCGATTTGTAATCGGGCGGTCGTCGGTTCAAATCCGACAACCGGCTCCATTTTGGGTGGAGCTGATGGTGATCAGGCGGTCTTGAGTTTGAATCTAAGCGTAAATAGTGTTGGATTCCGCGTTTGATGCATGAATTCCAAAGTTTGATTAAGCGGCAATTTGAATGCGGCACGGGTATACAAAAAGCAGGGGTTTGATTTTCCCTCAGCAGACCATAGAGTAGGTTGCAAAAAACTTCCGCGAAGAGATATAACTCTTTATTCATAAATAGGAAAATTTGTTTCTCGCTTCATCATGGGAGAAGGAATCAAAACATTGATGAGTTTGAGAAGCCGGATGATGTTGGAGAAACATCCTTATAGACAATGCTCCCCATTCAGCGGCGAGGGTTCTTCACACAATGACGGCTCCGTCTATATGGCGAGTTGTTGCTCACGTCTTGTATCAAACCTGCGATTGAATATACAATGGAGTTGATTTCCGGCAGTAGTTCGATGGGATCCGTTTAAGAGTACTCTGGTAGGTGGGTGCGCTTTTCCTCTTTGTCCGGTTGTGCCAATACATGCCCTTTGTCGTCGCTGTCTTTTCCTTCCCTCTGTGGAAACTTTGTGGCATATATATGTGTGCAGACGGGAAGAGCTGAACGGAAACGAAGCTTGACTTGTATTTGCTTTTCCTCTACCATATTCCATGGCAACCGTACTTATGACTGATCGAAGAATTGTAATTACAGGCATCGGCGTCCTCTCTCCGTTAGGTAACAATCTCAAGACCACGTGGGAAGGAATGAAAGCCGGGCGCAGCGGCATCGGCACGATCACTTCCATGGATACTTCGGAATTTTCCGTGAAAATCGGAGGAGAAGTGAAAGAGTTCGACCCGACTCCTTGGTTCAAGAAGAATCCTCGTGAGGCTCGCCGGGCAGATCGCTTTGAAGCGTTTGCATTGGCGGGCACGGCCATGGCGCTCGAAGACGCCGGAATCGAGCCCGAGGGGGAAGACAAGACCCGCGTGGGCGTAATGGTCGGCTCTGGTATCGGAGGCTTGGGCATCCACTCGGCCGAGGCGGAAAAAATGTTCAAGGGCGGTCCCCGTCGCGTTTCTCCATTCCTGATCCCCTATATGATCACAAATATGGCGTCGGGCCTCATCTCGATGGAATATGGCTTCGGCGGACCCAATATGAGTATTTCCACGGCTTGCGCCACGGCCAATCATTGCATTGGCGAGGCATGGCGCATCATGAAATTCGGCGACGCCGACGTGATGATCTGCGGGGGGGCGGAAGCCTCGATTCTTCCTATCGGTATTGCGGGCTTCGCGAATATGAAAGCTCTCAGCACGCGCAATGATGAGCCGGAACGCGCTTCTCGTCCTTACGATGTGGCTCGCGATGGTTTTGTGATGGGCGAAGGGTGCGGTATTGTCATTCTTGAAACCCTTGAACATGCTCTGTCCCGCAAAGCTTACATCTATGCGGAGCTTGTAGGGTATGGACTGAGCGCCGACGCCTATCACCTCACAGCTCCAATGCCAAACGGTGAAGGGGCAGCCCGTTGTATGCAGATGGCTCTCGCTCATGCCGGTCTTAACCCCGCAGACATCGATTATATCAACACGCACGGCACCTCGACCTCTCTGGGCGATATTTGCGAAGTCAATGCCATCAAAAGCACTTTCGGAGATTACGCAAGGAACGGACTCGTGATCAGTTCGACCAAATCCATGACCGGACATCTGCTCGGCGCCGCCGGCGGAGTAGAGCTGGCTGCCTGTCTGATGGCCATTCGGGACAATCTGGTGCCTCCAACTATTAACGTGGACAATCAAGATCCTCAATGTGACCTTGATGTAACGCCTAATGCGGCCCGATCCATGAAAGTCGATGTGGCGCTCAGTAATTCATTCGGTTTCGGTGGCCATAATGCCTCACTCATCGTGAAACGCTTCTCTGAATATTCCTGAAATCTCTTCTTGCCGATCCAGTCGATTGGGGCGCTATCCCTTGCTTTTCCAAAGTGGGAGTGCCGTTCATTTTTTTTCATCATATGAAAATCCCGTTCATCAGCTCTATATGGAAAACCGCCGGCAAGGCTGCACCGTTGGACATCTTCCTGATGAAATGGGGCATTCTGACCGTAGGTTCTCTGCTTCTTTCTGTGGCGGCGGAAGGGTGCGGCCTATTCAAAGACTGGGATACTTTCCTCTGCACCGTACTGGCATCGCCTCCTTTCTCCTGCAAATTTGCAGAGACGGCGCCTTTATTGGGCAACGCCGGTCTCTTTGGCCTGAGTGCTCTGCTTGTTTTTTATGGCGGGTTGGTCTTGCTGCGCGAATCTTCACGCTCACGCTGCTTGGCTTGGGTAGTGCTGGCCTTGGCTTGTGTGATTCTTCCTTCATTTGTGGCAGCTTTGTGGAACCAATGGTTGAACATGACACTCCCGGCGCTCAGTCTCATGGTGATGGGAGTCCTTCGCCTGTGTCTCCCCTGTTTTGATCTATCGCGTGCAGCATATTGATTATCCAGAACCTATGGGGAAGTTGATCTCCCTGCTCAAGCGTCTGCCGAGCGTTGGTACGCACGGTGCAGAGCGCATGGTTCTCTGGTTGCTGAGGGAAAGCGGAGGGCGCAGCGTGGCGATGGATTTATCCGGCGCGCTCGCCGTTGCCGTTGAAGACGTGGGCGAATGCCCGGTTTGCGGCTTTTTCAACATGAAGGGGGGACTTTGCGCGTGCTGCAGTGATTCCGGACGGGATGCGGACTCGATCTGCGTGGTCGAACGTGCCACCGATGTTCTTCCCATTGAGCGCTGCGGTATTTATCATGGGCTTTATCATTGCCTTGGTGGGAAGATCTCGCCTCTTGACGGTATTATGCCGGAAAATCTATCCATCACCTCCCTTCTGAATCGTGTCCGAGAACGCCCTGGTTGTGAAGTGATTCTGGCGGTTGGCAGCGACGTGGAAGGCGAGGCTACGGCTCTTTATTTATCGGAAATTCTGGCTCCGTTCGACTGCGCCGTCTCCCGCCTGGCTCAAGGGATGCCCGCAGGAGCAGGACTTGGTCAGGCCGACGCCGTTACATTGATGAGAGCAATGGAGGGAAGAAAGAATATGCTCTCATGAACGAAGAGAGAACCGAACGCCTCTTTATCAGCTATAGTGCGGATGGCGCGATAATACGCGAGGCCGTAGCTCGCCGCAAAAGTGCCGGCCATACTTATTGGACGGCATCGATGGATTCTCTCCATACGGCTCTTCTCCCTCCCCCCACCTGCATAGTGGAGGTATACCCCGTATTCATGCAGACAGGTAGAACAGTACGCCATACTCTGCCTGAATGTTTGCGTGCCGCCTACAAGCCTTGGGATGGCTGCCCGGATTTCTGCTACAGATCCGTATGGGGAGCATCTCCCGAATTGGCTTCTCTGGCGTTTCCTTTCCTTCGGCAAGTTCTTTCTGTTCCATCTGCTCTGCTTGTGATCGCCCACGGACACAGTTCCCGCCAGCAGGCTCCTGAACCTGGCATTTTTGTCAGCAATCTTTCAAGGTTCCTTCCGCCCCCCTACGAAATTCACCTTTGCTGGTTTGGGGCCGGCTCCGATGCTCCTTGCGCGGAAGACATCTTCCCCGACATCCGTAAGCGTCGTGTGGCTGTACTTCCCTTTCTGGCCGGCAGAGGAATGCATTACCGCAACGATATGCCAAGCAGAACTCTTGCCGCACAATTTTCTAAGGAAATCCTGCTTCTCCCTCCGCTGGGGGAGATCCTTGCTCCTGCTCTTTGAAGATTTACTGCCATGAACGGGTAACATGGGGCTACAGCGGGAATACGGCTTTTCTATATGCGATATCTTTAGAAGCCATGTTGATAGTAGAAATGAATGCAGGCGGTATGAATGGCCGGTAAGAACGTGCAGTTGCAAGCGGGTTCGAACCGCATGTCGATGCGTCTCCAGTCTAAATATTTTCTAATCCTGTTTCGCCTCTCGTAGAGTCACACATCGTGCTCGATAGGAACAAGCCTATTCTCACTGGAGAGAATACATGGACGTACACCGCTGTTGGTTTATCATTTCCTGAATCAATCCGCGTTATTCAAGACAGCGGCGGACATTCGTAGTGTCCTTCTCATGTCTGCGTGGAGAAGATTCACCTGCTGGAGCCACTGCGGGGGGGCAAGGCCGAGTTGGCTTTTCCGCCTTCGAATGATTGAGGACAGGATAGAAGTCTCAGCGGGAAACCGGTTGCTTCCTGCGCTGATTGCCGTCGTCAGTCAGGCTGTTTTTTCGCGGCGAAG
>JAJQGU010000042.1 GCA_021200315.1 Akkermansiaceae bacterium
CTCTGCATCGCCTGCGCCGGCAGGGGGAACAACGGAGGAGATGCCCTCGGGGCGGGGAAGCCGTCCGTACGCTGAACGGTGGCGCCCATGGCGAGTGAGCTGAAAGCGGGCGTGTGCCTTAACTACGTTTCCATAGCGATCCGGCTGGGGACGTCGTTCTTCCTGACGCCTTTCATCATTGAAAGGCTGGGTGTGAATGAATACGGCCTGTTCATGCTCAGCGGCACGGTGATCGCTTGGCTGTCCCTGACCGACTTCGGCTTGGGCGCCACCGTCAGCAAGTATGCGGCCACCTATCACGCCAAGGGGGAGGCGGAGAGGGAGTCTCACTTTCTGGGACAGGCCATGATGCTGTTTTCCGCATTGGGTCTGCTGACATTCCTCATCGGGATCGCCTGTTATTTTTCTCTGTCCTCTTTCTTTCCCGACCTGAACGACGAACAGATGGAAACGCTGCGCATTCTGTATCTGCTGACGCTGGGCAACTTGGTGCTGGCGTTTCCGCTGCGCCCGATCGGTTGCGTGCCCGGCGCCCACATGAAATTCATTGTTCCCGGCGTCGTCCACTTGGTTCTTTCCCTCCTCAACGCCGGGCTCACCGTGCTGCTGCTCTGTCTGGGATACAAAGCCATCGGACTCACCGTGCTCGTGGTGGGAGTGAGTGTGGCGGGGCTTGCCTGGGGACTGTACTACGTCGTCTGCCGCATGGGCGTGAGGCTCCTTTTCCGGAAGCCGGACACGGCTCTGTATCGGGAGATGTTCGGCTTTTCTTTCTGGATGAATGCTCAATCAGCTGATGGATCTCTTCTACTGGCGCGCCGGAACCCCCATTCTCGCCCGCTTTTCCGGGATGGGCGCCGTCACTCTGTTCACAATCGGAGTATCTTTCGCTCAATACTTCATGACGGCTTCCTGCGCCATTTCCGGCGTAGTGGCTCCGAAGCTCATGCATATGGTGGCACTGGACGCCGATAAGGCGGAACTGACGCGCGCCATGATCCGCACCGGCCGTCTGCAGCTGTACTTGCTCGCGGTGATTCTGCTCGGTTTCACGTGCTTGGGGGAGGATTTTCTGCGTCTGTGGGTGGGGGAATCCATCGGGGAGGGGTGCGCACCGTGTGGCTGGGGGCGATGCTTACCATTGTCCCCCTGCTCATTCCCCTGACGCAGAACACGGGGATCGCCATCCTGCAGGCGCTGAATATCCACAAGGGGCGCGCGGTGATTCTGTTCTATTCCTCTCTCATCTGCGTTATCCTGGGTGCGCTCGTCTCGAGCACGCATGGCGCTATCGGCATGTTCATCGCCACGGCGGCTTCTCTGTTCATCGGGCAGGGACTCCTTCTCAACATCTACTACGCGCGCAAGGCGGGGCTGCACATGGGACGCTTCTTCCGAGAGACCTGGCTGCCCATGCTGCCGTCCATCGCCGTGCTCGTCCCGGCGGGTTTTGCCCTGAAGACGCTCTATCCTCCGTCGGATTGGGGAGAGCTGCTGACGCTGGGCGCCATTTATTCCTGCCTGAGTCTGGCTCTCCTATGGCTGTTCTATCTGCGCGGGGAAGAACGGGCCGCCTTGGCGCAGCCTTTCGCGGGCGCGTCGAAAAAGTGCGGGCCGCGCTGCTGAACAGAAAAAGAAATTTGCTTTCCCCGCCGCTGATCATGAAAGAACCGCAAGATCATATCGCCCCTCCTCCGGACTGCACCGGCTGCGCTCTGTGCGCCAACGTCTGCCCAAAGGACGCCATTCGCATGGTATGGAGCGGAGAGGGGTTCTCCGTCCCGGCTGTCGACGAAGAGGCGTGCATCCGATGCGGCCTTTGCGTGCGCAAGTGCATCGCGGGCGGGGGCAAATACGCGGAGTATGACGATGATCTCGCGCGGGTGCGGGCGTTTGGGGCCTGGAACGCGGATGTGTCTCTTCATCGGGAAAGCTCCAGCGGCGGCGTGTTCTCCGCCATGGCAGAGGAAATTTTCCGCCGGGGGGGGTGCGTGTACGGGGTCGTGTGGCAGGACAAGGAGACGGCGGTGTTCCGCAAGGCGGAAAGCATGGCGGAGACGCGGCCCATGCGGGGTTCCAAATATACGCAGGCTCTGCCGGGATATGCCTACCGGGACATCCGGCGGGAACTGAGGCGCCGTCCCGTCCTTTTCGTCGGTACGCCCTGCCAGGTGAATGCTCTGAAGAGCGGCTTGGAGGGCTCCCCCGCAAATCTGCTGACCGTGGATATCGCCTGTCACGGTGTCCCCTCCCGCTTGGCTCTGCAGGCGTACATCCGCTGCGCAGAGCGGGAGACCGGCAGGGTGGTGGAGCGCGTCGATTTCCGCGACAACGTCGAGGGATGGCTGAACTATCATGTGACTATCCACTACACCGACGGCACGTCGAGCAGCCGCCGCAGCTCTGCCGATCCGTTCATGGCACTCTTTCTCAGCGACGCCGCGTTGAACCGTTCATGCCTCAACTGCCCCTTCAAGCATTTTCCGAGGCAGGGGGATCTTTCCGTCGGAGACTATTGGGGAGCCCAGGAGCTTCACCCTGAATGGCCCTTGGAAGAGGGAGTTTCATCCCTCTTCGTCAATACGGAAAAGGGCGGGGCATTTCTGAAAAGCTTGGGTGGCTCTTTGTGCCTGCAGCCCGAAAAAGCATCCGATATTTATCGGGGACAGAAGAACACCTACATCGCCCGTTCCTCTCTCAATCCGAATCGGGCGGCCACGCTGGCGGCGCTCCGGCGGAAGGATATCACCATGGATGATGCGCTGGAGTGCGCGGAACGCCTTTGCCTGGCAGGCCCGTTCACCCTCAAGTCGTCGTCTATGGCCGCACGGATTCTGAAAGGAATTGGGCGTCTCCGGAATTCCTTGGCGTGGAGGATGCGGGCCATGTCGAGAAAATGCGCCTCCCTGTTCACCCGTCCGGAGGACTCCTGATCTCTCCCGGGCCGCTTTTCGGGAGGATGTCTTCGTAAGAGCGGGGAAGGAAATAGGCGCATTTCGGGCTTGACATCGTTTCGCATCTCTGATATGAACGAGTCTGTCAATTCACAAGCCGGCTTGGCGGAATGGCAGACGCGCTCGACTCAAAATCGAGTTCCACAAGAGTGTGGGTTCGAGTCCCACAGCCGGTACCAGCCTGTTCCCGCCGACTGTTTTCCGTGCGCGCTGCGCCAGGAGGGGAGCGGTTTCTACGCCCGATCGACAGCATGCAATCTTTCATTCTCGGTGCGGGACTGGGCATGCGTTTGCGCCCTCTCACCGCCATGCTCCCCAAGCCGCTGATGCCCGTGTTTCAAAGGCCCTTGGTGCACCACATTCTCGACTACCACTACAAGGCGGGGGTGCGGGACTTTACGATCAACATCTCGCACCTGGCTTTAATGTGGCCGCGCGCTTTTCCGGAGGAGAGCTGGCATGGTTTTCCCCTCCATTTCAGCCATGAGGAGCAGGCGCTCGATTCCGGCGGCGGCGTGAAGAGAATTATGCCGCGCGTTTCCTCGGACAGCCCGCTGCTCGTTCAGAACGGCGACGTACTCACCGACCTTTCTCTCCGCGAATTGCTGGAGACTCACCGCCGGGGCGGCTGGCAGGTGACTCTCGCTCTGCGCAGCGTGGATGGCAACCGGAACGTGGGCTTTGACCCCGGGAGCGGACGGGTGACGGATATGCGTCACGCATTGCGGGTGAATCCCGGCACGCACCAATTTGCCGGGGTGTATGTGATGGAGTCCTCCGTAGCTGCTCTTTTTCCAAAGGATGAAGTGTTCTCCATCGTGCCCGTGTGGCTCGAGCTCATCCGCCGCGGGCAGGTGGGAGGCGCGGTGTTCGATCATGCCGAATGGCACGAGATCGGCACCCCGGCCTCATACCTCGACAGTGTACTTGACACGAGCTCCGCCCAGCGCATTCACCCCACGGCTCGCATCAGCGGCGAGGCTCGCCTTTCGCAGGATTGCTCCGTGGGAGCCGGCGCCTCCGTCGAAGCCGGAGCCGAACTCTTCGACTGCGTCGTCTGGCCGCGCACCCATGTGCGCCCCGGTCTCTATAAGCGCTGCATCCTCACTCCCAGGCTTGTGGTACAGGCTTGACACAAGGAGCCGAAGAATCATCATTGCGCAATGGTGCGCATTTTTATGATCCATGGCCAGAATCGGCGGCCGCAGAAGTGCGGCTGAAAGCTGCCGAAAAATGAATTCATCCTGCTGAGAATCGGAGGCGGAAACCAGTCAATGCCGCAAGAAAAATTGATACAGCGGCGAATGCAAGGATCCAGCAGCTCCCCGCCCGCAAAAATGCCCGCAGGAGCCCCCCCCTCCTGCGGGCTGTGTAGGCTGTTCAGTTTAACTCAAACCTAAAATGAAAAATGCAACCCCAGTGTATCGGGGCCGCCGCGAAAGCCGTAATGAAAGTCGCGGCTAATTCGTAATTCAAATATAGCACCCAGCGGGTAGAGTGTTTGCAAAAACATTGAAAACGCTGGCAAAATTTCCATCACACCCCAAATTGATGGTACGGGCGATGGGAATCGAACCCACGTCTCATGCTTGGGAAGCACACGTCCTGCCATTGAACGACGCCCGCAAGGAAATCTCGGTGAATATATACCATGAATTCACGCCGGTCAAGGAAAATAAATCCAAAAAACAAACTTGACAATCCGGAAATATTGGGTAAAACTGGCCTCGTCATGCGGGTATAGCTTAATGGTAAAGCTCCAGCCTTCCAAGCTGATTATACGGGTTCGATTCCCGTTACCCGCTCCAACTCAAACCAATAATAAAGCAATGAAGACAAATCTGATAACGACAGCGGCTCTGACGGCTCTCTCTTTCGGGGCGTTTGCGGCGGCTGCGGATTTCCAGCTTCTGGACAAGATTACTGCGGCGCAGCCTACTGCGCAGGCTGTCTCTGCAGCCGTTGGGGAAGAATTGAAGGCATATCCGGACAAAGCTTGGGAAATTCTTCAAATGGCGCTGAGCAAAGTGACGACAGATTGGTCTGCCGAGCAGGTGAACGATCTGATCAATTCTGTATTCGCGTCTCTTAGTCTCGACGAGATCAGCGCGCTTCTTCCAAAGGTGAAGACCTTAGTGGCAAGCTACAGCGATAATATTTCCGACGTCGAGGCGGTGTCGGAATATCTGGCGAGTGTTGAGGATGCGGTATCGGATGCAGTGGCGGCGAGCTCCGCTTATAGTGTATCCGCGACGGCGGAAAGCTCCTCGGCGACAAGCGCGCCGCCTGCGGCTGTCACTCCGTCGCAGACGCCCGTCACCCCGGCCGTGCCGCCGGATGTCAGCATAAACTGACTTGTCCAGCCAACGCTGTTCTGCTAGATGAATTCGCTTCGCTTTGTTGTGTTGGGCGGCTGCTGTTTAGGCTTGCCGGCCGTCCAGGCTATATCTCTGTTTGATACGGCTCCCCGGGTCGGTTTGCCGGAATCGTATCCGGTGCGCTGGACGTTGTCCTTGGGAGTGGGGTATGATGACAACGTGAATACAATCAATCGAAGCAGTAAGTATCATAAGGGTTCGTGGTTTGTCGATTACGCATTGGGATCGTCCTATTCGGATCAGGATTCAATGACCTCGCTGGCATATCAGGCACGGCTGGGCGGTTCCCTGTATACGCAGAATGAGGGGAGCTCGAGGAAAGACAACGCACTTGACAACAGCGAGCTTGCAGTGGATTTGACTCATCGGTTCGATTCCACGCTTACATACACGACCAGAAATTCGATTTCGTACAGGGACGAGACGAATTACTCGCTGGCGCTTTCTGCGGTGGATCTTGACGGGACGGTGTTTACCTGCGTCAGTTCTCACTCTTTGGCAAAGGCATGGGATCCGAGATGGTCTTCGACGACGACGTTCCGTTACAATGGAGTGTTCTATTCGGACATGGAGAGGCCATCCTATGATAACAGGCAGTATTTTAATCTTTCGCAAGCCGTCTCTTTTCGGGAGAATACGCGTACGTCCTATATTGGAACAGTACGGGGGCAGATCGTGGAGAGGGAATGGGGAAATGATAATAAAAGCTTGTATCTGACTGGTGGAGTGGACTATTCCCTCTCTCCGGTTTCGAGCTGTAATGTGACGCTTGGTGCTCAATTGAAGGTGCAGTCCGGATCAGACAACATGTGGACGCCTACGGTGAACATGGGTTACAATCGGACCGTTGCCGGACGTATGAATATCAACGCTTATGTTGCCTATTCCAATGAAAGCGTGGGCACCTATTACTATCACAGCAATTATGCCTCCAATATGTGCTGGCGCTTGGGCGTGCGCGTAACCCAGCCGATTACGCATGTGCTTTCCCTGCATTACGGGATTTCTGCCGTAAGCAGCCGCTATGGTGACAGCGGCACGGAAACCGCGCCTGCCTACACGGATAAGACTTATCGGCTCGATGCCGGTCTCACTTTACGCCATACTTCGAACATAAGCTCGCATGTGAGCTACTCTTTCACGGATGCGCGCAGACCTAGGAACGGGTGGAATTATGTGAGAAGCATCTGGAAGTATTCTCTGAAATATACCTTTTAATCCACAAAGCCTATGAACGCTTCTAATATGGGCGCACTTCAGGGGGGGACGGCGTCGGAGACTAGGCTCCATGCCGTCGATTATGTGCGTGTGCTGACGAACCGCTGGAAGGAGATGCTTCTTTGCTTCCTGCTTGTCTTTGCCAGCTGCGCCGTCGTGACTTATCTGATGCCGCCGACCTATTCGAGCACGGTTCGATTTGAAATTAAACAGCCTCGTGCCATTGTCAATATGGCGCAGGGTGAAAACATCTTGGAGAATTCGGAGTCTCCCAATTATGTCTCTACGCAGTTCGAGGTGCTCGTCTCGGAGATCAATTTGCAGGCGGTTGCCCGTAAACTCAATCTCGCGAAAGAATGGGATGTATCTGAAACGGAGGCGGCTCAGAGATTGATGCGTATGATTAAGGTCGAGCCCATCCTTGCGACGGATCTGGTGGATGTGACGGTGAAAAGCCCTGATCCGCTGATGTCTAAGCGTATTTGCGAGGCGGTGGTCGAGGTGTACAGGGATTTGCGTGACGCCCACGAGCGTCAGTTGATCGAGACGGCCATCAAAAAGATATACGAAGTTCTCCAACAACGCGGGGATATTCTGGCTCAGAAATCGGAGGTGATTCGTACCTACATTCAATCGGGACGTTGGGTACGCATTCTCGACGGCTCGGGTAATACCGCTCCTACGACGCTTGATAACGAAGAAGCTGCGCTCGAGGCGAAACGAGTTCAAAAAACGGCTCTAGAAGGGGAGATTACGACAATGACGTCGCATGTCAATGCGCTTCAGAATTTGCGGGATGACGATCTTCTGGGGTATGTGATTCGTGCGGGACTGATGTCGGTGGAGAATCCGGGCAGTGCCATGGTTCGTTCTCTTTATGAAAAGTTCAGGGAAGAGGAGACTACCCGTTCCCAGATGCTCATGAACGGCTACGGAGCGAAGCATCCCCGCGTGCTTGCCATGGACAAGGAGCACGAGGAAACGAAGTCAAAACTTCTCACCGAATTGGTTGGAACGCGCGAGGCAATGCAGAATCAGCTGAGACTGAAGGAGGCCAATCTTGAGTTGTTGAACAAAGAGCTCGATGACGCCAAGCGTGACGTGACCATCAAAACCATGGATGACCAGGCGGTGATGAACGCCATGCAGGAGTATCAGACGGAAAAGAAGCGCTACGATGATCTGGAAAACCAATATATCTCCGAGACGATTCGCATGCGTGCTCCGCGCCCCATTGTTCAGTTGTACAGCAATCCGGTCGAGGCAAAAGCCCCCTCGAGTCCGAATGTCAAGCTCAATTTGATTGTGGGCGCAGTTCTGGGCTTGGTGCTGGGGGCGGTTGTCGCTTTCCTCTTGGACTATATGGACACATCCGTGAAGACGCTGGAAGATGTGGAACGCCACCTCGAACTGCCTGTTTTGGGTGTAATCCCACAAAATGTGGGTCTGCTGCAGCTTCTGAAGGATGCCAACAGTCCCGATATCGAGGCGTATCGAATCTTGCGGACCAATATTGAGCTCAAACGCGGCGATGCAGGCATCATCAATATCGTTCTCACTTCTTCACAGGCGGGAGAAGGCAAATCGACTACGGTGAGCAATCTGGCCATGGTTTTCGCCCAAGGCGGATACAACACGCTGATGATAGATGCGGATCTGCGCCGCTCGAAGCTTGCTCAATATGGCAATATTGAGGCTCATATCGGTTTGTCCAATTTCCTGACCAGCGATATGAAACTGCAGGATGCCATCTTGCAGACGCAGATCGACAATTTATATGTTCTGCCCGCTGGCCCACAACCTTCCGATGCTTCAGGAGTCTTAAATTCCTACCGGATGACGGAGCTTCTGCACGAGGTGCGCCGTCGCTTCGATGTTGTTTTGATCGATTCTCCGCCCATATTAGGAGTGAGCGATGCGTCGCTTCTCGTCAATAAAGCGGATGCCGTTTTGCTGGTGCTGCAGCCTCGAAAACTGCCGCTCAAGGCGGTGTTAAGAACGAAGACGCTCATTCAAAATGCCGGCGGGCGCTTGATGGGTGTGGTGATGAACAATGTGGATCTTTCGAGTGACACTCAGTATCAATATTACACGACCTATTATTCCTACTATTCCCCGTATGGAGCCAAAGACGGCAATTCAAATCCCGAGGTGGTTGTGATGCAGCCCAAGCGGAAGAGCGTAGACGGCGAATCGGGACAGAGTGATGATCTTTATTAAAGTCAATTCATTTCTGGTATGAAAACGATTGTTCAATGGTGCTTCTTCTCTCTGTTTTTTTTGACTCATCTTGCACAGGGTGCTTCTGTCGAGCCTCGCGCGACAGCGGGCGGATTGATCAGAATTCAGATTAAAGGTGTTCCTAATGAGGATGTCACCATTATTAGTGACGAGTATGTGTTGGCGTCAAGCGGAACGGTCAGTCTGCCCTATCTGCCCGCGCCGGTTCGTTTGGCGGGAATGACGGGACAGCAGGTGGCTGATAAACTGGCCAAGCTGTATAAGGAGGCTCAGATATTCAGTGACCCTGTCTTTATTGTCCGCGTGGACTCCGATGAAATCAAGGATAGAGCTAAACGTTACGTGCATGTTACCGGCAATGTGAAAGACAAGAAGAATCTGCAATATCGGGAAGGGCTGACACTGATAGAGGCGTTGTTGGAATGCGGTGACATTACGGATTATGGTTCCCGCTATATCCAGGTCACGCGGGGCGGGGAGACGCGTTCGTATGATTATTTCAGTGCGCGGGATCGCTCGCTGCAGCTTCGGCCCACCGATGTGATCTTTGTGCAGAATCGCCCCTTTTGGGAAGGACGCCCCGATAAGGTGGGGCCTTGATCCGGAGAAATCTGTTTTGTTTTTGCCCTGCGGCTCGATGAGAGGCGCAGGGCTTTATTGCAGGCGGGCATGAAAAGAAGATATTTGATATTGACTGCCGGTTATGGCGAAGGGCACAACAGCGCCGCCCGCGCTCTGGGCGAAGCCTGTTCTCTTCGGGGCGCGGAATATCAGATGCATGATTTGTGCCGGGAGAGCTTTCCCCGCGCCTTTGTGGAAAGCCGGAATGCCTACTTGAAAATGATTTCTCACTGGCCATGGCTGTGGCGGATTTTCTATGATTTGACTGATCGCGCAGACCTGCGTTCTTTTTCTGCCCTTGGGATGTTTCGCATGCGGAATGCCTTGGAGCAGATCTTGCAGGAGTATGCCCCGCAAGCGGTTTTCTGCACTTTCCCTCTCTATGCAGTTCTGATAGACGGAATTCGGGAGCGGCAGGGGGTGTATGCCCCGCCGTGTCTCTTGGTAGTCACGGATTCGTGGGAGATCAATCGCGCTTGGTTCTGTTCCGAGCCGGATATGTGGTTAGTGGCGGATTCGTGGACGAGGCGAAGGCTCTTGGATGTATACGGCATTGAAGATAAGAGAATTCAAACGACTGGTTTCCCCGTTTCAACGGAGCTGAGCGCTTCGGCTGTGGATGCTTGGAGCGAAGGCGGGCCGTTCCGCATTCTTTATGTCCCTCATGGAAGCCCGAGGTATGTGGAAAGGGAGCTGGAAGTCTTGTTGAATGTCCATCCCAAAATTACCGTGAGTTTGGTGACTGGCTCGCGCAGTCGTGTGTATGCGTCATGGGGCGAGAAGTGGAGAAGCCGGGCAGGAGGACGGCTTTCTGTGTTCGGATGGGTGGCGGACATGCCCCGAATGATGCGTGAACATCATTTATATATCGGGAAGGCGGGAGGCGCCAGTGTGCACGAGGCGTATGCGGCATGTTTGCCGATGCTGATCAATGCGTTTGTTCCAGGGCAGGAGGAAGGTAATGTCCATCTGCTTGAACAAGAAGGATGTGGGGTCTTTTGCGAAGATCTGGGTGAACTCTCCCGCCTGTTGATGTGTCTGCTGAAAGCTGACGGCAGACGTTGGCGCAAGATGAAGTGTAAGATGACTGCGCTGTCTCGCCGGGGAGGCGCGGCTCGTTGTCTGGATTGGGCTGAATCTCTTTTAAGGTAATGATTTATTTATTGATAGATAATTCCAATACGCGTACCAAGTTTATCTTGGCTGACGAGGAAAAATTCTTTAATCGGAAGGCGCTCATTCCTACGAGGGATGTCAATGGCGAAAGCCTGAACGAAGCTCTGAGCGGATGGGTTTATGATGCGGCTCTTGTCTGTTCGGTTGTTCCAAGGGTGCAGACGCTTCTTGACGAATGGCTGCTCTGTCCTGTGCACCGGCTTGGCTGCCATTCGGATTTGGGCATTGGAATCGATTATCCCCACCCGGGACAGATAGGGGCGGATCGGCTGGCCAATGCCGTGGGGGCTGTGTCGCGCTATTCCCTTCCCTGTGTGGTAGTCGATTTTGGAACGGCGGTAACGTTCGATGTAATTGATCGGCGGGGCTTCTATGAGGGCGGAGTGATTGCGCCGGGGCTTGCGTCGATGAGCGATTATCTTGTGCGCAATACGGCTTTACTTCCTGCGGTTGATCCACGGGAACCTCTGCGGGCGATCGGGAAAAGTACGGAACAGGCGCTTCATGCCGGGAGCGTGTTTGGATATAGAGGCTTGGTCAAGGAAATTCTCAGACGGGTAGAGGATGAACTTGGAGAGAAGCCGTATATTGTCGCGACGGGCGGGGATGCTGCGCTCATTGCAAAAGGGGTTCCCGCAATACAGACCGTGGATGAAACCCTCACTATGGAGGGGCTGCGGCTGCTGGCCGTGCGCAATCTGAGAGCGCGCGGCTAATTGACGCCGCTGCCGAGAGGTGGCCTCGATGTTCGGGCAAGGGGAGCAAGAACATGGGAGCACGGCGGCAGGCTTTTCTCTGGAACGGCCGGCTGACCCCGGGGCGGGATGATAAAATTGGTGCTGCCTTTAAAAAAGAATTGCAAACACAGTGAAGACAGTGTAGGATAGGCGCACCTCAAAAACAAATTATATGTCTGACAGCATTGAATCCCAAGTGAAAGATATCATTGTCGAGCAGCTCGGCGTTGAACCTGAAAAAGTGACTTCAGAAGCTAGGTTTATCGAGGATCTTGGCGCCGACTCTTTGGATATCGTGGAACTCGTGATGGCTTTTGAAGAAAAATTCGACATTGAAGTGCCCGATGAAGATGCCGAAGGTTTGAAATCCGTTGCGGATGTGATCTCATACATCAGGAAGGCCAAGCCTGAGCAGCAGGATTAACCCGGTGCACGGAAAGATTATTCTTTATTTCGGGCGGTTCCCTTCATAGGAGGCCGCCTGTTTTATCTGAATGAGCAAGCATCCTATCAGAGATTCGATCGAATATGCTCTGGCGAATACAGTTGTTCTCTTCGAACCGGCTCGCCGCATCGCTACGTTTGGAGAAACTCGATTTCAATTCGTTTTGTTGTCGGAGCCGATGGATGCAGTCAGTCAGTGCAGGATCCGTTCTGGATGGGTGGAGGCGCAGCGGCCTGAAATCATTCGGCCAGAGGAATATTGCAACTTGGAGACAGAGGGATTCAGCGCCCAAGGAAAAGCATTCTTTGATTGGCTGAAGGCGCGTGGATTTTCGCTGAAGGCGCTTATGAAATATGGCTTCCGCTTCAGTCGCTCCGAAGTGCGGGAAGAGCTTCTTCACGAGGATATCGGGCAGGTGCAGCCGCGCTTGTTGGAGCAGACTTTGCAGGCGGATGATTCCCTGAAGGCACTGCTTCGCGGAGTTGATGATATGTGGGAGGTGTGTCTGCTGAAGTTTACTCTAGAAATGGTTCAGAAGTCCCATGAGATCAATATTTTTGATTTTCGCCGCCGCGGGCTTCTCTAGCTTTTGCCTGCAGGCTGACGAGCGCAACTACTCCCTGTGGCCGCAGCGTCCGGCAGCTGTATCGGAGGCTGTTGCGTTGTTGGAGAATGGAGAGGATCCGGAGAAAGCCTGCAGATTGGCCCAATCCTGCCTCCATGCCTATGGGATAGGCGGCCGGGAAGCTCGCCGGATCGTGGGTTGTGTGAATGTGCGCAAGTATCTTTCCGGAAACGGTTCGTGGCTGACCGAACAAACAGTGCAAAGAGGAGACACGCTGTTTCGTCTGGCTAATCGATTGCAATGCCCGGTTGATGTGTTGATTTATCTGAATCACATGGCATCCACTTCTTTGAGGGCCGGCCAGAAGATAAAGATTCCCGCGAGACCGCTCTTGCTTGAGATCCGTCTCGATTCGCGGGAGGTGCTTGTGTGGGATGATGAAACGCTTGTTGCCGCCTATCCGATTGTCAGTTCGAAAGGAACAGAGACGTTGTCCGGAAGCGCGCTCGTGGAATCCCGTATCGCTTTTCTGCAGGGGGGACGGGTGGAACCGGCGCAGATTATGTCGTATGTATCGGCGGACAAGCAGATCGTGCTCTCTGGAGGAAAGTGCAGGATTGCTTCATTGCCCGATACGAGTTCGGCAAGCGCTGTGATTCATCTGGCGCGGGAGGATTGCAATGAGTTGGCGCTTCTGCTCAAGAAAGGGAATAAAGTGAGGATCCTTCAAGGCGGTTGATTGATGAAAAAACGGTTAGTGTAACATCTTGCTTTGGACGGCAGGTTGGATTATAACACACTCCATGTTCTCCCGCGCCGTTTCTGAAGATTCCTCTGGCCAGCTTCCCTGCGGGGTGGGGTCCGCGATGATGATCGGGGTTGGTGCCATTGTGGGTGGCGGTGTATTTGCAACCATGGGGCCGGCTCTTTTACAAGCCGGTGGTGCTGCGCCGTGGGCATACGCCTTGGGTGCGGTGCCGGCTTTCTTGACGGCTTACTCCTATTCCAGATTGACTGTACGCTTTCCAGGATGCGGCGGAACGGCTGGATTTTTTAATGTGGCTTTTGGATCGGGCTATGTGTCGGCCGGCCTCAATTTGATGCTGATTATCTGCTATGCGTGCATCGCCTCGCTGTTTGTAGGGATCTTTGGGGCTTATCTCGCCTCTTTGCTGGGTATTCATGGAGAGGCGCTGATTGTCTGGTCCAGAGTTTTTTGTTGGTTGGGTGTCGGTTTTGTTGCGTACATTAATTTGTTTCGCATCGAGTGGATCAAGCGTCTTCAACCAGGAATGAATGCCGTCAAGCTGCTTGTGATGGGAGTATTTGTTCTGGGCGCATTCTATTCGCCAATTTGGAATTCGAGCAACTTTTCCGTAGAGAAATGGATGCCGATCAGCAGTATTTGCGCCGGCTCCATGATGGTTTTTGTGAGTTATGAAGGGTTTGAGCTCATTGCGTCCTCCAAAAGACCGTTTGCGAAACCAGAAAGGACTGTGCCTCTGGCGTATGTTTTGTGTCTGGTGATTGTGCTGTTTTATTACGTCTTGATTGCAGTGGCTACTCTCGGCAATGCCAGTCTGCCGATTTCAAGTTCAGAGAGTAGCTGCATCATTTCAGTTGTCGCTGAACGATTCATGGGTACCGGCGGAGCCGTCTTATTGAACGTGGGCGCCGTGGTCTCGGCGATCTCGGCGTTGAACGCAGATGTTTTTTCTGTTTCGGACATGCCTGTGCTCATGGCGCGGGAGAGGGAAATGCCTTCGTGGTTTGCACGGGAAGACTCTGGGAGGAATCCATGGGGCGTCGTGTTCGTCTGCGGATTACTGCTTTTGTTTATCAATTTATTGTCAATGGATGAACTGGTGGCCGTATCCAGTATGGGCTTTTTGTTTATCTATGCGATTGTGAATGGGATTTCTC
This sequence comes from Akkermansiaceae bacterium, assembly GCA_021200315.1. Taxonomy (GTDB): domain Bacteria; phylum Verrucomicrobiota; class Verrucomicrobiia; order Verrucomicrobiales; family Akkermansiaceae; genus Akkermansia. Next base: position 14,259 of record JAJQGU010000042.1, read on the forward strand.
TCGGGAGGACAGAACGGACGCCCGCGTCGTGGTGTTTCTCTGGAGGAGCCATTCTTTTCTGTCTGGCCGCCGTTGCAATCCTGATCCTGCAGATCTGCCAATCTCCGCGTGCTGTTTTGGTGCTCGGCACGACGGGAGGAATGCTCTTCCTGCCTTTTGTTTGGCAAGCCGCTTTTTTCAGCGTGCGCTTTTTTCTGAAGCGGGGAGAGTAATTTGCCCCGTGCGGGGGATGAGCCCGATATAATTGCGTACCTGTTTGATGGAAGGATAGTTTCGATGGGGAGTCTGTACCCAGTATGCGGAAGAAGAACCTCCGTCGAGATTCAGGGCTGTTTGGATTTGGAACCGTCCCGTGCAATTCGGTTCGCAAAGCCATTGAGCGAGTTCTTTCAGACTGAGAGGAGAGCTGCTGCCCAGACACCAGTGGCCTCTCCCGTCAGTGGCGACAAAGGTTCGCAGCGCCTTCCGGTCGTCGTGCAGCCCTGCCACGGGGCGCCCATTTTCCACAAGGAAGGGGCCCCCTTGGATGGCGTTTTTCATGTTTATCGGAGATTTCCTTTGCATATATGTCTTGGTCCTCTCCAAGATGATCTCTTTGCCTGTATCATACAAAACGCCTGCTACGGCGAAGGAAGATGAGGCCAGATTTGATATCCGCACCCCGTTTGAGATACAGAGCCCCAGCGGACTTCCTGCCGAATCCGCAGAAAAAAAACCGGCATTGACTCCGGCAATGCAGCCGTGAGCTCTCATCGCCTCCCCGAGACTTCCGTAACGCGGAGAGGAGACACTGCCTTCATCAAGGACAAGCAGCTGAAATTGCGCGGAGGTGAATAAAAAAGCGTTGATTTTCTGGGCAGGTTTCCATGAGGCTGTTTCACGCAGAATCTGTATATGTTGGGCGCCTGGAATGGAGGCGGTGCAGAAAAAACAGACAAATACACATAACAATCTGTTCACGCATTCTAGAATAAACTGTCCGCCCTTTGTCCGACAGTATTCCCTGCGTCATGGGAGATTTATCTTTACTCATATAATTTTGTGAACGGCGCCGTTTCTGCCGGAGAAAAGACTTCCCTTTTCTATCCGTCTTTGTTAATATAAAGGCGAATTTTCCCGAAACGGGAGAATTCGCACCACATGAGAAGACTATGAGCACCGATGATATCACGAGCCACGACCAATCCTTGCCGCGGATGACCGGAGCGGAAGCTCTTGTAGAAAGTTTGGTGCGGCAGGGGGTAAAGGTAGTCTTTGCATATCCAGGGGGGGCCAGTATGCCTATCCATCAAGCTCTGAGTCATGAGTCGCGGATCAGAACGATTTTGCCGCGCCACGAGCAGGGAGGGGCGTTTGCGGCGGAAGGATATGGCCGTGTGACCGGGGATGTAGGCGTTTGTATTTCCACTTCCGGGCCGGGGGCTACGAATATGATTACGCCCATTGCCGATGCTTTTTTGGATTCGACTCCCATGGTGGCGATCACGGCTCAAGTAGGCAGTTCGCTGATTGGCCGCGGCGCGTTTCAGGAAACAGATGTATTCGGGATGACGGCTCCCATTGTCAAGCACAGTTATCTGGTGACTCGTCTGGAGGATATCCCCCGCATCGTTCGCGAAGCGTTCTATTTGGCTTCTACGGGGCGTCCCGGCCCCGTGGTGATCGATGTTCCCAAGAATCTCCAGGAAGGAAGGTTCGTTCCCGATTTTGACGTAGAAATGGATCTGCCTGGGTACATATCCGAACCGGCTTGCAATGAGGAGACTGTGAAGAGCGTTATCCCCATGATTCTCGCGGCTGAGAGACCTGCGGTATATGCTGGCGGGGGTGTTGTTTCGGCCGGAGCTTCGGCTGAATTACTGGAGTTTGCTGAATTGACGCAGATTCCTGTGGCGACAACCCTGATGGGCATTGGTTCTATGCCTGAAACTCACCCGCTTTCTCTGAGGTGGCTTGGCATGCATGGGGCGGTCTATGCGAACAATGCCGTGAACGAGGCGGATCTCGTTATTGCTTTAGGGACGCGCTTTAGTGATCGGGTGACTGGTGATGTTTCGAGTTTTTGCCCTCATGCCGCTATCGTACATGTTGACTTGGATGCGGCGGAAATCAACAAAAACAAGAAAGTGCAGCACCCTGTCCGTTCGGATGTGCTGCAGATTTTGAAGATTTGGAACAGAGAGCTGGTCTCGATGGGGTATAGGCGGAAGCGATACAACCCGTCTGTCCGTCCGGAATGGTTCAGGAAGATTGACGCGTGGAAGGCAGAGTATCCCTTCAGCTACGAACACCGAAAAGAGTGCATCATGCCTCAACAGATTGTAGAGGAATTGTATAGGCAGACGAAGGACAGGGATGTCATTCTGACGACTGGGGTGGGACAGCACCAAATGTTTGCAGCTCAGTTTTACCCATTTGATAAACCCCGGCATTTGGCGACATCCGGCGGCTTGGGTTCGATGGGATATGGGCTCCCGGCGGCTATGGGTGCCCAGGTGGCCTTCCCGGACAGATTGGTGATCAATATCGACGGAGATGGCTCAGTGTTGATGAATATCCAGGAGCTGGCGACGCTCCATGTCGAGCAATTGCCTGTCAAATGTATTATATTCAACAATCAACATTTGGGCATGGTCGTTCAGTGGGAGGATTTGAAATATGACTCGAATCGTGCGCAGACTTTTTTGGCTGACCCCCATGCCGGCTACGATCCCAGCCATCGTGTACCGTCATTGATTTATCCTGATTTTCCCACGATCTGTGCCGGATTTGGCGTGGCTTGTGAACGCATTGTCGATCCCACTGAGCTTTCGGCGGCAATCACCCGCATGATTGAGTCCGATGGCGCTTATGTGCTGGACGTCATGATCCCTCATGATGTCCATGTACTGCCCATGATCCCTGGTGGAATGAGCTATCAGGATGTGGTGCTAGAAAGGATTGCCGGCGACGGCAAGGGGCGGAAAGCCTCCGATTTGGGGCGGGAGCTCCCATCTGCTCTTTGATTTTACGGCGAGGCGGAAATGAAGGATTCATTTACATTCTCCCAAGTGGCAAAGATTGCAACGGGCGTTTTGCTCGTTGCAATTGTGCTCTTGATTGTGGGGACGACCGCTTCTACAGATTCTCTGACGTCTTTTATCATAGCCGCCGGCATCATTGGTCTCGTTGCCACGATACTGTTGGGAAGGAAAATTTGGTGGCTTCTGATTCTTAGTTCTCTGTTTTATACGAGAAATTCCTTCTTGATGATCATTCAGTCAGGGGGAGCCTCATTGATTGTTTTGCCTTTCATGGGAGCCTTGGCGGTGTTGGGGCGCATTAAATTGAAATGGAATAAATACTGGCCTCTTGATTTGTTGATTCTGGCCTTGTTTGCCATTTATATTCAATCGGTTGTGCGACATCCGGTAGGATTTCTCTTTTCTGAAGGTAATTATGTCGGCGGCAAAGGATATATTTTATTTCTGGTGGCGGCGCTCTCATACGTTGCAAATTCTCTCATCTTGACAGACAGAAAAGAGTTATGTCATTTGGCACGGTGGTGTTTTGTGGCGATTCTGATTTTTTCCATTGTGATTCCTGCTTTTTATTCTGTTTTGGTATCACCGGATGATATTTCCTATAGCCTTGAGGAAGGAGATGAGAGGAAGCGTTACAGTGGGTTGCAAAGACCTGCTCAGTGGGCTATTACACTCATGCTTTGCCGATATTCTTGGACAGAATTGCTGACATCTTTTTGGAGATTACCTCTGGTGCTCGGTTCTTTAGTCATGATTCTAGTGAGTGGGTTCCGGGTAACCTTTGTTGAGAATGGTCTTCTTGTCGTACTGATACAATGGTTCAGAAAAAAAATATGGAGTACTTTGATACTGTTTGCTGGCTGTTTTGCCGTTCTTGTGGTATTTAGCGAGAGCGGTGTTTTGAAAGAAAAAGCATTCCCAGGGGTTCAGCGTAGTTTGGCTGTCTTCCCATTTATTAAGATCGAGGATCACGTGAGAGCCGACGCGAAGGACTCAAAGGAGTGGCGGATAAGAATGTGGAAACTAGCTACTCAGCGGCATATAATTCGTGATGAAATATGGGGAGATGGATTAGCATACGAGCGCAGTAAGTTCCAAAGAAGACAAACGGAAAAATGGCGAGCACAGTACCACCGCGATCCGAAAACGTTGGGGTCGCGGGATTATAATCTCTTGCGTTACCTTGAGGGCGGCGGATGGCATAATAGTTATTTGGAATGCATTCAGCGCATAGGTTATGTAGGATGTGCCGTATGTGTGCCCTTGGTGGCATGCATGGTTTTTATTTTGTATAGAGCGTGCAAATCTATGTTAACTCAACGGGAATCGTTTATATTCATGAGTATTTTCTTATATACGCTAGCAATAGTGCTCGGTGACTGGCTTTTTTCTGTTGGAACCTTGTTTAATATTTCCATGGCGATTCCTCAAGTAGGATTTGCCAAACTGGTGTATGTGACGGCTTTGCGGGAGGGATTAATCGAGCCTCTCTGGTCTCGTCAGCAGTATGTACCTTTGCTGATGAGAGAGAACGCGAGAGCTTTACCTCAAGTGTCAGGTCATCTTGATAAATGAAAAAGCGGACATTTTCTTCAGATATTGAATTAGGATGAGCACTTGCTTTTGACGAGAATCTCCAATGTGCCGTTGCCGCTCTTTGGACTGGAGGCGGTTCTGCCGAAATTGTTGCCCATTGAGTGTATGCGGAATCCTGAAAAGAATACGCTGAATACACCTATAACGCCACACGCCAGGTTAGAAAAAATGGTAAAGACAGATTAGAAAAATCTGTCTAATTCTGCAAGGCGGGAGCGGTTGCGGTCGTGATGGCCAGGGAGAAGACGTCCCCTGAGGGCACCGCTTCCCTGATTGTGTACCCGTAGCAGAGGAATGTTTCCTGATTTAAATCTTGTGCTTTCATTTCTTTTTGTTTGTTTTAAAGAAGAACAAGAATCACTGAAACAGTTACTACCCTGCTGAAAGAAAAAACGAAAAAAATCGAATTTTTCTAAAAATCTAGAGAGGATTCTAAAAGAAAAGAAGCTGTTCAAAAAAAACCTCACCGAAAGTGTAGATGTTAGCCAAACTGTCATACCTCATTGGATATCCGGTACATATTCTCCGAGAAGATCCAATACACCCCTCATTACCGATTTTCTTGGAGTGTCAGTTAAAACGTTAACCGACCCTTCTCATGAAGTTTCGCCCAAGATTGAACTCGACGCTGCTTCCTACTAGAAGCAGCGTGCGCTGGATGCCGAATCCTGTCTAGATGCCTTAAATGTTGAAACTCCTGTTGATACTGAAAAATTGAGAGTAGCGCTTAAAGTTATTGTGGACGTCATCAGCGAGCTTATTTCCGAGAGGAAAAAGATGTAGGAAACAAATGTACACGTAAAAATATTACACGTAAATTAGCGTCACGTGATGCGCGAAGT
>JAJQGU010000001.1 GCA_021200315.1 Akkermansiaceae bacterium
TTCGTCTTGCCTTTTTCACGGCAGGGGGTATGCTGGCCTTCTCATGGAAACGACACATGCAGACGCTGATCTCTCGGCGCTCGAAACGGACTCCCTGCGGAGCCGTCTGTCCGAGCTCGGGAGCTATCTTTGACTTGGCCGCCATGGAAGAGAAGGCGGCCCGGCTCGACGAGCGGATGAGCGCGCCCGACTTTTGGGAAAACCAGGAGGAGGCCCGGGCTCTGATGAACGAAGTGAACCCCCTCAAGAAACGCCTCGAGAGCATGCGCGCCCTCGAGGCGGGGCTCGCCGACGTGGAGGCTCTCATCGAAATGGCCCGCGAAGAGAACGACGCCGCCATGGCGCGCGAAACCGTCTCCGAATACCGCGCGTGGGTGAAAAAACTCGAGGCATTCGAGCTGCTCACGCTGCTCAACGGTCCCTACGACGCCGCCGGCTGCTACATCACCATCCACGCGGGGGCGGGCGGCACAGAAGCCTGCGACTGGGCCGGCATGCTCATGCGCATGTACATGCGCTGGTGCGAGCGCAGGGGCTATTCGATGGAAGTGATGGAGAGCACCGACGGAGACGACGCCGGCATCCGCTCCGTGACGATCAAAGTGGAGGGGGAATACGCCTACGGCCACCTCAAAAACGAGCGGGGCATCCACCGCCTCGTGCGCATCTCGCCCTTCGACTCGGCGGGCAGGCGCCACACCTCGTTCGCCTCGCTCGACGCCACGCCGGCCGTGGCCGATTCCGCCGACATCGAGGTGCTCGACCGCGATGTGAAAATGGACACCTACCGCTCCGGCGGCAAGGGCGGCCAGAACGTCAACAAAGTGGAAACGGCCGTGCGCCTCACCCACCTCCCGACGGGCATCATCGTGGCCTGCCAGACGCAGCGCAGCCAGCTCCGCAACCGCGAGGAAGCCATGCGCATGCTCAAGGCGCGACTCATCCAGATCGAAGAAGACCGGAAACGCGCCGAGGCCGACCGCCAATACAGCGAAAAGGGGGACATCGCCTGGGGGAACCAGATCCGCTCCTACGTATTCCAGCCCTACCAGATGGTGAAAGACCTCCGCACGGGGGTGGAGACCGGCAACATCCAGGACGTCATGGACGGCAACCTCGACCCCTTCATCGAGGGCATGCTCCGGCACGCCGCCGCGAAATGAAAGCCCGCAGCCCCGCCCATGCTGGAATTCGACGTTCTGACCCTGTTCCCCGAAATGGTCGCCGGCCCGCTCTCCCTGAGCATCGCCGGCCGGGCGGAACACGCCGGCCTTTTCGCGGTGCGGGCCCGCCAGCTGCGCGACTGGGCCTTTGACAAACACCGCCGCACAGACGACTATCTCTGCGGGGGCGGGCAGGGCATGCTCATGAAATGCGAGCCCATCTTCGCCGCCGTCGAGGAACTGCGGCGGCCGGACACCTGCGTGATCCTCATGACGCCGCAGGGGCGCGCCTACAACCAGGCCGCCGCCCGCGCCCTGGCCGCGCGGGGCGGCCACTACATCATCATCTGCGGCCACTACGAAGGCGTCGACCAGCGCGTGACGGACGCCCTCGTCGACATGGAACTCTCCATCGGCGACTTCATCCTCACCAACGGCGCCATCGCCGCCGTCACCGTCATCGACTCCATCGTGCGCCTCCTGCCCGGCGCCCTGGGCGACGAGCGCTCCCCGCAGGAAGAATCCTTCGGCGACGGCCTTCTCGAAGCGCCCGCCTACACCAAGCCCAACGAATTCCGCGGCATGAAGGTGCCGGAAGTGCTCCTCTCCGGCAATCACGCCGCCATCGCCGAATGGAAGCGCGCGCAGTCCCTCGAGCGCACCCGGCGCAATCGTCCTGATCTCTACGAGGCGTGGCTGAAAAAGAACCGCCCCGCGGGGAATCCCCCGGCCGCCGCCCCGGCGCGGGACGCCGAAACGGGCGGGACGCCGTCCGCGGACGGACAGGGCGGCCGCTGAAAAAGCCCCGCCTCCCCGCTCCGCAGGAGGGGGCTCAACGGCCTCCTTTCCGGCCGCCGGCGCATTCATCCGCGAAAAATCGCCGCCGACCCGTCATTTTCCACACTTTGCGCTTGACTTTCCCCCGCCCGCCTGCTAGTCTAAGCCTGTTTTCCGAGTCAGCCCTGTGGTGTAATTGGCAACACACCGGTTTCTGGCACCGATATTTGGGGTTCGAGTCCCTACAGGGCTACCATCTTTCCGCCGGGAAGGAGCGCGGAGCCGTTCCCTTCCCTCCCCCCGGATCGGGGGCTCGCCCGCGCCGGGCGCGATCGGGCGCATTTTCAGCGGCGGGGCTCCGCATGAACGGCGAGATGGCGCTTGCCATTGCGCCGCGGGCGGCGTACGATGGCGGCATGCCCGATTTGCTGCAGCGTCTCCTCGACCGCGTGCGCCCCGGCCTGCCGCCGGGCACGGACGCTTTCCGCCTCAGCGACGGCTCGCCTTGGGAAGGAGTATTCGTGGACGTCCTGGCCGACAGGGTTCTGGTCTCCACGCGCGACCGCGCCGTCCCGCGGGAGCTGCTGGACGCGCTGCGGAACGCGCGGATCTGCGCGTACCGGAAGCGCCTCGAGCGCGGCCGCAAGAGCCCGCCCGTCCAAGTATCCGGCCCCGACCTGCCCCCCGCTTCGCCGTCTCCGAGTGCGGGGTGCTCTACCGGCTCGATCTCTCCGCCGGATATTCCCAAGGGCTCTTCCTGGACCAGCGGGACAACCGCAGGCGCGTCCGCGGCCTCTGCCGCCCCGGCATGAAAGTGCTCAACACCTTTGCCTACACCGGCACCTTTTCCGTATGCGCCGCGCTCGGCGGCGCCGAGACGACCACGCTCGACCTCGCGCAGCCCTGCCTCGACTGGTGCCGGGAGAATTTCCGGCTCAACGGGCTCGCTCCGGAAAGGCACCACTTCTGCAGGGGGGACGCGCTGCACTGGCTCGAGCGCTTCGCCCGACAGGGCAGACGCTTCCACGGCATCATCCTCGACCCCCCCACCTTCTCGCGCGGCGTCCGGGGCAAAATCTGGCGCGCCGAACGGGACTACGGCGCGCTCGCCGCCGCCGCGGCGCGCTGCCTCGCCGCGGGCGGCTGGCTGCTCTGCACCACCAACTGCCGCAAACTTTCCCCGGCGGAATTCCGTGCCATGATCGCCCGCGCCCTGCCCCGCGCCGACCTCGAAGCCGCCGCCATGCCTTTCGACTTTTCGGGCGAAGCCTATTTGAAAACGCTGTGGTGCCGGCGCTGACCGGCACGGCCACGCCGCCGGCCCCTCCCCGCGCAAAAAAAGCCTCCCTGTAATTTTTTATAAAAAAAGCTTGCCAATCGCGGAGCCGGTCTATAAACTCGCTGTGCGCTCCGTGCGCAATTCCTGCGTAGCTCAGTGGCAGAGCGGGTGACTGTTAATCACTAGGTCGTTGGTTCGACCCCAACCGCAGGAGCCAACAAATCCCGCGCGCCTGAAAGCCCGCGGGATTTTCCTTTTGCCGAGGAGGGGAGGCCCGCATGCGCCCCAAGAATTTCATTGACGCGGGCGAAAGATTCTGTTTGAATATGCGTCGAACTCATTTCATCATGATGAAAACCCTCGCTCTCGCACTCGCCGCCGCGGCGGCCGCCTCGGTGGCGGCCTCCTGCTGCTGCCAGGAACAGCCCATGCCGCCCCTGAAGAAAATGCCCAAGTTCAAGGAGCTGGCCGACCCGGATCAGCCCATCATTCTCGATCAGGGCAAGGGCGTCAAGAAATAGGCCGCGCTTTCCCAAGATCGCGCTCCGCCATGGTCTGACCCTTTTCCCCGCCCGGCGCGCCGGGCGTTCGGGTGTTTTTTGCTTCGCACAATGCCTCCTGCCGCTATTACAAAACTTGCAAGGGCTTTTCCTCTAAAAAAGGCTCGGGCGATAACTGTAAAATCTGCGGCGGCGCTAAAGCCTCTTGATTATGCTTAACGTAAGAGCGATTCTGCTCTTGTGGTTGTTGGTATTGCCTGATGCATCTACAGTCGCAGCAGGAGCGAATAAGGTGAAAGAGAGGATGCAGCTGCTCAACAAGGCTGCAATCTTTGAATTAGATTCAACTATTAAAGAATACGACGTTCCTTATTATGGTTTTCAAACAGGAAGCAAGGACTCGCATTTCGACCTCTACGGCCGGGACGTAATGCAGGAGCTCGGACTGCATGAGCCATTGGACGCAGTGAACCGAGCCATCAATGCCACAAAGAACGAAATTAGAAAGCATGTGTACATAGGGTGGATAATGGCAATGAAGGATATAGGCCATAACTCCGCTCAGGATTGGATGGAGTTATTCGGGGAGATTTACCGGGATAATATCCGTGCGGCATATAAAGAGGGATTAGCTGCCGGCGGGGAGGAAGAGGCCGTCTCAACCGGGGATTTGCTCGCCGATCAATTCTCTTCTGCCCGCAGGCTTGGGCGAGCCGTAACGGAGAAGAAGAAGAGAGAGGCGCGTGAGGCGGAGAAGAAGGCAAGGGAGGAGGAAGAAGCTCGGCTCAGGAGTGAGGAAGAATATAAAGAAAGAAAATTGAATAATACAATTCTCACGGTTTCGCTCTCGGTGATTGGTGTTATTGTCGGGGCGTACCCTCTCTTCCTGCTCTGCAAGGCGAGCCGTAGGTGGAATTACGAACAATGGGCGGCCGCGCTGGCGGTGGTGCTCCTCGGTCTCGCCGTGTTTGCGGCGGTGTTTCCTTGGTGGCTGCGTCTGCCTTACGGGTTCTATCTCTTCCTGCGCGTCATTGTGGCTGTTCTTGCCGCGTGGCAGGCCGCCCGCTCGCTTATGGAAAAGCGTCACCCGCTGCTCTTCCTGCTCCCGGCCTGCCTTTGTCTTATCTACCAGCCGCTCGTTAAAATACCTTTCGAGCGTGAAACCTGGCTTTGGCTCAATGCGGCTTCTGTTTTCGTCCTCATTATCGGCTCCCGCCGCAAAAAAAACGATGCGGAAAATGACGCTTAAAACGAAAAAATATTTTCGCAATTCCGCTCTTTTTCTCATTACGCCGTTATTACGAGTTTTCATAACTAACTCACTAGAATAAGCAAAATAATCTTCCCGGCAGAGCGGCCGCGCCGGGGGGAAACTTTTTCCGCGTCCCCTCACTCCTCCCCGCGCCCGCGGGAGGCGCGGGACTGTTCCCGCCCCGCCCCGCACACCAGGGAATCCACCATCACCCGATACCACCACCCCTGCAGGAAGTGCCACAGAAAGCCCTCCCTGCCGTCGAGAAAGCCGAGGCGCAGAAAATAGCGGTAGGCAAAGTAGGCGAAAGCGCGCCAGAAAAGGGGCAGCCGCGCATACCACATCTTCTGCCGCCGCTTGGCCCGCATCGCCTCCGAGCCGCCCTCCGCGCTCCCGCGGTTCTCCGCTTCCAGGAGCATCGCCACCTCGCGTTCGGCGTAGCGCAGATGCTTCTGCGTCCACCACGCGAGGGAGTGGAGATTGTCGTCCGCAAAGCGCACATCCGTCTCCACCACATGCCCCTCCGTCACGACGATGTGCTCGTCCATGGCTCTCACCTCGGAGCGCCCTTTGCCCGTGCGGAACACGCGCACCAGCGGAATCATATCCGTGCCGCCGTGCCGGATGCGCCTCCCCAGAAAATACCTCGCGCGAGAGAGAGAGAGAGCGGTTTCGCCTTCCCGCCGGGCATCGAGGGCGGCGAGAAGACGCTCCCCCTCGCCCGGCAGCAGGTACTCGTCGGCGTCCAGGCGGATGATCCAGCCCGTCTTCACCTCGATGTGATCCAGCGCCCAGTTGAACTGCAGCGCCTGGTTCCCCGGCCATTCGTGCGGAACCACCCGCACGTTCCCGTACCCCGCGCAGATCCGCGCCGTCCTGTCTGTGGAAAAGCAGTCGACGACGTACGCCTCCCGCACAAAGGGCAGAATGCGCTCCAGACAGCGCGCGATGTGCAGCTCCTCGTTGTAAGTCAGAATAATTGCGGTGAGATCGTTCATGCCTTGATAATGCGTTTTTTGAGCAGCTTCGCCGGATTGCCCCCCACGATAGTCCACGGCTCCACGTCCCGAAACACGGCCGCCCGCGCACCCACCACCGCGCCCTGCCCCACGGTCACCCCCATGCCGATGAACGCGCCGGCGGCCACCCACGCCTGGTCCTCAATGCGGATGGGCGCGGTGATCAGGCGGCTGAGCGGGTCGCTGACATCGTGCGAAGCCGTGCAGAGGTACGCCCCCTGGGAAATGGTCGTGTGCGCCCCGATGAAAACGGGCGCGACGTTGTAGCAGTCCGCCTCCGAAGCGAGGCAGGAGTGCTCCCCCATCTCGAGATGAGGGGGCCAGTAGACCCTGGCGGAGGAATAGACCACCGCCGTGCCGGCCACCTTCGCCCCGAAGAGACGCAGAAGCAGCCGCTTCCACCCGCTCCCCGCGCTGCGCGGCAGGGGGCGCGCCAGCGCCCCCCACACCAGCGTCCACAGCAGCCGCACCGCCTGGTGCCGCCGGCTCAGCGCGTTGCGGTAGCGCGAAAGATCGACTCGGGGCTCACTCATACACGAATTCGGGTTTGCCGCCGTGCCGAGCCCCTCCCAAAATCCACTCGTAGAGGCGTTTCATTTTCTCTCCCAGCACCTCCACGGAATAACGCTCCTGCATCAGACGTTTACCGTTCATTCCCATTTCCATGCGTTCCCGCTCTGTGAGAGCCAGAGCATCGGCCAGCGTCTTGTCGATGGTGGATTGATCGTTGTCAATCCACCAGCCGCAATGGTACGTCTCCAATTCCCGCCATGGTGTGCCCTTGGACGCAGCCACGGGCACACCTCTCACCAATGCCTCCGTGACGATATTGCCGAAGTTCTCGAAATCGCTGGGCACCACGAGGAGGGAAAGTTCGGTGAGAACAGCGTCCTTCTCGTCTCCCGTCAGAAATCCCGTGAACTTCACGTTCGACAGTCCCAGTCTCCGCGTCTCAGCTTCAAGAAAGCGCTGGTAGTCATCATTGCCTCCTCCGATGACAACCAAGCGGCAGCCTTCCAGCTCCCGCCTCATCCCGGCAAAGGCGTAGATCAGGCGCTCCACCCGCTTGCGGGGATGCAGCCGCCCCAAGTAACCTACTTGAAATATCGGCTTGGGCGGTATTTCCCGGTGGAGAATCCCGCGGACGTCAATGGGATTGGGCAGAACCGCCACTGGATTAGAAAATCCCAAAGCGCGGTAGTGACGCATCTCTTCCGTGCAGGTGGCCTGAACGCATGCGGCACCTGAGAGAACCCTGCCTTGATAGAGCTGCATCATGATCTTCTTCAGAAGACCGTGATGAGCCAACGCCTGAGGGTAGAGCATTCCCCTTGGGGAGACGAGGTAAGGTTTCCCCATTCTGCGGGCATGGCGGGAGACGGCGATCCCGTGGTACATCCACGTTCCTTGGATATGATAGATATCCACATCCTTTTCCCCGCGGAGACAGTCATTTATATCGCTGACGTAGCCGAATGTTCCCAATCGGCTCCTGTCTGTAAAACGAATGGCAAGCGAGGGATCAATCACTTTGCCGTCCGGCGGCATGCGTTCGGAAAGCGCGACAGTGGTCACGCCCGCCGCCTCGAGTCCCTTCAACGTGAGAGACATGCTGAGAGCTGGGCCGCCCGCGTTGACATTGAGCGAACCTGAATGGAGCGTTTTCATGATATGTATGATAAATTGGGTGTTTCCCACCTACAGTGGCTTGCAAGAGTAATGAAGACTGTTGCCGTGCAGAGCAGAGCAATACCGAGCGCGAAAGGGAAGTTCATAAAAGCCGACAGCATTAAGGAACCCATGATTTCAATCTCAAGATCTCTTTGCATTGAAGCAGAATTCATGGGAGAGCATCTACGACTCATGCGGCATTTCCGCAAGCTGAGCGATCATGCGGCTGAGAACCCGAGACTGATACTCGCAGCTGATCTGTTCCTTGAATGTCAAATTGTCGCTTTTGGCTTTTAAGTATCGGCGTTCATCTGAAAGGAAGAGACATAGTTTCCGGGCAAGATCACGGCTATCGGCAGATTTAAAAACGGCTCCCCCTCCGGATTCTTTGATCAGCTCAGCGGCGCCTATCCCGTCGCTGACAAGCACAACATTGCCCCGCTGGACAGCCTCGTTGACGCGAATTCCCCATGGTTCGACTCGTCCCGGAGCAACAAGCACATCGATGTGAGACAGCAAGTCTTTGTATTGTCCAGCATCAAGAACCCCCTCAAAGATCACGGCGTCTTCCAGATCACACTTGCCTACCAGAGCCTCCAGAAAAGGCCGCTGGCTTCCGGCGCCCGTGATGTGGCAGAGAAAATTCCGATATCCTTCCTGCCGCACCTGATGCAGGGCTTTGATGAGTATATCCACACCCTTGTATGCCTCCAACAGCCCCGGACACAGAATATGAATTTTCCCATCTTCTGCCCGCTTGTACTGAAAAGCAGGGTCTTCATCAGTATAGTAGCCGAAAGGCCATACTTTGCGGAATCCCAATCTCCGGAATTGCCTGAAATGGGCTTCGCTGCTGCCGGAAAGGCAGATAACGCCCAGGCTCTTTTCGGCGACGGGGCGCGTTTTCCAAGGAAGGATATACTGCATGTACAGCGCTTTGGCGATGCGCGGCACGCCGGATTGCAGATTGGCATACGCCTCGCTCATATTGCAGAAGAGAATGCGCTGATCACAGGCGTAACGAATAAGCCGATTCATCCGCGCCGGATGGGTAATGCCGTTGAAGATATGCAGACAGTCCCTGTATTTGTTCAGAAAAGAAATCCCTTTCTCATCCCACTCCGTATCACGCAAAACGATGTGATGGGGAAAGAGGCTCCCCTGATCATCCCAGCCCATGGCCTTGCGGGAACGGCTCAATGTTCCGGTAACGACCATGGCGGCAGGGTCCACAGTCTCCACAAATGCCTTCAACACATGAATCATGCCCGAGCATGGAATATTCCACCAGAACACCGGATGGACGCCATCAGACATGGAGGTTTTTTGGTTGTTCGAGTTCGTCATAATAAGAATAAAGCGCCAGCATGAGGTAGGGAATACAACTTGTCAGATTCCCATACATCAGAGAGCCGATGAAGGCGCACAGCGCGGCCGTGGAAAAAGCTAGAGCGGATACGTTCGCTGTATGGGCGGATTTTCTCAGCAGGCTGAAAATGAGGCACGCCAGTCCCACAAGCAGTGAGAGGCCGAATATTCCGAAATCGGCAATGGTAAGAACAAATCCCGACTGCAATGGAATCAATGCGGAACCGATGCTCTGCCCAGGCACGTGAAAGGTGTACTGCGCAATTCCCCAGCCGCAAATCCGCTGAATGGGGTTTGTCTCCTTGATATAATGCCCGAGGACGACAGCCTCCTGCCTGTCATTTTCCATCTCGTTCTGCGCTCTGCCGAACGACCTTTCGTACAAAGCAGAGAGATAACCATCTTTTTTTCCGTCAGGGACAGTGAGCGCATCGTTGATGAGCCAAGCGCATCCTCCCAGGCAGACCATCAGGGCGAGCATGATTTTCTTCGGACTCACCTTCAGGATGGGAAGGAAGGAAAAAACACAGGGAAGGACAAGCGCAAAGCAGATGTATACAGCAGAGGAATAGGTGTTGAAAAGAACTAAACATCCCAAAAACAACATGGCGGCATGATAGCGCGGGTTGATTCTGTAGCTGCGCCTGCTGTACATCACCAACGACGCGAAAAGGTAGGGGCAAATGAGAAAGCCTAAGTTCTTCGGTTCTCCGGATACTCCATAAACCCGCCGTACAACCGTCCCTCCCATTTCAGTCGCAGCTTCCAAGTTTACCACTCCTTCCAATCTCAGTATGGGCATGAAAGAAACCCCCAACTTCAGGCAAAGGTAATGAATGAATCCAAACGCGATCGCGACCTCAACGGCCAGACAATACGAGGGGACGAGACGATCCACAAAGCCCTTCTTCATCATGACTCCGAAGTAAAGCGTGATCAAGGCCGATATATAGGTATAGTTGTTGTTGACCATCCGGACATATCGATTGAGCCGAGGCGCAAACTCCCCCGGAAACATCAACCCGACGACGTCACTTAACACGAGCGCACCGAGAAACAGGATCGAAACAGGTTCAATAATCTTCAAAACTTTGCTGTTCCTTTGCCGGCCATACAGGGCGAGACACGCCAGCATGCCCAGAGCTGTCACTTTACCGGGATACCAGATTGTGAACGCATAGTAATAGCACGTCATAAAGGCGGCCCCCCAGAATGAGAGCGCCATCAGACTTTCATATTTCCTCCTGGCAACGAAATAGATCGTCAGAAAGAGGAAAATGAAGAAACCGACCTTCTGCAGGAGAAACCAAATCATTCTATCAATTCCCGGATTAACTTCATATACTGGGACGCCGCCTTCGCGTAGGTGAATTGAGACGCATAAGCCTTTAACACCTCGGGATCGGTCTGCTTCGAGTCCAGCGCCAGAATGGCCGCCTGCAGCGCTTCCGCATCGTGCGGATCAAACAAGATGGCCATGTCATTGGAAATTTCCGGCAGAGAAGTCACGGCGGAACACGCCACATTGACACCTTGGGAGAACGCCTCCACGACCGGCAGCCCAAACCCTTCATAGAAGGAGGGAAAGATCAGACCCCTGCTATGCCGGACGAGGTACTTCAGCGTATAATCGTCCTGAAAGGGAAGATGGAGGACATCCCCGCCGAATGACGATTCAATACCCGACATGTAGTTTAAAATGCCACCGATCAGAACGAGTTGAGGTAACCGCGGCTCTTTTCGTTTGGCTTCCCTGTAGGCCGAAACTAAATTGCAGATGTTTTTGCGGCGGGACATCATCCCCCACCAGATGAAGTAAGGTTCGCGGATTCCCAGATCTTCAAGATGAATTCCAGGGAAAATGTCATCAAACCAGAACGAATCGATACCATTGTAGATGCATTGCGTTTTCACTTTCAGATGAGGGAAAAAGGAGTGGAGATCCTCCTGAGTGTAACGGCTTATGGTGACCACCCTGGCTAAGCGCGGAAGCGTGCGCCGGAGCGAAAATCTTCCCCAGTATTGATGAAACCATGAGAGCTTTGTCGTACCCACGCCTCTTACCGCAGACAGGTCTGCCAGAGATCCGATCTGAGGGCCGCGGAAGCTCTTGATGTATTCCGGGCGGCCAGGATTCAGGAAGCAGTCGACGTCGGAGTCCAGCTCTACATATGAAACTCCAATCATACTTTTGACTGTTAAAATTTTATGTTTATCTTTGAAATATCTGACCTCCGTATTGGGCAGAGAATTGATTTTCGTATAGAATTCCTTGAGCGCCTTCGGTTTTTCCCGATCGGAGTATAGTAAGATAAACTGTACATCAGGATTGTTCCTGATGAGTTCGAGAGTCATCCCGCGGACGGGAAAACCACTGGTGAAACTTGCAAAGCAATCAGCAGAAACGGCAATTTTCATAAATCATCTAGACAGTAAGAAATTGAGCAAGGTCGATTTGGAAAGCAACAACGATGTAACAAGGCTGAGCATGACAACGGCACACGCCACGGAAAATGTTGACATGAAGTTGACCACAAAATACTCAGACGTTTGTGGAAGCTGGAAAACAAAATAGAAATGAATAATGTAAATACCCAACGTATGGCGGCCAACGCATGCCAGATATTTGACGGCCATGGCCGGGAGCCGTACTTGAAGCGCCTTAATGAAATAGAAGAAGACGACGCTTGAAGAGAGATAGGCGAGAACGTTAAGAATAAAGTTCAGGTTTTTGTCGGCGCCATTGTAGGTGAAGCCAACGCATGTCACGAAAACCAGCAGGGTGCCGATCCCTCTGTGGAGATCGGCAAATCTATGCCTCCGCAGCAATATTCCCGCCGTGAAACAGGGAAAATAGCGCGCCATGTAAGATATGCCCATGATATTATCCAAGGATTCCGGCCCGAACTTAGAAAGCAACAGCAACATAACCTCCACCCCTCCCGACAGCGTAATATATTTATATCCAGCGTATTTATCAATTGAGTAAATAGCATAGAAGAGAAGCTGCATCATCAGGAGGCTTTCCAAAAACCAGTAACCGCATTTCCCAATATCGAAAAGCACGTCGAGAGGGCGCAGCCCGTACCAGAGAGCGGCAAAAAGCGTCGCGGCAAGAAATGGAATGCCGATATGCACCAACTTCTTGATACAGCTATTGCGGAGATCGATCGTCACCCTATAGGCAAGAAAACCGCTGACGAGAAAGAACAGAGGGACGTCCACCCTGCAAATAAACGCCACCCCTGCATCAAGTCCAGCGCCAACATGCTGCATCACGACCAGCAGCATGGCGATTCCTTTGCATACATCTAAATATATTTCCCTGCCAATTTGCTTATCCATAACACAACTCGGTCTGACCCGATAAAGAACAAAAAAGGTATGAATCTTAGATAACGATGGTTTGGAGAATAATACAATCGAAACAAGGTCTCGCAGGCACGAACGGCATCTCCGACCCGGCGTATTTCCTCCGCATTCGCGCACAGAGCCGCGCGCACGAGCTGATTGAGCCCTAAAAGCGTGTACAGTCGGCTGATATATGCTTGATCCTTTAATCCAAAGCGCGAAATCAAGGCGCGTACGGCAACTTCCAGCTCCTTCGCCGCGAGAATCATGTTCTTTGCAGGATGGCGTTTTTTGCTCAGAGACGTATTTGTTCCCCGATGCATGTAATGGTAACAGGGCTCCGCTGAAAGGGCAATCTGCTCCACATGCAGCAGGTAATTCAATACAAACAGATGATCCTCATGGTACGACAGATCGGCATTGAAGCGCAGACGATATGTTTCAACGAGCTTTCGGCTGAATAATTTCGCTACAGGAAACCCGTTTTCCGGTATCCTGTAACGAACCATGAACGTATTCCAATCCGCCTGCGTCGATTCACTCCCCTGAAGGTAGTGGAAGGCTGTGCCGCTGCGCCGTTTGCCCTCGTAGTCAAGGGTGACGTCCGCATAGACAACTTTATCTTCCCCTCCCGCCAACAGAAGCATTGAGGACAGGTAGCGCTCTTCCACCCAGTCGTCACTGTCGATAAAGCAGATGTATTTTCCCCGCGCCGCATCTAGGGCGGCGTTCCTGGCGGAGCTGACGCCCTTGTTGGGCTGATGCAGGGACACGATGCGCGAATCCCTCCCGGCATAAGCATCACAGAGAGCTCCGGATCCGTCTGTGCTCCCGTCGTTTACCAGAATCAGCTCCCATCCGGCCTCATCCTGCCGCAAAACGCTCTCAATACAACGAGGCAAATACTCCGCCACGTTGTAGACCGGAACAATAATGCTGACCGCGGGCGCCGTCATGACGGTTTGATGAAGCGAATGGGGAATAGGAAAAGATCAATGAAGAGGTAGACCCTCAGGTAGGGGTAGAGGTAACGGAAAGCGGGGAAATAGTAACGCTTCATCCGCTTCCTCATAGCCTTGTCCGGATAATACGTCGCGTCGGGATGAAAAACATAGGTACTCCAGAGAAGCAGAAATCTGAACCCCGCCTCCCGCTTCAACACGTCTTCCAACCCTGTGCGGAGAAGAAACCGTTTCAAGTACAGGATAGCGTCATGCACGGCATCCAACCGCGCATTGTCATATGTGTGAGAAACGGACTGTTCGTTTATCCTGTACCCATACAATTCGGCCGGCAGCTCCGCAACGCACGGAGTTTCCGCATATGCCAGCTCCAAGTTGAACATGGTGTCTTCTCCAATGCGCAGGCGATTGCGGAACTGCTCTTCATGCCTCATTAACATTTCTCGCCGATATACCCCCCCACACACACACGAGAGGCACTTCCCGGATAGAATTTTCTTCATGAGCGCGCACTTGTCCTTCGTCATGGGCAGCTGAAAGCAGGCGTCACGTGCTTCCCAGAGTTCTTCCGGAAGGATGAACCTCTGCATGCCGAATGTCAAAATGTCGATTTCTTGTTCCAAATATCGCTGCAGGATGCCCACCGAGGAAGAGACGAGAATATCGTCCGCATCCAGAAAAACGACGTAACGGCCGGATGCGCGCTCCAGCCCGAACCAGCGTGTGTCCTGCACGCCTGAGTTGGGCTTCCGGAAATATTTCACTCGTCCGTCGGAAAGGTAGTGCGCACAGATGTTCGGCGTGGCGTCAGCGGATCCATCGTCGACAAGCAGCAGCTCCCAATCCGGTGACGTTTGGCGCAGCACACTCTGGATGCACGCGTCCAGATGCGTCTCTCCATTGTAGATGGGAACGATAATGGAAATCATTTCAGATGCAGCTTATGCAGAATGCGCCAGACTCGAATCTTCAGCGTCATGGTTTTGGGCTCCGTCAGACTGCGGCCGTCACCTTCCTTGTCCCTCCACGCACCCGCGCAGCGGTGGATGCAAAAAACTTTGTTCATAGATGTGTACTGCGGACGGCAGAAGCAGTAGGAGGGATAAACGCGAACGCCGTTGGAAAGTGTCTGGCTTTTGTCCATGTGCTTCCCTTCCCAGTCAAAACCATAGGCACGAGCCTTCTCCGCCTGCATGCGGGAGATGGTCGTCATGTCGAGCCCGGACGTTCCCCTCTCATCGGATTGCGGGAGGATGAAATGTCTGTCCGTATAATAATCCAGACATTCCTTGACGAAGGGGTGGCCGGGGACGCTGCCGAAACAATGCGAGGTGAGGTAGACATGACCGTCGCTGTCCGGCCAGGATTCCTTGCCGATGAACATGTCGCAATCCAGCACGGCATCGAAGGGGCGGAACATCTCCACGTCCGTATCCAGCCAAACGCCTCCTTGATGGTACAGTGCGTACAATCGTACGTAGTCGGCGGCGAAGGCCCATTTCCGGACGGATACAGCTTCATGGACGAAGGAACTGTCGATTTGAGCGAGACTGGCCCTGTCCCACAGAACAAACTCATAATCTCTGAGCAGCTCCTTCCAGGTGCGGATGCAGTCCTCTATCCATTCAGGATAGGGATCGCCGCTGAACCAGCTGTAGTGGATGATCTTGGGTATCATGGTTTTTGATTGTGCGAAATTCAATCGTTATCGTGAATCGGTTCGTTTTTTCCAAAGGACGAAAAGCGAAATCCCATCAGGAGGGAGACCGCCACATAGGCGGCGACTCCGGCCAGAGAGCCGAAAAGGCATTGAAGATAGGGATTCTCTGTGACTGAAACAGCCGACGCGGCGATGACATACATAGCCGCGCCGCTGACGAGAGGAATCCAGAAGGGTTTCAGCAGACGGCGCAGGGAACAACCCGTCACTTTTCTGGTCCAGATGAAGTTGACGACAGCGGTGAGCAGAGATATGATGGCCGCGCCCCAGCACATGACGGTGACGCTGTAATGCAGCGTGAGAGCCAGTACAAGCACACCCGCCGCTTTGCTGACGAATTGGATCTTCAGGACAGCGGACGCGTCTCCCAGCGCCTTGATGAGGGAAATATTGACCTCCAGAACAGGCAGGAACAATGCCGCGAGGCAAAGGATCTGGAGCAGAGGTGCGCTGTCCAGCCATTTGGCCGTCACCACGACGACAATCAACGGTTTGGCAAGAGTCAGCAGCAGGATCATCACCAAGAAAATGATGTAGGCGACCTTCCTCATGACACCTGCATAGGATACAAGCATTTTTTCCCGGTCGCTGTTCTGGGCGCAGAAAGCGGGGAAGCACACCCGGTACACCATCATGGTGAACGTAGCCGCCGGAAGATCGGCATATCCCCGCGCCCGCGAGTAATAGCCCAAAGCCTCTGCGGAATAGACTTTCCCGATCACAAGAGGGTAGATGTTGGAATACAGCGTTTCCACCAAAAGCCCCAGCAGAAGCTTGCCTCCGTAAGAAAACATGCTCTTGAACGACGCGTATGAAAAAAATCCCGTCGGAATCCATCGTACCAGGGCAAGGAGAATGAGTACGCGAATGCTATTGGCAATAATGGTGGAATAGACCAACGCCCAGACACCATAGCCGTTGAAAGCCATGCTCACTCCCGCAATTCCATTCACGATGGCGACCACCAAATTGATGACGGATATCGTTCTGAAACTAAGCTCTATCTGCAGCTTTGTCATCGGAATGACGCTCAGCGCATTGATGATGAGAGTAAGCGAAAACACTCTCGTCAGTGATTCCAAGAGAGGAATACGATAGAAATCGGCAATGAGCGGAGCGCAGAAAAACAAAGTGCCGTACAGAAAAAAAGCTATCGACAAATTGAACAAAAAAGCCGTACAAAAATCTTTCTCCGTCCTCTGCGGCATCTTGTTCAGCGCAGAACTCAAACCGCCATTGATCAGCAGATCCGAAACAGCCATGAATACAGTCAGCATGCCTATCATGCCGTAATCGGAAGGCACGAGCATACGCGCCATGAGGACTCCGATGATGAATCTTATCCCCGACAGAGAGAAATTCTCCAGAAGACTCCAGATGAAGCCATTTCTGATACGCACCGACATCTTCTCTCCAGACGGCTGATTCATGGGCGGCATGTTGGTATGGATACCCTGACGCGTATCTGGCCTGCATCAACTTTCAGCATTGTCGTCATCAAAGTCTCGATAAACTCCTTGTTTCTTTATTTTCAGAGGATTACCTGCAAGCAAAATATGGGTTGGGCAATCGGAATAGTCCTTGTTGACGATCGATCCCCCCCCGATAATGCAGTAATCGGGCAGTTTGGCATTGGGCAGAAGGCGGCAGAAAGCGGGAATCCATACATCGGAACCGATCTCGACAGAGCCGTAGCCCCTCGACCTGCCGCCGGCGAGAGTTTTCGTAAAATGGAAAGACGTGTCCATGAGTACGGAATCCCACCCTACACGTACTCGGTTCCCTATGACGATGGAGTGGTACGCGTAGATCAACGCGCCATAGGTCATGACGACATTGTCCCCCACTTTCAGAACACCCTTTTTCCCGATGGTGATGCAACAGCAGCGCCCGAAGCTGCTGCTACCGGAAAAGCGGACTGTTCCTCCGTAATTGCAGAAGAAGAACCCCGTATCGGGGCGATTGGTATGGAAATTCTGGCCGAGCTTGATCATGCCGAAACGCGCCCTGGGAACGTCAAGAATACATTTTCCGCCCAATGTCAGAGAGCTTTTCGAAAGGATGAGCACCGGCAGCCTGACAGCCTGCCGGAACGGAAAGTAGCGAAAATTAAACCAGATGGACTTGTGCAGATATGGGAGCGCCAGTCTCAGCAAGTCGAGGAATTTTCCATATACAGCTATCTTCTTCATGCAATTCATCCGATCCGGTAGTACTCGAAGCCCTCATCCCGCACGTCGGAGCCATCATAAACGTTGCGGCCGTCAAGCACCAAAGGCTGGTTCATAGTGCGCTTCAACACTCCCCAACTGGGCATGCGGAACTGTTCCCATTCCGTCAGCAGGAGCAGGGCGTCGGCGTCCAGCGCGGCGTCATACATGTCCGCAGCGTATTCCACGTCATCTCCGATGCGGCGGCGGCACTCGCACATCGCCGCAGGGTCGTACACGCGTACGCGGCAACCCGCCTCCATCAGGAGCCGGATCATCACGAGGGAGGTGGCCTCCCGCATGTCGTCTGTACCGGGCTTGAAGGAAAGCCCCCACAGAGCGATCTTCCTGCCCGCCAGCTCACCTTGGAAGTGTCGGGAAAGCTTGTCGAACAGGATGGATTTCTGCCGCTCGTTGACGGCCTCCACCGCCTTGAGCACCTTCATCTCATAGCCGTTCTTCTCCGCCGTCCTGATGAGAGCCTTCACGTCCTTGGGGAAACAGGAGCCGCCGTACCCGCAGCCGGGATAGAGGAATTTCCCGCCGATGCGGCTGTCTGATCCGATGCCTTTCCGCACCATGTCGACATCCGCACCCATCAGCGCACAGAGGTTGGCGATGTCGTTCATGAATGAAATGCGCGTGGCCAGCATGGAGTTGGCGGCGTACTTGATCATCTCCGCTGAGGAGATGTCTGTGAAAATAACGCGGAAATTGTTGAGCAGAAACGGACGGTATAGCTTGGTGAGCAATCCTTTGGCTTTTTCGCTCTCCACGCCTATCACCACGCGGTCAGGGCGCATGAAGTCACGGATGGCGGAGCCTTCCATGAGGAACTCGGGGTTGGACGCCACGTCGAAGGGGACGTCCTCACCCCTAGCCCGCAGAGCTTCGCGCACGGTCTGCGCCACCTTCTGCGCAGTGCCGACCGGCACGGTGGATTTGGTAACCAGCAGGGTATACTTTCTGACGTGCTCGCCGAAGGTTTTCGCCACGCTCAATACATGCCGCAGATCCGCGCTGCCGTCGTCATCCGGGGGAGTGCCGACGGCGGAGAAGACGATGTCCGCCTCATCCAAGCATTCCGGCAGAGATTCGGTGAAGAGAAGCCTGCCTGCCTGAGAGCAGCGCATCACCATTTCCTGAAGCCCAGGCTCGTAAATAGGCACCACGCCTTGGCGGAGCTTGGCTATCTTGTTCTGATCAGTATCGACGCAGGTCACCTGATTGCCCATTTCGGCAAAACATGTGCCGGTGACCAGGCCAACGTATCCTGTTCCTACAACAACTATGTTCATAATTTCTCTGTATCAAGGGATGTGCGCTCCCCACGCCGCGCCGCCCTGACCTGCGCGATTTGTGAAATCTTGCTTCTGAAGCGGCTCAGCGCGTAGTGCCACGGGCAGGGGAGGCCGTTTTTGCGGAAGGCGGCCCGGTTCTGGCGCGTGTTGCGGAGGACGGCGCGGAGGGACGAGGTGGAGGAACCGCCGAGGCGCATGAAGACGGCGCGGAGGGGGAGGTAGCGGGTCGCGATGCGGTGCTTTTCGATGAAGCGGAGCATGAGCTCGAAGTCCGCCGCGCTGCCGATGGCGGGGTCGAAGGCGCCGAAGCGCGCGAAGCACGACGCCTTGCAGTAGAAGGTGGGGTGGGCGGGCATCCAGCCGCGCTGGAACGCGCCCGGGCGGTAGGGGGAGCCGGTCCACGAGCGCACCACGCGGCCCCGCGCGTCGATGAAGTCGAGATCCGCATGCACGGCGTCCGCCTCCGGATGGGCGGCGAAAGCCGCCGCGATGCGCGCCAGCACCTCCGGCCCCTGGTAATAGTCGTCCGCATTGAGAAAGCCGACGACGCGCCCCGCGGCGAGAGAAAGCCCCTTGTTCATGGCGTCGTAAATGCCCGCATCCGGCTCGGAGAGCCAGCGCATTCGCCCCCCGAAACGCGGTTCGAAGCGGCGGAGCAACTCCGGCGTGCCGTCCGTGCTCGCGCCATCCACGACGATGTACTCCAGATCGCGCCAGGTCTGCGCCAGGACGCTGCGCAGCGTGTCCCCCAGCGAGGGCGCACTGTTGCGGCAGACGGTGACGAGAGAAATGGCAGGGGAAGAGGTCACAGTGGATGGGAATTAGAGGCATTGCCCTTGAGGCCGCGGGTGGCGG
>JAJQGU010000014.1 GCA_021200315.1 Akkermansiaceae bacterium
GCGGATTCAAAATCCGCTGGGCGTTGGCACCTCTCTTCGGATGCCTGCTCCACCTTTCGTTCTCCCGGAACAAAGTTATTGAGTTTGAGACGCCCCGCTCCGATTCCGGATTTCCCGTCTCATCAAACTTCACTCTTCGCACTACTGCGCTCAATTTGCCCCAGGCACAGAGGTGCAGGTGCTTGAGGGAGAGCCGGAGTACCGCATGCATGCGCGGGCGGTCTTTCAGGCCGGTCTCAAGCCGAAGTTGGTAGCTGGCTGCAACGCCGAAGACTAAGCAGGCAGCTAAGATTGGCAATCGTCTCCGCTCTCATTCGGGAAGAGCCTATGGCCTGTCTTGCGAAGGAATGGCTTGAGCTTCTTCTTCAGAGATTCGTCCATCGCGGTCCGTGTCGTATCTTTCGAGAATGAGCGCTTCAATCAATATGCCTTCAACGGGATAGGGCAGGGTGTTGCCCGTCCGTGGAAGGCGTCCGCCCTCGCCGCGCGGGGCAGGATGCGGTTCCGCGCTTTTTTGAGGCGCTTCCTGTCGGGGAGGAAGATCCGGGAAAGAGGGACGAGGAACGCCGTCGTGCCGCTCTTGATGATACTCTTGAATCCATTGGTGAAGGGCGGCCTTTTCTTCTTCGTTCAATTGGCCGTCGCCATCCTTGTCGAAACGCCGGAGAAGATCAAGCCGTTCGTCGCGCCTGGAATTGCGCATTTTATGGCGTACGCGCCGTCCGATGCCGGGATTCTGCTGTTCCCATCCGCTCCGCATGGCCGCCAATTCCTCCGGTTCGAGCCGGCCGTTGCCGTTTGCATCGTATCGGTCCAATATTGCTTCTTTTTTGGCTCTCAATAGAATGGCTGCATCCGCTTCCGCTTCCCTGCGCTCGGCTTCATTGAGCCTGCCGTCCCGATCCTTGTCATATTTTTCCATGAACAGGCGCATGCCTTCTTTTTGCCACCCCCTCTGAAGCGGAGAGCCCATGGGAGGGCTCTCCCTGTGCTCCGGTTCGGGCGGCGGCGGCCCGGGCGTTTCCTGGGCGGGCAGCAGAGAGATGAGCGCGGCTGTGAACAAAGAAGATCTTGTCATGAGTAAGATGTGCGGGATAGCTGTGAAACCCCGTCTCTCAGTGAAAGTTTCAGGAGCCGCACCCTTGTTGTACAGTCAAACGAAGGAGCGGGCAGGCACAATCACGCGGAGCGGCGGCTGTTTGGCTTGAAATCTCAGTCCGGCGTCAGATGAGATGGCTGTCTTTGTCCAGTCTGACAAAAGGCGGCCGGAATTGCGGAAGGCGCACTTTCGGCGATCTTTGCAATTGCCGCTCCGCCTTGGGATTCCCATAGTTGCCGGCAAAAAAAGAAATCCGGGGGAATTTGCCTCCAATGATCGATTCGTCATACTGCCGGATAACGGATAAATGCTTGCTGTGCCGCCATGGAAATAAAAGCAAGGCTTGCATGAGCCGTCTCAATGGGATAGAATGCCGCTTCTCCTCGTTGCGGGCCGGGATGGGTGCTGTTGCGTGGAGAAACGCATTTCAATATTATGATTAAGTGGATATTGACGAAAATAGTCGGTTCGAAGAACCAGCGTGAAGTGCGCCGCTTGAGGCCTGTCGTTGATCGGATTGTGAAGATCGAGGAATCTTGGGGGTCCGTGGATCAGGATTTTTTGCAGAAGAAGACACGCGGATGGCAGAAGTATCTGCATCGCTTCACCCCCATGGTGCTGCCGCCGAGAAGCGTGGTGGCGAATGCACCGGAAGAGCAGTTGAAAGAGTGGGCTGCTCTGCTGAACGGGCGTTTTGAAGCGCTTTCCGATCTGTTCCCCAAATTGCCCGAGATCGAGGCTTCGCCGGCATCAATTGAGATGGGAAAGTCGGTCTTTGCCGAGCTGGAGCCTCGCTTTGAGACCCGTCGCGCGAAGTATCTCGAAGAGATACTCCCTGAAGCATTTGCCGTGGTGAAAGCAGGCGCCCGTGCCATGTTCGGCGCGGATATCAATGTCTGCGGCACCGCGATGAAGTGGGACATGATCCATTTTAACGTACAGCTGCTGGGCGGTATAGCCCTGCATCGCGGCTTCATCGCGGAAATGGCCACAGGCGAAGGCAAGACGCTGGTGGCCACGCTGCCGGTCTACCTGAACGCTCTCACGGGGCTCGGGGTGCATGTGGTGACAGTCAACGACTATCTCGCCCGGCGGGACTCGATGTGGATGGGCGCACTTTTCCAATTCCTCGGTCTCACTGTAGGGTGCATTCAGAGCATGATGCCCTCCGATCTGCGCCGCGAGCAGTATAACTGCGACATCACCTACGGCACCAATGCGGAATTCGGGTTTGACTACCTGCGCGACAATGGCATGGCCAACAGACGTGAAGATCAGGTGCAGCGCGGACACTATTTTGCCATTATCGACGAGGTGGATTCCATTCTGATTGATGAGGCTCGCACGCCTTTGATCATTTCCGGGCCTGCCGTGCTTGAATACGAACAGCAGTATGATACGCTCAAGCCGCTGGTTGAGAAGGTGGTCAAAAAGCAGGTTCTGCTCTGCAACGAACTGATGACTGAGGCGATAGAGTGTGCGGATTCCGGACGCAATGAGGAGGCGGGACGCCTGTTCTTCAAGGTGAAGCAGGGCTCGCCGAAAAACAGGCAGTTCAAGCGTGCAATGGAAAATCCGGATTATCGCCGCATGCTGGAAAAGTTTGAGACCTACCTCTACCAGGATACCCGCAAGCGTGAGCTCTATGCCCTGAAAGAGGAGCTCTTTTTCACGGTGGATGAAAAAACCCACGATGCCGATCTCATGGAGAAGGGGAGAGAATTGATCGCTCCCGGACGTCCGCAGGATTTCGTGCTGCCGGATGTGGGTTCGGAGTTCGTGAATATCGATGAAGACAACACTCTTTCTCCCGACCAGAAGGAGGCGAGGAGGAAAGAAGTGCTCAAGCGCCTCGATGAAACGGGCGTGCGCCTGCATACCACTTCCCAGTTGCTTAAAGCGTACACCATTTACGAGAAAGACGTGGAATATGTGGTGCGCGAGGGGAAAGTGATCATCATCGACCAGAACACCGGCCGCGAAATGCCTGGGCGCCGATGGAGCGATGGATTGCACCAGGCCGTTGAGGCCAAGGAAGGAGTGGAAGTGGAGCGCGAAAACATGACGTATGCCACCATTACCATTCAGAACTATTTCCGCCTTTATCGACGGTTGGCGGGCATGACTGGCACGGCCGAAACGGAAGCTGCCGAATTTCATGATATATACAAACTTGATGTCTTGCCGATCCCCACGAACAAACCCTGTATCCGGCATGATTACAATGATCTCGTGTTCAAGACGCGCAGAGAGAAATTCAATGCGGTGGTGGCTAAGATACAAGAACTTCATCAAGCGGGACAGCCCGTGTTGATCGGTACGGCAAGCGTGGACGCCTCCGAAACGTTGTCGCGTATGCTCAAGCGCGTGAAAATCCCTCATCAGGTGTTGAATGCCAAGAATCACCAGAGAGAAGCGGACATTATTGCACAGGCGGGGCGGCGGGGTGCCGTAACCGTTTCCACCAATATGGCGGGGCGGGGTACGGACATCAAATTGGGCTCCGGCGTTCCTGAGCTGGGCGGCCTCTTTGTGCTGGGAACCGAGCGCTATGAATCGCGCCGCATCGATAGACAATTGCGCGGCCGCTGTTCCCGCCAGGGTGATCCGGGCGCCTCCCAATTTTTCCTTTCCTTTGAGGACGATCTCATGCGCAATTTCGGAGGATCCGAACGCATGACAAAAATGATGGACCGCTTCGGCATGAAGGATGGCGAGGCGGTGGAAAATTCTCTGATGAACAAAATCATCGAGGGCGCACAAAAACGTGTGGAGCAGCGCAATTATATGTGGCGCAAGCATGTGCTTGATTATGACGATGTCATGAACAAACAGCGCGAAATTGTTTACGGCAACCGTAACAGTGCTCTGACCTATGAAGATCCGCGCGAACTCATCTACGAGATTCTCGATAGTGTGGTAAACCGGAAGTGCGAAGAGTTCCTCACCCCCGACGAGAACGGAGACATCCGCCCGTCTGAACTGCTTTCCTGGGTCAACTCTACCTTCCCGCTGGGCTGGAGTGCGAAACAAGCTGATTTCGGCAACAAGACCATTGAAGAATCAGCCAATTTCATCATATCTGCCGTACGCGGAACCTATGAGGAGAAAGTGAGCCGGGAACGTGCCGAATATCTCGATCACATGGAACGGCAAATCCTCCTGCAGGCCATTGACAAGCTCTGGCAGCAGCATCTTACCGACATGGACGCGCTGCGCGAAGGGGTGCGCCTGCGCGCTCAAGGACAGAAAGATCCGCTGATCGAATACAAAAGCGAGGCGTACAAGATGTTCGAAGCCCTTGTGAGCAATATTGAAATGGAGACCATGAACAATCTCTTCCGCAGTACGACCAATCTCGATGCCTTCGAAGATTTTCTCGCATCCTTGCCCCGAAACGATGGCGAGGCCGATTCCGAAAATGGCGCGGACAATACCTTGGGAAGTCTGCTCGGGGGCGGCGATTTGCTGGCGGCGTTGCGAGGAAAGGTGGCAGGTCTCAAGGCCGCCGGGGCGGAACGCGATGCGGTCATGGCGCCGGAGTTCTCCGCTTCCGGGGAAGTCCCCGCTTCTTCCGTGATGTATGGGGGCTCTGTTTCCGCTTCGTCGGCAGGGATTCCCCGTGCGATGAAGAAGGAAAAACCCATTGTTTTCCCGAAGAGGAAAAAAATCGTCAATATTCGTAGAGAAGAGTGGAATGTCTCGGAAGAAAATGCGGCAGCTGACTCTGAATCGGCCGGCGAAGGAGCCGCCGCTTCTGAAACTCTCGGTTCGTTTGATGCCGGAGGCGAAGAGGGTGAACGCAACGGGACATTTTCACGCTGACAGACCGTGAGTCATGGGCGTTGTGAACATTCGCTCCGTATTGGAGTATGTGCCTTATTTCCGCGGCAAGCTCTTCATTGTTCACATTGCTGACCCCCTGTTGGCGTCGGTTGAACTGGTGGATGCGCTGCTTGACCTCGCCGCTTTGCAGGAAATCGGTGTGCGTCTTGTGGTCGTGGCGGAAGGAGACGAACTGGAGCCTCTCTACAAGCGTACACAAATTTGTGAGATGCGTTCTGCCTGTGTGGCGGAGTCGCTTGCCTCCGGCGATGTTGCCTTCCGGCGCGTCCGCGAAATACTGGGGCGCAGTCAAATTCCCGTTGTTACGGCGGGAGGCGAGGGCGCTTTTGACCGTGCTTCGGTGAGCTTGGCGCTTTCTCTCGGTGCAGCCAAATATATTGTCTTGCTGGACAACCAAGTGCCGAAAAAAGACGGATCTCCGATTTTTTCCATTTTGGAAAAGGATGTGGCCGCTCTTGAAGGGGTTACTGATCGGGAACTTCTCTTGCAGGCAGCTGGGGCATGTCGGTCGGGCATTCCCCGCGTGCATCTGCTTAACGGCCGTTCACGCGGCGTGCTGGGCGACGAGTTGTTTTCGGAGGAAGGCGTGGGGACGATGGTGCATACGGACTCGTATAGGGAGATTCGTCCCTTGTCAGTGGATGATATTCCGTGCCTTCTTTCGATGATTGCCCGCAGCGTAGTCGATTCCGCCCTCGTTGACCGCAGTTATGAAGATATCTTCGCCCGTATTGACAGCTATTTTGTTTTCACTCTCGATGAGAGCATTGTGGGCTGTGTGGCCATCTATCCTTATCCGGAAGACGATTGCGCCGAGCTCGGATGTCTCTACATTAAAAAGAACCACGAGGGTCACGGCTATGGCCGCGCCTTGTGCCGTTTTGCCGAAGAGCGCGCCCGCCAGCTGGGGCTGAAACATATTTTCGCCATTTCCAAGAGCGCGGTGGATTATTTTCGTGATCGGCTGCATTATGATCGGCTTTCACGCGATGTGCTTCCCGTTTCCCGCCGTCTTATGCTTGAGCGGAGCGGCCGCTGTTCCGAGGTGTTCGGTCGTTCTCTGTCACCCCGTTCGGCAGAGGAAGCGGCATTGTCGAATAATTGAGCTTGCCAAAAGCCCAACTTTTGTTAAACTCCATGGTTATGAAGAACTGTCTTTTCTTGCCCGCTATCGGGGCGGCATCCTTATTCACTGTCTCCGCGGTGGAAACGGCTCCTTCGATTCCATCGGGGCCTGTGAGCTACACGTCAGTCTCAGTCGGTACGGATTACTCTCCGGAAGCGCCTGCTCCCGGCTACTCCTCTCCTGTAACCCAATCTCCGGACACATATCGCAGCAGCTCGTGGGCCACCTTGAGAGTCAATCTTTATTCCACCAACTACGAGGTGCGCGGCATGGGGGTGACCAACCCTCTTTCCAATTACGGCTGGAGTTCGTTCGACCTTACGCTGCGTCCGGGCGGCGACAATCTCTTTGGCATGGGATTGGGGCAGGAAGTCAATGTGGGGCTTGGTGTCATTTATGGAGCGGGCGATGCTTTGGGGGACGCGCCAGTGTTCAATTTGGGCTATGGCTTGACGAAAGAGCTTTTGCCCAATCTCAAACTGCGTGCAGGCTATGAGCTCCTCTATGGCGGACTGGAAGGCTACCTTGCACGCGAACGGGATAAGGCGCCTCACCGCATTGCGGAAGATATCAATGTCTCGCTGAATTACAACGACAATCAGCAGGGATTTTTCGGCGGGGCTCTCGTCGGGCTCGGTTTTCAGGGATTGACGGGGCTTTTTGGCGATTTGCATGTGGGGTATCGCTGGCAGGATCCCATCCCCTCGCAGGGTGATCTCGGCTTCGATGTAGCCTTCAGCGTGGGACAAAGCTACTCCTTGGGGTACTGGGCCGGCGGCGCCGAAGGTTTTGACGCCACGCGCCTGCGCCTTGAGTTTCTCCCCTACAGTTTGAACGGTTCCATGGGGCGTGATGCGAAATTTCAGATCGTGCCGTGGGTTCAGACTTCTTGGTCGGGCAACAATGCGAAAAAGATCGATCGAGCCGACTGGGGCGAGGCGGTGGATCATTTCCAGTTTTCCATCGGCGTCGATTTGATCTATAATTTCTGATTAAACAGAGAATTCAATTTCCGGCAGACAGCGCGGGGGTTCCCGCGCTGTCTGTTTTCTCTGACATGAACGGATTTCCCTCTTCTGCAAGATGAGGCGACAGACAACTTCCCTCATGGTCTGCACTGTATCGGGGAAGAGGACAAGGAAGTGCATCGTTCTCTTCTTCCGCTCTTTTTCGAGAGGATCTTTCTTCCTGAGCCCGGCAAGGGGTTATATAATGAACCCCCAGGGAGAATTCGGGGGGCGGCGCATTGCCGCTTCTTCAGAGCGCGTGGAGAGCGATTTTGTGTTTTCTGCAGAGTTCGCGCACCTGTTCTTCCTCCAAAAGGAGCGTCCGGCAGGCTTCCACGGCAATCTGTTCAATGCCGGCGGAGATGCAGGTCTCTATGGTTGAGGCGCCCACGCAAGGAACATCGAAGCGCATATCGTGGTTGGGTTTGGCGACCTTGGCGAGGGTGACGTGTTTGCTGTGCCCCAGCTCGCCGCCGCGCCTGATGCAGGCGTTTGTGCCTTCATAACCTTCGACGGCAAGGACGGTGCCATGGCGCACGATCACGCTCTGACCTATATCCAGCCGGCTGATCTCCTTGGCGATGGCGATGCCGTAACGGGCGTCTTCCATTTGGCGTGCATTGGGCTGCGGTCCGGCGATCGGACCGGAAGAGGGAAGAAACTCCTCCATGTAGGTAGTGGCGGGAAGTACATGAATTCCTTTGCGCTCGGCTTCGTCGGCCACCATGCCGAAAATCGTCTCGGCGTTGCGCCTGTTCAATTTCGCGAGAAGGACGAGGGCGCGCAGATCAGGGCGGAGATTGAAGAGGTTTGAAGGATCGATCTGCCCGACCATCACGGCTTCGCTGACGCCATGGCGCAGCATGAATTGCAGGGGCTTGACAAGCTGCCCCACATGAAACCATTCGAATTCGTCACAGAGGTTCGCCACTTCGTCCCGCGTTTCGCCGCGAAAGCCGATGCCCACGATTTTCGTCTGCGGCGCTTGTCGCCGTGCTGCGCGGATGAGAGTGGCGGGGTAGGCCCCGTTACCGGCGACAATGCCGAATGTACTGCGCATGGGCTCCATCGGAATGATCACAGATATTCAGGGCGCTGCAGATAATCGGCCACGCGCTGGAGAAGGCGCCCGATATCACCGCCGTCCACCACCCGATGATCGAAAGAGGTGACGATGTTGGCCTGAGAGACGGGGATGAACGCCTCCACTTCCTCGCTCCACACGGGCACTTTGCTCACAGCCCCCACGCCGAGGATGAGGCTTTCGCTGGGCAGGGGCATGGGTGAGGCGAAAGTGAGGCCGAACCCGCCGAAGTTTGTGACGGTGGCGATGCCGCCCTGTTGATACTTGGCGTCCAGGCGGCGATTGCGCGCCTGCGCGACGTTTTTGTTGTATTCATCGATCAGTTCGTCGAGCGAGTGTTCGTTGACGCTGCGCATTACAGGAACCATGACTCCATCCGCCACGCGGGCGGCCACTCCGATATCGATTGCTTTGGGGGTGAGAATACGCCCCCCTACGAGATAGCCGGCGCACTCGGGAGATTCGGCCAGCGCCAGCGCCAGCGCGCGCACGAAGTAAAGCGTGACGCCGGGTTTGCGGGGATGGTTGCGGCGGTGGGTAATGATGGGATCCATGTAGATGGGACGCCCTGCCGAGGCGATCGGACGCGTCCAGCTCCGGCGCATGGAGTCCGCCACCGAGCGCCGCATGTGCGAAGCGGGGCGGGAGGGCCAGCCCTCCACATATTCAAGAAAGGATTCAAGATCGTCGATCGTCACTCTTCCGCCCGCTCCGGATCCCACAATAAAGGCGATGTCCGAGGCGGTGAGGCCGAGCTCATCCATCCGGGCCTTCATGCGGGGCGAAAGGTAGTGCGCACCCTTCATGCCCACGGGTACGGGGAGACCGCGCACGCTGGCCTGCACCTTGAGGGAAGACTCTTCGATATACTCTCCGGAGGTTTGGAAGTGCGCATGATCTTTCTTCCCTGCGGCAGGCTCGGGCACCGTTTCGGGGCTCATTTCAAGCTGGGGAATCGTTCCGTCGGCTCCGAGCGGTGTGGCGCCCGAACGCTCGATTTCCTCTTCTGTCGCTTCAATGAGAGCCATGTTGGCGCCCACGACAACATCTTGCCCTTCCTGTACGAGAATACTGTCGATGACGCCGCCGCAGGATGTTGTAACGCCCATGGTGGCCTTGTTTGTTTCGACTTCGAAAATTTCCTGATCGGCTTCGACGGTGTCGCCGACGGCTGCCAGCAGTCGCAGAACCGTGGCTTCGGCGATGGATTCGCCGAGTTGAGGCATCAGAATGGGAACCTTGGGCATGACGTTACAAGTTAAAGGCTGAGCAAATGGCGAATAGCGGCGGTGATGGATTCCATCGTCGGACGATGGGCCTTCCAGAGAGTGGGGTGGGAAGGGATGGGAGTGTCTTTGGCGGTGAGGCGCATGGGCGGGGCATCCAGCAGATGGAATCCCTCGGCCACGACGCGTGCGACCACTTCGGCCGCCGCGCCTCCCCAGGGAAAATCTTCCGAGACCACCAGCAGCCGCCCGGTGCGGGCCACAGAGGCAATCACGGTGTCGCTGTCGATGGGTTTCACGCTGCGCAGGTCAACCACTTCGACGTCGTATCCGGATTTGGCAAAGAGTTCGTCGGCCGCCCGCAGAGCCTCGGGCACCATCGCGCTGTAGGCAACGAGGGTGGCGTGCTTTCCCTGCCGCGCGATGCGGGCTTTTCCGGGGGGCAGGGGGTTCTCGTCGCGGAATGTGTCCGCTTTGAGCCAGCGATAGAGGAACTTGTGCTCCATGAAGACCACCGGGTCGGGAATGGCCACGGCATCTTTCATCATCACGTAGGCGTCGGCCACGGTGGCCGGCGTCAGTACATGCACGCCCGGATAGTGGGCAAACAATGTTTCGAGGCACTGGCTGTGAAAAGGGCCGCCTCCCGGTGTGCCTCCGCAGGGCATGCGCAGGGTGATGTTGAGAGGAATGCCCGTGCGGAAGAAATGAGCGCCTGCATTGTTGCCGAACTGATTGAGACCGATCGTGCCGAAGTCGGCGAACTGCATTTCGATGATGGGTTTTTTGCCTTCGAGCGCGGCGCCGATGCCCAAGCCGACCATGGCGTCTTCACTGATGGGCGCGTCGAGTACGCGATCGGGGTAGAGCTCTTTGAATCCCTTGGTTGCCTTGAAAGCTCCGCCGAATTTGCCGATGTCCTGTCCATAGATGAACACGTCCGGATCGTCGTGCAAAAGCTCCCCGAGAGCTGCGTGTATTCCATCGATGTAAGTTACGCTCATAACGTTCGGCAAATGGATTCAATAGCAGGGGTTCCAAGAGGTGGCGCACCACTCTCCGTAGGGATCCGGGCCGGGCTCTTTCTGTGCCTGAGCCACGGCGGTCTGTACCTCGCGGGCGCATGCGCCCGCGAGCTCCTCTATTTCACTCTCGGTCATCCACCCCTGCTCCAGCATCTGGCTTCGGGCGACTTCCAGCGGATCGGGGAAATGCGCCTTCAGCGCGGCGGGAATATATGAGGCGTCGTCATGCTCGCCATGGCCGCACATGCGCAGCGTGTTGGCCAGCACCCATTGAGGCCCCTTCCCCCTGCGGGCGTTTCCGATGGCGGCCTTCATCACAGCCAGTGTTTCGAGCAGATTGGTGCCGTTGCATTCATGGGTGGCGATGCCATATCCCTTCCCGCGGTCAAGCAGGCTGGCGCAGGCGAATTCATGCTCGTTGGGAGTGGAATACGCAAAGCGATTGTTGGAGACGACGATGATTACGGGCAGCTTTTCGACAGCGATCAGATTTGCCGCCTCGTGAAACGCCCCTGTAGACGTCGTGCCGTCGCCGTAGCAGGCCACGCCTACACAGCCGGTTTCACCTTTCATGCGCTTGGCGAGCATGCAGCCGGCCACGACCGCGATTCCGGAACCCAGATGGCTGATCGGCGCGGGATTGCCTTCCTCCGGAAACCCCCAGTGCACATTGCCGTCCCGCCCCTTCATGCGGCCGAGCGCCGAGCCGAAATAGGCTCTGGCGCTTTCAAGGACCGGATAGCCCCATGCGCAGCGCCCGGCCTGTTCCCGGATGAAAGGGGTGTAAACATCGCGTCCCCGTTGCAGAAAAACGCCTTCCGATGCGGCAATCGCTTCGTGGCCGCGCCCCAGGAATACGCCGCCCATGATTTTGCCCGCCTTGTACAGAGCTGAAATCTTGCTTTCGAACGTCCGCGCCATCACCATGGCGCGATAGGCGCGCAAGGCTGGTTCCCGAAGCCCGGCAATCTGTTCGTCCACGTTGAACACGCTTTTATTCTACACGCGCCTTTCGCCTTTTGCAATGCAAAAGCGGGGCACAGCCTCATTTGAGTAACCGATGAGACGGATCGCATCGCATGCGGAGCCGTACCATGAGGGCGTCGGACGCTGGGGAGATGAGGCCGGCAAGCTCCCGGGCGTTCAGTCTGTTTCTTGATCTATCGGTTCATATTTTCGTTCGGAAAGTTCATCGTCGATGAAGAGAAGTCCATTTCCGTTTTCCCCGGCCATTCGGATTTTATCGAGAATATCCTGCACTTGCCGTTCCTCTTCGATTTGTTCCATGACGTACCAGTGAAGGAAGACATCCGTGGCGTAATCTTCTTCACTCTTGGCGAGGGATACAAGCTCATTGATGCTTCTTGTTACAAATTGTTCATGTTCCAACGCCAGACGAAAAATGTCGCACGGCTCTTCCCATTCGTATACAGGCTGCTCCAAGGCAAGGAGTTCGGGCTTCTCGCCGCGCTGCACAAGATAGTTGAAAATTTTCAGGGCATGATCCTGTTCTTCGCGATATTGCACATACAGCCAGTGGCCTATTCCGTCCAGACCGATTTTGTACATGTCAGCCGCCATGGATAGATAGAGAAACGCCGAATCAAATTCTGCCTTGATCTGTCCATTGAGCGCATTCAATATATTTTCCTTGATTTTCATGGGATTTGATGGGTGTGTTCGTGACTCGGCTTGGATGGTAACCCATGCCGCGGCACTGTTCAAGAAGTTGGAATAACTGTTCCGAAGAAGGCGTGGCGCTTGCTCCATGCATTTCCGATGGATTGTGTCGTCTGTGAGAACACTTCCGCGATCTGCCAATGAGGTGCCGATGAGACGCGTCTCAGGATCCGGTTCGTGTTCTCCCGATACAGACAGTTCACGGGCGCACTGTCACATGCTTTTGAGTTTGGAGAGGAACAATCGAAGCAGCTTGTGCTGCGGAGGGCGCCGCTCAGTTCTTCTCTTTTTCCCATAAGAAAACGAGATGTGCCGATCGAAGGGAAGTGTTCTGTTGAACCGACCGAATGTCAATCGTATTTGGAGGCCCGGAGGCGTTCGCGGCGCATTTCTTCGCGAAGGCGGTGGGCTTCTCGTCCGGATTCCGTTCGTGGGTCTATATCTCGGATCTGTTCCAGAGTGGCGATGGCCTCGAGGAAATGCCGTTCGCTTTCCGGCGTGTGGGCACCGTCATACGCCAGTATGTAAAGGCGCAGCTGCATCGGGTAAACCACTCTCAGAAGGAGCGATTGTCTGAGAGATGTTTCTGTCGCCTCTTCAGAGATCAGTTCGCGGGTTTCTTCCAGAAATGATTTGATGGCCGAAGCGTCATCCATCGGAATGAGGGGAGCCCGGTGCAGCAGATTGTAGAGCCTTGCATCGTAGAGTCCGGCTTGGCGGCGCAGATCCCACAGAGAGCGATTAGCCCGTTTCCCATTCATAGCTGATGAAAGACGCTCCTCAAAGGTTTTCCCCTCCTGGGTAGCTACGGCGCCAATCACTTTGGCATAAGGGCCGCGCTCATCGGATAAAACGATAGTGGGCAAATAACGGATGCCGTCCCGAATGGCCGCTTCGTCGAAAGAGAGATCCCCCGTCTTTTCGTCGCCTGGCTTTTGCAGAATCTTCCATGTCGCCTTGGCAAAACGGGGGTCTCTCTTCAGATCCGGCAGGCGCCGCATTAAGTCCCGGGAAGGCTTGTCGCTTCCCGCGTATACGCGGAATTCATCGCCCGGCAAGAGGGAGATACCCCATGGCAAACAGAATAAAAGAAAAAAGAGGCGGTTCATGGCGAACCGGAAATCAGACGGGGCGGATGGTGATCCTCTTGAAACGGCTTGTCCCTTCCTCGGATTCCGTGGCCACGCCCGCGACATCTGCAAGAGAATTGTGGACAAGGCGGCGATAGTAGGCGTTGAGCGGCTGCATGCGCAGCGGACGCCCGGTAGCCAGAACTTTTTCCGCCAGAGAGCGCGCCTTTTTGAGCAGTTTGGCTTCGCTGCGTTCGCGGTAGTGGTCGCAATCGACCCTCACCCTCGGCAAAGCGGCGTCTACATTCTGAATCATGCGGTTGACGAGATATTGCAGGTCATCCAGACGATCGCCGTCCTCCCCGATGATGAACTTGGCATCTTCAGAGCTGATATTCAGACAGAGAATGCCTTCATCGTTCTCGTCGACGGAGATCTCATGGGCGAACCCCAGCGAAGTCAGAAGATCGTCGAGCGATTTGCGGGATATGTCAGCCAAGTTCATGGAAAGAATCGGTGCACGCCCACGATACAATCTATGAAAGTTCGTGACAAGAAAAAAATGAGTATATCTCGTCCTCCTTGATGTGTTCCTGTGCTCCCGTCCTTCGCTTCCTTCTGACTTACAGCCTGAACCAAGATGAATCCCTTGTCTTTGTGCAGAAATCCATGACGCTTGAGACGGCGTCTTGCGGCAGCGGAGAAACACGCATACATGGGACAACTCAGGTGCTGCATGTCCGAAAAGTGTTTTAATGGCGGCTGTTGCTTGGCGTGGTCTGATGATGGATTTCGTCTTGACTTGCAGCCGGAAATCCTTTAAAACAGGGCGACATGTCTCGTTTCAAATCTCGTCTATCGAAAAAACTCCTTCTTGCCGGGACGGCCGGCTCCACTCTGGCTTTGTCGGTGGCGGCCGCCCAAAGTACGGGCGATGCGTTTCTGGATGCAATGGTTGCCGAGCAACAAGAGGCTGACACCCGTGCGAGGACGGAAGGCAATCAGGCCGATTCTGCCGGACGAGATGCAGACACCCCTGCGGCTCCCGTAATTGCCGCGCAGCGGCTGGATAGCGATGAGACCAAGCTGCTGAGCGATTCTGAACAGGTCAGGGAATTGGCGGCTGAATCGGGCATCTTCTCCGGCGAGGCGTATTGGGAGGGAAAGAAGATCTCCAATGTATCCGTCAGGTACAGAACATCTCATAGAACGGTGGACATAGGGCGGCTGCAGGATATGATCTCAACGCGTCCGGGGATGAAATATTCCCAGACTCGTGTGAATGGCGATTTGGAACGTTTGATCGAAAAAGGGCTGGTGGATCCGGATACGCGGGTGGCCGTAGAAGAAAAGGCCGATGGATTGCACGTGATGTTTGAGGTTTCGGCGGCGCACCTCTTGGGTGGTGTGGGGTTCCGAGGCAACCGTGCGTTTACTTCGAAAGAACTTTCTGAGGAAACAAAGCTTGTTGGAGGGCAGGTGCTCAACGACAGAAATCTTTCTGCTGCTCGCGCCAGAATTATTAAATATTATCAAGAGGCTCGCTATCCCGATACGCAGGTGGGCTGGGAATATGCCAAGACAGAAAGACCCGAATTCGTCGATCTCGTATTCGATGTCAAAGAGGGGCCCCGTGTCAACATGGTAAGTATCAGATTCGAGGGAAACAAGTATTTTGATTCGGAACAGTTGCGCGAGATCATGAAGACCAAGGAGAAAGGGCCGCTGACATGGATTACCAAATCCGGCCGCATTGATCGCGAACAGCTGGAAGACGACCTTGCTCAAATCAGGACTCACTATCAGAATCACGGCTTCCTGCGCATGAAAGTGCGCGACGTGCAGTATGGAAACAGTGGCTCGGCTGGCAATCAAAGGCTCTATATGAAGATTTTCATTGACGAAGGCCCCCGCTACGTGGTCAACCGGGTATCCTTCGGTCCGATGAAGTTGTTTACTCAAAAGGAGCTGGAACCTGGCTTAAGTATGCTCGACGGCGATATCTATTCGTTGCAGAAGGTGGTGGATGACGTGACTATGATTCGCCGTTACTATGGTTCGCGGGGATATGCCGATGCTCAAGTGAATCCTGATATTCAGGAAGTGGGCGTTGATTCCAAGGGCCGGCGCCAGATCAATATCAGGTATGATGTGACGGAGGGAACTCCTTACCGAGTGGGACGCATTGTATTGAAAGGGAATACAAAGACAAAACCTCACGTGATTCTGCGAGAGTTGCCGCTCAAGTCGGGTGACAACCTGAATGCGGTTGATTTGGAAACCGCCAAGAAACGGCTCGACAATTTGGGCTACTTTGATGCGGTGAATGTCTCGCAGACGGCTTCTGCCACTCCCGGCTATCGCGACATCAATGTATTGGTACATGAAAAGATGACAGGTTCGCTGCAATTTGGCGTGGCCTTTTCCTCCGTGGAGAATGCGTATTTGTTCGTGACGGCCACCCAGTCGAATTTCGACATTGCGGATACCCGCTCTTTCGTGGGCGGCGGTCAGCGCTTTTCTGTCAGCGGCAGACTGGGCACGGAAACCCAGTATGCCAGTATCAGCTTGATGGAGCCTTGGTTTTTGGATCGCCGCCTGCAATTGGGCACGGAATTGTTTTTTAGTAAATCGCAGTACATGTCTGATTATTATGACCAGCTGAACTACGGGGTCTCCGTGTACATTCGCAAAGCATTGAATGATCTCAGCTCGATCAAGCTCGAATATCGCATTGAAAAATATGAACTGGAGGAGACGAGCGAGGCCACGGCATATTTTCGCGAACGCTGCGGAGAGTTCTCCCGCAGTCATATCGAGCTCTCCTATGAATATGATACCCGCGATGCTGTGATCACCCCGCGCAAGGGAGGCAATTTTGTCGTTCTTGCGGGATGGGATGGTCCGGGAAGTACGGTGCAGACCTATAACTTCGGCCTCTACGCCTCGAAGTATTGGAGCATGGCGTGGGATACCATATTCAGCATCAAGATGGGCGCGGTTACTATCGATACCACGGACGGCGATGAGGAGGTTCCTCTTTTCGAACGCTGTTATCTCGGGGGGCAGGACAATCTGCGCGGCTTCAGGTACAGGGATGTAGGATACTACGATCCGGCCGTCACCGGTGACGAAACGGCGGGCGGACGCTCGTCATTCTATGCTCAGTTCGAATATTCCATACCGATTGTGGAATCGGTGCGGTTTGCCGTTTTCTTCGATGTGGGCTTTGTGAACCAGGACGCTTTTGATTTCGACGCAAGCAAGGTTGCCAGTGACTACGGCATCGGTCTTCGGCTCAATCTGCCGTTTGGCCCCATGGCCTTTGATTATGCTCTCCCGATACAGAGCAACAATGCCATTGATGATGGTGGCCAGTTCCAGATATATGCCAATTACCAATATTGAGCAGGGAGCTTTGCATCGGTGCACGGAACTTCTCTTGAAAGGAGAGAGCCGTGGCATGAGGATTGTTCCCTTTGAAGAACGCTTCCGACAGGATTTCATCGATTTTAATACAGATTGGATAGTCTCCCATTTCGGATCTCTGGAAGAACACGATAAAGAAGCCTTTGAGAAAATTGATGAAGAACTGAGCAATGGAGCGATGATCTTTTTTGCTGTGGAAGTTGATAAGGCTTTGGCAGCCTGTATGGCAAAGCCGGTGGACAGGATGACGTGGGAAATCTGCAAACTCGCGTCGAATAAAAATCTCCCGCATAAAGGTGCGGGAAGTGTTGTGTTCGAAGCCTCGATGAATTGGGCTCTGAATCATGGCGCACGGCGGCTGTTTCTCATCTCCAACAGAAAATTGAAACCAGCTCTTCACATTTATAAAAAATTCGGGTTTAAAGAAGTCAAACTGGAAGATTATGGGTATGTTAGGGGAGACATCGCGTTTGAATACAGAATCTGAGAACGGATGATTACCGGAGCTGCTCCTGTCGGCAGGAGGGACACTGTCAGGATGAACTGAAAC
The DNA here is from genome assembly GCA_021200315.1 of Akkermansiaceae bacterium. Classification (GTDB taxonomy): domain Bacteria; phylum Verrucomicrobiota; class Verrucomicrobiia; order Verrucomicrobiales; family Akkermansiaceae; genus Akkermansia. Next base: position 17,143 of record JAJQGU010000014.1, read on the forward strand.
GTGTCCTTCCCGAGGGGCTCTCGCGATGGAGGAAATAAGATGAACGATGCCCGAGGGTGGCTTAAGTATTTCCATTGCGGCATCCGCATGAATAAGGCGGGCATGTCATGCCGGGCGGATATGGGATGCGGCGGAGCCTAACTGATCCTGTGCTCAGCGCCTTTTCGCGCCTCCGGCGGGAATTTCTCTGCTGGATTCTGTGGACAATTGGGTTCGTTGACGATCCCGGAAAAAAGCCGCCCGGTCAGCGGCGGAGAATGCCTTTCGTTTATGAAATGACCCAAGAGATACTGCGGCGGAAAATCTCACCAGGATTGAGAATGACGCTTGGGAAATGAGGTACATTAACGGCATTCGGAAAACCTTGCGCTTCAAGAGCGACTCCGCCGCGGCGGTGCGGCAGGTATTCGCCCGTGTACACTTGAATGCCGGGCGCGTCAGTCAAGACAGTGAGCTTGCGTCCCGCAGCGGGGCAAGAGAGCACGGCGGCGGCTTGGATCTTATGTGCGGCCGGAAGTACAAAATTGTGGTCATACCCCGAGGCTGCTGCCGGGTGGGCGGGGGAATTGCGTTCGCCCAGCAGGACGGGCGTGCGCAGGTCAAAATCCGTCCCCTGTACGGGGATGACGCTTCCAGTGGGTATGTTTTCAGCGTCTACCGGAGTGTAGGCGCTGGCCCGCACCTCCAGCGTGTGAGAGTCTATGCTCCCTTCGCCGGCGAGATTCCAGTAGGCGTGATTGGTGAGATTCACGATTGTAGGAGCGTCGCTCTGTGCCTGCATCAGGAGAGTGAGAGCAGACCCGGCCAAACGATAAGTGGCCGTTACTTCGAGGTTGCCGGGATAGTTTTCTTCTCCATCGGGGGATTTGTAGGCAAGCAGCAAGTGAGAAACATCCGCTTCCAGAAACGACCATGTTCTGTGGCTGAACCCTGCAATGCCTCCGTGTAGGTGGTTGTTTCCGTTATTGATTGCAAGCTGGTGCGTGACACCGTGCAGGGAGAAGCGTCCCCTGGCAATGCGATTGGCTGCACGGCCGCAGACAGCGCCGCAGTAACACTCGTCTGTAAGAATTCCTTCTGTTGTCTTGGGGCCGTAAAGCAGATCCCGGTTGTGGTGTTTCACGAAAACAAGCCGTGCTCCATAGTTGGCGATGCATACTTGCAAATCGTCGGATTGAAGCAGATGAAACGCAATTTCGCCGGGTTTGGGATTCATGGCTGTGAAATAAGTGAAGGCAGAACTGTGCTGAGCCTATCGAATCATAAGACGGGCGTCCTGTAAAGAATTAAATGCAGAGGGAAGAAACGGGTTCGATATTTCAACGAGGAAAAATATCAGGGAATACCTCTCTCCGTGACATCGCGTTCCCTCAAAAAAGACAAGTCTGTCAATTGCCGCCCAATGTCAGGGCTGAGGCTTCATGGCATTTGGATTGAATTTCAGCATTGAAGGGATTTTCCTCTTTCCTGTGGGGAAAGGGTGTTACTGAGCGCAGTCAGAATGGCGGTGAGATCAGGCGCGGTTTTTCTGCTCATCTTGTCATTTGAGCATAGATATCATGAAGTCCGCCTCAGCGGGAAACTGGTTGCTTCCTGCGCTGATTGCCGTCGTCAGTCAGGCTGTTTTTTCGCGGCGAAG
>JAJQGU010000070.1 GCA_021200315.1 Akkermansiaceae bacterium
GCGGCGGCGGTCTACACGGCAGACAACCTGAACCAGTACACGGCGATTTTGGCGCCGGTGCCGGCGGTGGGGGGGGGGGAAGTGTAGGCGTGTGAGAAGTGGGAAGGGTGAAGGGTGGCGCGGGACGGAGAGAGGGAGAATTTTTTGGGAAAGGGAAATTCGGGAGGTGGATTCGGAAGCGAAGCGGGGCGGCTCAAACTCAAAACTTCTGCTCAGGGGAATGAAGGGTGGAGCAGGCATCCGAAGAGAGCGGCGATGCATGGCGGATTTTGAATCCGCTGTCAACCCGAAATTTCAATTTCCGTTCAAAAAAAGTTATTTGCGCTCCGTTTTCATTTCGTGGATTTCGGCCTGAATTTATATAATGACGTTATGTATTTTTTGGAAGAAACGTTGTGTTCAGAGCGGATTAAATGAGAATTTCAGGGGGCGTTTCTGCATAGCGGATTCAAAATCCGCTATGCTTTTTTTCGTCCTTAGGGCGCGGGGAGCGGTTTTCTCCCCGCGCTCCGCCCTCCGCCGCGGGATGCGGTTCGGGGGAGGAACTATAAACCAACTTTATCCCGACAATAATCAACTGATTCATGAAAAACACTTATCGATCTCTGACGGAGTTATGCCGTTTTTATCACCGCTATGGAAAGTGGAAGTTCGGAGCTGTGGCCAACGGTTTCAAAGGTGGACTCCAATCATTGTTAACAAATATATAAGGTAAGATATGGGTCTGAATCTTGTAAAAGGAGAGAATCATAAACTCTCAAGCGATCTCAACCGGTTTCACATTGGCCTTGGGTGGGACGTGAATGAAGGGGCGTCTCAATACGATTTTGATCTTGATGTCTCAGCCTTTATGATTGGCTCAAACAGAAAGGTTTTAGGGGATGCCTATGTTGTATTCTACAATTCTGATAACCGTTTAAGGGTCGATAACAACGGCAATCTTGTCAAGCCGTTGAAGATTGTTGGCTCTTCTCACTGGAATGACAATGGCAAAATGCGTGAGGAGTCTCGGCCGGTTGACCCGGAATTATCAGTAATTGGTTCGCTCGACGATGAAGAAGGCTCAGCCTCTGATGATGGTGATGACGAGACAATGGATATTGATTTGTCTAAGGTGCGTTCCGACGTCCAAGAGATAATCATTTGCGTGAGTATTTATCAGTACGAAGAACGCAAGCAGAATTTCGGACAAGTCGAGCGTTCTTATGTGCGTCTTTATCGTCCCGGCAAAGATGTCATGGGGCAGGAAGAGTATATCTATGATTTGACAGAAGATTTTTCTTCTGACCATGCTGTTGAATTTTGCAAACTCTACCGTCACCACGGAGAATGGAAAATACAGGCTCTTGGCATAGGACATAAGGGGGGGCTTGAAGAACTTGTTTCTAAATATATGTAATCATCATGGCTATTGTACTTGAAAAGAGCGGTGACAAACATCGCATAAACCTTGATAAGGCAAAACGTACGACAGGGGAGATAAAAATCAATCTTGACTGGAGTAAAGGCGGTTTCCTCAAACGAATGTTCGGTGGCGATATAGATTTGGATCTCGGCTGTTTCTACGAAACGAGAGATGGCCTAAAGGCTCTCATCGATGGACTGCAGTTCTCTCACGGCAGGGGGGGCCGCAGAGACCAGCAAACCCGGCAGGGATGCTATACACAAGCCCCTTATATTTGGCATATGGGTGATGACCGCGGAGGCGCTGCAGAGTCAGGTGAGACAATTCTTGTCAATCCTCAGGGTATATCGCAGATTAAGCGGATCGTGGTCTACACTTTCATTTACGATGGAGCTGCCAAATGGGCCGACACCAATGCTGTGGTGAAGATTTCCGTTCCCGGATATGAGGATGTCATCGTGAAGATGGGGCAGCAAAGCAGTCTCAGGAAATTCTGCGCTATCGCCTCCATAGAAATTGGTTCAGACAACTCAATGACTGTGCAGAAACTCGTAACATTTCATGACGGACATTCAGACTGTGACCGCAGATATGGTTGGGGATTCAATTACGCTCCCGGAAGCAAGTAATCAGTTCTGATTTGTAGTTTTTTCTGGGGCTGAACTTATGTGGGAACAGCGCTTCCGCAATATTTTCAAACGGAATTATGCAAAACTCAGATAAAAAACAGAGAAGCTCAATGAAACAAGGATAAAGCAGATAATTTCGTCTGAATTTATTTTTGGATGGAATTGGAATAAGTCACAAATCGAAATATTCTTACAATGATTAATCTGGAAAAAGGACAAAGGATCAATGTGGAGCTTCAAAAATTCTCCATCGGACTGGGATGGGATACCAACCAGTCCGATACAGGTCAAGACTTTGACTTGGACGCATCAGCATTCATTCTTGGCGAAAATAAAAAAATTCTCAATGATGAGTACTTTGTGTTCTACAATAACCTGAAATCTCCCGACGGATCTGTGGAACATACCGGAGATAACCTTACTGGAGAAGGAGATGGAGATGATGAAAGCATCCGCATCGATTTAAGTACGATCAACCCGCGTGCCGCTGAAATTTGTTTCGTGGTCACGATCCATAAGGCAGATGAACGTCATCAGAACTTCGGCCAAGTTCACAACTCGTTTATCCGAATTTACAACACCGACACAGGAGAAGAAATAGCCAAGTACGAACTGGAGGAAGACTTCAGTGTAGAAACAGCTGTAGAGTTTGGCCGCCTATATAAGCGCAGCGGAACATGGAAATTTGAGGCTATGGGTATAGGCTGCAAACAGGGATTGGAATTCTTTCTCAAGAAATACAACTAATAATCACAGCAATACGATTAGAAAAAGACCAACGGAGCAATCTTGAAAAAATGTTTCGAAACTTGCACAGTTTTTTCGCACGGTATGATGTTGCGGCTGAGTCTTGCCACCAAGGTAAAACTGCCGTAATTATGGGCAAATTATATCGGTCGCGGAGGCGAATGGAAATTTTCGTTCATAAGAGATGCCTATTCTGATTGGGAGTCTCTGTGAAATTATAATAAGAATAATAACGAATTACAAATAATCAATCATGAGAAAACTCCCTGTATATCTACTCCTTGATACATCCGGCTCAATGTACGGAGAACCTATTGAGGCTGTAAAGAACGGTGTACAAGTCCTTGTCAGCACTCTCCGCAGTGATCCGTACGCGCTTGAAACAGCGCATCTTAGTATTATTACATTTAATAATACGGCACAGCAGGTTACACCTCTGACTGAACTTGCCGATTTTCAGGAGCCTCACATAGATGCCGGCGGCTGCACGGCATTGGGCGAGGCTTTAAGGCTCCTCGCCAATAGAGTGGATCAGGAGGTAACCAAGACCACTGCCGATGCCAAGGGTGACTGGAAGCCGCTTGTATTTATCATGACCGATGGTGTTCCTACCGATGATATTCGCAAAGGACTCGACGAGCTCCGCAAACGCAAATTCGGCATGGTAGTGGCATGTGCTGCCGGACAAGGGGCAGATACAAACGTGTTGAAACAAATAACCGAGTGCGTAGTATCTATGGATACCGCAGATTCAGCAACAATCAAGTCTTTCTTCAAGTGGGTTTCCGCCTCGGTCAGTGCAGGTTCAGTGAAAGTGGAAGAGTCAGGCAAAGAAATGGAGGCTTTCAGCGAGCTTCCTCCGCCGCCTCCAGAAGTTAATATTGTAGTCTAATATTTGTATTCCGAAAGAACTTGAAGAGCTGCTTAGCCAAGAGACAATAAGTTGCTTCATGCTCTTATCTGACAAAAGGGGAACTATACGGCAGTTTTCCGGCTGAAATCTCATCATCGATGCGAAATGGGTTGATAGAAGCGACTGGATGTGGGCTCAATGAGTTAGGGCAATCATCGGGCATGGAGCTTATATGTGTGAAATTATATTCTTAAGTATAATATAATAGCGTACGATACCGAAGCGCGGTGGTTCCGATTGCTGAGATATATCAATTTCGTCTCCTCGAATTAGAGGCAAAAGGCGGCTCAGCTCCCAAATGTGGGATAGACTTGCAGGAACCATTGCTTCTTCCGTAGGGATAAATGATATATCAGCCAATAAAATATCATGTCACGTAGACTACCAGTATACTTGCTTATAGACACTTCCGGTTCAATGAAAGGGGAGCCTATCGAGTCTGTGAAGGTCGGCATTGAAGCGATGTTCAGCGCCCTGCGTACTAACCCATATGCATTGGATACTGTAAGCATGAGTATTATAACATACGACCGTGAGGTAAAACAAATTCTGCCTCTCACACCCATAGACCAAATACAGATGCCTGAAATAACAGTTCCTGAAAGTGGCCCGACTCTCACCGGAGCTGCATTGGAAATGCTTTGTAAGAAAGTTGACTCGGAAGTTCAAAAAGGCACGCCCGGCCAGAAGGGCGATTGGATGCCAATCCTTTTTGTTATGACCGACGGAAAACCATCAGATATAAAAGTTTACAAGGAGGCGTTATCCAAAATAAAACAACGACAATTTACAAACATTGTTGCACTCGCAGCCGGGCCGAAGGCTGAGACTGAAGAATTGCGTTTGCTGACTGATAAAGTGTTTCAGATTGATACGATGGACAGCACCGCCTTTATGAAATTTTTTAAATGGGTCAGCGGCATCATTCAGGAAGGCGGCAAGTCGATGGGCGCCGCAGAAGATATAGCCCTTCCTCCTCCTCCAGATGAGGTCAATGTTGTAATCTGACAATTATGGGACTAAACCGGGCAGGCAATTTGCATGGCAAGTATATAACTCTCTTTGTCAAATATATATAACTGAAATATAATATGAGAAGATTACCGATATATTTTCTTGTCGATGTTTCCGAGTCGATGGTCGGACAGCCAATTGAGGAAGTCCAAAACGGTATGCGCACTATCATCCAAGACCTGCGCGTCGATCCGTATGCATTGGAGACCGTGTTTGTGTCTATTCTTGCTTTTGCGGGGAAAGCCAAAACTCTTTCGGCTTTCCCCGCAGAAGAGGACAAAACTCTTTCAAAATTGACGGAATTGTCCAAGTTCTACCCTCCCACATTTCCGATAGGCGGCGGCACGTCACTCGGTGCGGGAATGAACTATCTGATGGATTGTCTTGAGCATGATATTCAAAAGACGACGATGGAAGCTAAAGGCGATTGGAAACCCATTATCTTCCTGTTCACCGACGGTACCCCCACCGATGACTATCTTGCCGCTTTTCAGCGGTGGAATGACAAGCACCGCCGGCGCTGCAATCTCGTGACGATCTCCATCGGCGATAATGTGAACACGTCAATTCTCGGGCAACTTACCGAGAATGTGCTGCTTCTTAAAAAGACCGACAAGGAATCTTTCCAACAGTTCTTCAGGTGGATAACAGCCACAATCAAGGCCACAAGCCAGTCGGTAGGCGAACAGAACAGCGACGAGATTCAGCTTCCGGCGACCGCTGGTATAAATCTTGAAAAGGCCAATCCCAATGAAATAAAATGTATTGATGAAAATTTTGCTGTCGTGATGGGGAAATGCCAGACAACCAACAAGCCTTATCTCATCAAATACGCTCGTAAATCCGGGAATTCCGAAAATGTAGAAAATCTGTTTATGGATGGGTTCCGTCTTGTCGGAGCTTATCCGATCGACGAGAAACAATATCAGGAGCTATCTGACGGGAGGAATATAGGCGAAAATATCAATACCAATCAGCTTTATGGCCGCCCTGCCTGCCCCTGCTGCGGTAATCAATTGGGATTCGTGATTTGCGAGTGCGGAAATATCTTCTGTGCCGGCGAAAATGCAAATGATCACTGCCCCTGGTGTGGGATGCACGGAGAATTGTCGTCAGTGGGTGAAGGAGGAATAGACGTATCACGTACACAAGGCTAATACACTGCAATAAAGATGAAGCGACATAGGAAGAACAGAGAGCCTGCCCGGCGGGGGAATGCTCCAACAAAGGGAGATATGAGCCGACAAATAGCTGCTTTATTGACTTCAAATCAAATATCGACTCCTAATGAAGCCGAGGCGTTTGACTTTATCAGATGGATGCTCAGCGACGGTTGGGAGAGATATCAGCAACATCTTATGAATCAAAGAAAAAGTACTGAGGAAGACATAAACGCGCGCCCTTGGAAGCTGCCTAATGCAACAAAAGGAAAAGAATACCGTTCAGAGGACATTCCAATTCCTTCCGGAATGAAGATTGTGGGTATTAAAGGACTGGACGAAGTCGGCCTGAAGTGGGAGCAGCCTGGCGATAGCATCAGTATATCCGGCAAACCAACTCGAGCGGGGGATTTTACAATAACTATCCAATTCCAATATACAAAATATGAAGGAAAGGAGTTGGAGGGTCGGCCTCGGCCTTTGTTTGAACGAAAGATTCCATTTTGCGTCAATCCCAACTCTCGCGATTTATGGAAAAATGTGCCGACTTCAAGGGATGTGCCATACTATAAGGAAGATCACGTGTGCGAATACGTTAAGGTCGAGGCCGGAGCGGACGGGACTCCGCGGAAGAATATAGTTGCAGCCTCTAAGCGCGGCCGCAGCCACGCACAGGATGCGGAGCAGCCGCGCGATGACCATTTCCAGCTTTTTCATTCCAATGACAATGAATGGTATATTATAGCCGTGGCCGATGGAGCGGGTTCCGCAGAATTTTCTCACAAGGGATCGGAAATCGCTTGTCGGACGGTCGTCGATTATTGCAGGGGAAAACTTATGAACGCTTCAGACTTAGAGGCGAAAATCCGAGATTACCATAGCGCTGAGAACGAAGAATCGGCACGTAAAATCGTTGGTGATGTTTTGTATGATATTCTCTGCAGAGCTGCGCGCTCAGCATATAACGCTATTGCGGAGGAAGCTAAACGGGCAGATGCCGAATTAAAAGCTGAACCGAAAGATTCTGACGCCACGCGTTTGCATACTTTTTGCAAGAAGAAAGCGATCCGAGATATAGCGATCCGAGATTTTGCCACCACACTTTTGCTTGCTATCTGCAAGAAGTTTGATTTCGGTTGGTTTGTTGCTTCTTTCTGGGTTGGAGACGGAGCCATGTGTATCTACAATAAAGAGGCACAGACATTCAAATTACTCGGTACACCGGATGAAGGGGAGTTCTCCGGACAAACGCGTTTTCTCACAATGCCGGAGATATTTGACGACAAGCGTGAAAACAAGGCCGGCAGGAAATCGCCGCCATTGCTTTACGAGCGGTTGCGTTTTGAAATTGTCGAGGATTTTACAGCTTTGATGATGATGACCGACGGCGTGAGCGATCCGCATTTCGGCACTGATGCAAATCTCAATAATATTAACAAATGGAATGAGTTTTGGAACGCTCTGCAAGAGGGATGCCCCGACGATGAAACTCCCGACGATGAAAAGCCCAAAGTCGAACTTACTGACGGCAGCGAAGCATCGAAAGACCAACTGCTGCATTGGCTGGACTTCTGGCAAACGGGCGAACATGATGACAGAACAATAGCAATACTCTACTGATATGGCACAGACAATCACGCTCACGGCGGTTGACGGATCCACTGTGCAGTTCGTAGACGAGGTGATTGGCTCGGGAGCGATGAAAGATGTGTATTTCAGCTCGGACAAAAGCTACGTTATCGGTTTTTTCCGCACATCGCAGGATGCCAATGCAAGAGCTCGCCTCCAACATATCACAGGCGTTTATCGCGACCGTATATTCAACCAACCGGGGGGCGACTACTGGGAGAAACTCTTCTGTTGGCCTACAAAATTGGTGGAGTGGAACGGCAGACTTGGCGTGGTGGTGCCAACGTATCAGAAGCATTTTTTCTTTGAGGGAGGTCGCTTTCAGGGAAAAGAAAAGATTGGTAAATGGTTCGCATCAGCAAGACTTCGCAACAAATTCGTAGAGCAGGAGTACAAAGGCTCATGGCTGACGCATTTCCATCTGCTGATACAGATAACCCGTGCCGTTAAGCGTCTGCACGCTGCGGGATTGGCGCATTCTGACCTGTCGTATAACAATGTGCTTGTCGACCCCAAAAGCGGCACGGCGTGCGTCATTGATTGCGACGGACTCGTGGTTCCGGGAAAATACCCTCCGGATGTGGTAGGGACGCCCGATTTTATTGCACCGGAGGTGCTTGGTACACGCGCCTTGCAAATCGGAGCTCCCAACAAGAAACTTCCGAGTATCCAGACAGACCGCCATGCCCTTGCCGTAATGATATATATGTATCTTCTGTATCGCCACCCTTTGCGCGGCGGTAAGGTAAACGACCTTGATCCGGCGAAGGATGAGGAACTTTCAATGGGGAGCAGAGCACTCTTTGTGGAACACCCCACAGATAAAAGTAATCGACCGAACGTGGCAAATATGGCTCCGTCAGAGCTGCCACAAGGGGATGTGACTAAATTGCCTTACTCTATCTGTGGCCCTTATCTGAAACAGCTTTTCGACAAGGCTTTCATTGAAGGACTGCATCATCCCTCTATGCGTCCGACAGCGGATGAATGGCTGACTGCATTAGTGAAAACGACCGACCTCATTCAGCCGTGTCAGAATCCGAAGTGCGAAGCCAAGTGGTTTGTGTTTGATAACTCAACCAAACCGCGATGTCCGTTCTGCGGTACGGAATATTACGGTCAACTTCCCGTACTCAATTTCTACTACTCTCCTAAAATCGGCACGTTCAAATCAGAAAACTACCGTTTGATGGTATATAGTGGGCAATCGCTTTATATGTGGCATGTTAACCGGTTCATTTTCCCCAACGAAAAACTTACCCCAGAAGAGAAGAAGCCAGTGGGCGATTTCCATTTCCATCATGGCAGGTGGATACTCATCAACCGCCGGCTTCCCGGCCTTTGGGATAAAGATACTGACGCCAAGATAGAGATAGGGCAGGCCGTAGAGCTGACCGAAGGGAAAAAGATTCTTCTCGGAAAAAATGACGGTGACCGTCTCGTCATTGTGCAGCTCGTCAGCAACTGACAAACAAGTCCACTAACTACATCTCAGAATTAATTATCAATATCCAACAATCATATGTCACAGCAAAAGTATACCGGTTTGACCGATGCGCAGGTTTCGGAGAGTCGAAAGAAGAATGGCGTGAACGTCTTGACGCCTCCTCAGAAAGCCCCCTGGTGGAAGGAGTTCCTTGAAAAATTTTCCGATCCGCTGATCATTATTCTCCTGGTTGCCGGAGTCTTCTCAATCAGCATTTCATTTTACGAATATTTCGGATTGGGACAGGACTGGAAAGTATTTTTTGAGCCTATAGGTATCTTTGCCGCGATCGGTCTTGCCACCACCTTGGCATTCATTTTTGAACAACGTGCAAACAAAGCTTTCAGGCTTCTCAATCAGGTTAATGATGACGAGCAGGTGGAAGTAATACGAAATAGTTCTACAACCACCATTCCCCGCAAAGATGTGGTTGCGGGCGATATCGTTATACTGAACACCGGCGATGAAATCCCGGCCGATGGCGAATTGCTTGATGCGGTAAGCCTCAGCGTCGACGAGTCAACGCTGACAGGCGAGCCTCTGTGCGTTAAGACAACAGCCCCGGCACATTTCGAGGAAGACGCCGCCTATCCTTCTAACCAGGTGATGCGTGGTACTAAGATTATGGAAGGACACGGCGTGATGCGTGTGTTGAAAGTGGGTGATGCCACCGAAATGGGCAAAGTCTATGAGGAAGCTCAGATCGACGATTCTGTCAAGACACCGCTTAATGAGCAGCTCGACGGTCTTGCCGATTGGATCACCAAGGTCAGCTACATCTTTGCCGGTCTAATTATTGTCGGACAATTGATTCACTTCTTTGGATGGACTTCATGGCCGGCATATTCTCTCATCATTCCGGTTGCCGTATTCTTTTGGATAGTCCTCAAAAAATTCCCGGAATGGGCAGGAGATGAAGAGGAAAGCTCACAGGCGGGAATAGCAGAGCAAAAGAATAATCAAGGGACTGCTAAAGTAATCACAAGCATCATCGCTTTTGTCATTGTATTTTTTGCGATGGTGATCGGAATTTTCCATTTCCTTAATCCCGGAGCAGATGAATCCGAGTGGCTTGCTCTTCTGGGGCATACGCTGAAGACGATGATGGTTGCCGTCACTCTTATAGTCGTTGCGGTACCTGAAGGTCTGCCTATGGCAGTCACCCTCTCGCTTGCCTACAGCATGAGCCGGATGTTTAAAACCAACAACCTCGTGCGCAAGATGCATGCTTGCGAGACAATGGGAGCAACCACCGTGATCTGTACGGATAAAACAGGTACTCTCACACAAAACCAAATGCAGGTCTACAAGACCAACTTTTTTGGCCAGCCCTCTCAGGAAATACTATATGAAGGCATGGCTGTCAACTCTACAGCTCAGCTTGATCTGTCGGGCGACAAAGTACAAGTGCTTGGCAATCCTACCGAAGGAGCTCTTTTGCTGTGGTTGCAAGCACGCAATGCCGACTATCAAGTCTTACGGACCAATGCATCTCGCATCGATGAGCTGCCCTTCACTACGGAGCGCAAATATATGGCTACCGTTGTCAAGTCGGCCACCGGAAAGAATATACTATATGTCAAAGGCGCCCCGGAGATCATATTCTCAATGTGTAAAAACACATGCGGCGTGACAAAAGCGGAAATAGACAGTCAACTTTTCGAATATCAAAACGAAGCAATGCGCGTCCTTGGGTTTGCATATCAGGAACTCAATGACGGTGATGCAACAATTGCAGGCGGCAGGATTGTTGCTGAAAAACTGACATTCCTTGGAATCGTTGCCATCTCAGACCCTGTTCGCATTGACGTGCCTCCTGCCGTAAATGAGGTGCTCGCGGCCGGCATCAAAGTTAAGATTGTCACTGGCGACACTCCAGGCACGGCAAAGGAAATAGGTCGCCAGATCGGACTTTGGAATGACGCGATTGACGGGGAGCCGAACATCATCACGGGCGCCGAGTTTGCCAAACTGTCCGACAGTCAGATTCGTGAGCGTGTAGGCGACCTCAAAATCATAGCCCGCGCTCGTCCTATGGACAAAAAGAGACTTGTTGAGGCTCTTCAGGCTGACAACGAAGTGGTGGCCGTGACTGGAGACGGAACCAACGATGCGCCGGCACTCAGGGCGGCTCATGTGGGGCTTTCGATGGGAGACGGTACATCCGTGGCAAAAGAATCTTCTGACATCACAATCATTGACAACTCGTTCTCTTCCATTGGCCGGGCAGTGATGTGGGGCCGTTCTCTTTACAAGAACATCCAACGTTTTCTGCTGTTTCAGCTCACTGTCAATGTGGCGGCTTGTTTCCTGGTGCTGTTCGGGTCGTTCATGGGTTCGGAATCGCCTCTCACGGTGACGCAGATGCTGTGGGTTAACCTCATCATGGACACATTCGGGGCAATGGCTCTCGCTTCTCTTCCCCCTTCTTCAGAAGTAATGAACGATTCTCCTCGTCGCCGTGAGGCTTCAATACTCACTCGTCCCATGATGCGTGAGCTGTTCGGCGTAGGCATCTTCTTCTTCGCCCTGACGCTCGGTTTCTATTGGCTCTTCAACCATGCCGAAGTGACGTCAATTCCACAAATATTCCATGCAGTCATAGGTTCAACTGGCACAATGACCGCATATGAGGCCACTCTCTTGTTCTCAATATTTGTTTGGACGCATTTCTGGTATATGTTCAACGCCCGTGTGTTTGAGACCGGCAAAAGCGTATTCCGCATAAAAATGAGCAGCGGATTCTGGACAATTGTCGCAATAATTGTAACCGGTCAGTTGTTCATTACCGAGATCGCCTACGAGTTCTTTAACGTTGAGCCAATGCTCCATACACTTGACTGGACGTTTAATCCTTCCGGTGCTCTGGATTTATTGGTAATCATTGGCGCATCCTCTCTTGTCTTATGGGTTCGTGAGCTTTGGCACGCAATAACCGGATCTGCAGAATAATTTTGTATGGCAGGGGAGTTCGCTCCCCTGCCGTACTCAAATTCCTGTTAATCGTTCCATATGAAGAGAGAACTCTGTTAACACCAATCATGTTTGTGAACCCTGCCGGCGGTGTGGAGTTGTGCCTGCTGGCTCTTCTGAACCAGCGGCTTGGGCAGGCAAGGGCAGAATTCCATGGCGTTTGAGTCTTCCGAAGATTCTCAGAAGGAAGGTATAGGCAAGTTGACTGGGCCAGAACTTCTCTGCATTGAATTGCTCTTTCATCTGCTTGAATCAGAGACGAGAAAGAATATATGGGACAGTGGCGACAATCTTTATGGTGCAGACCCCCATCCGGGGATGAAAAACAAGGGAAAAAACGAATGGGAATGGATATGGTATTTGTCTGTCTGGCCTTTTGGTTCAATCTCGGGGAAAATGTCCGGCAAGGAGCAGAGGTGTCGTTTCAATCAGGAGAATTACACATTTACAAAAGTTTCGCGTTGTGCATAGAGGAGCATCCGAGTCCGCAGCATGCCAGAGACTCCTGCTCGGCGCCTTTCTCATTTTGTCTTTTTTGTCCTCTGAGAGCATTGTGTACAACGAGTACGAGGAGAAGAGATCTGCTGACGGGTTGACATACCGGAGGAGGACGATTGGAGGGGTAAGCCGTGGCTATGGATATAACGAGCCGGATTGGCCGCACGCGCCGCAGGCGGGAAGAGCGCCGGCGGCTCCAAGGCCGCGCGGCTCCACTTCTGTCCGGAATATGGCTCAGTCCGGCACAATATCATCACCGATTCGGGAACGGCCGATCGAGGCGAATGTGACGTATTTTGCTCGTATATGTGTTCTCTTGATGTCATAATTTAACGTGAAAACAATATTGCTTGATTCACTCTTCGCGCTGAAAAGATATCCAGTAAAATTCAATTGCTCCCGTCAAAAATAATCTGCGGATGCAATATAAAAATAAGAAATGAAATCTATGAGAATCCACTTAGTTTAAATCTTCCTGGCAATGATATGCTGTCAATTGAGCGCCGTCAGCGCGTCTGCTGGCACCCTCAACATTGCGGCCTACAACCAAACGGATAAGAGCGAGAAAAGGAGCTTGGAAACAGTCAACCGCCTAATCATCCAGGAGGAAGGGAGAAGCTGTGACGAAGAAAGACAGATTGTGCGGGAAGGTTGTGAACTTGTCGAAGGGATCGCGGCTCAGGAATCGGCTCCTGAGGTTGTTTACGAGGTGGCAGAGAGACTTTACGATGGAAAGTATGAGAGTCGATCAATGGCCAGATATTGTCTCATGCACGCGGGCGTTTCGTTGTCAGATTGGGAGAATTAGGCACGCGGGAGGCATACGGGCTTTTTCTCCGCCTGAAAAGACAGTATGGAATAGATGCGGGAGAAAGTCTGAAATTCAATTATTGAAAGAAATAACACTTTGGGAAAGTACATGGACAAAAAGTAAAGTGTGCGTGGGAGAGAGGCATCAAGAGGCAAATGAATAAAACCAAAATAAAATTAAGCGGGAGTCAGTTAATGGTTCCTTTTATCCTTGTTCTTATTATCCTCGCATTGTTTATTACGATAACCCCTGGAGCTTTTGACGAGAAGATGGTGTTGTTTCTTGCTCTTTTGATTGCTGCCTCTTGGCTCAATAATCAGATTGAGCACTTACAAGATAATTTTATATGATGATAAAATGGTCGAGTGCTTGTGGTGGAGGAAACGTAATTTTTATTATAAGAACATAAAGCATATAGTTATCAATGGCGCTGATTTTGATGCCGCCAAGGTTGGTGAATGTCTAGGAGCGAAGAAGGTAAATAAGTACAGAATATACGATATCTATATTGTCTCAGACGATTCCCGAAAATTGTATTTTAAGACGAAGTGGTTCACTTCATTGGAATCAGCCAATAGAGCTGTATTTGATATGGTGAGAAAATGTGACGCAAGCCCGGCCACTCCAGAGTTGATCAGGAGGATTTCTGCTAATTGGACAATTTCAATGCTCGTCAGATTGTTCATATGGATAATCGTCATACTCCCTTGCATATATTATGCAGTAAACTATTGCTGCCATTCCGCACGTTAGACCTTGTTCAATTCTCCGAGCCCATTCCCGCCAGACCTTAAGATTTGTGGCTGGAGGCAGCGGAATAAATTATGATTGGAACTCTCGTACGTGCAGGAGCATCAAATATGATTATGCTCTGTATGAATACTAGACTCGTAGAAAATATATCGCCATTGCCAAAAAAGAAGGCGAACAACGGCAGAAAAATTATTTAAAAACAACTAAACATCTGATCACAAATACAAAATCATGAAACCATTCCTTGCCCTCACCCTAGGGAGCGCACTTTCAGCTCGCTTTATGCTTCTGAGTGCAACAAGCCCTCATCACAGAACATCAATACCCAGTCTAAGGCTCCTGAGCCAAATTAGAGAAAAATGGCGGAGGATTCTATCTGGAACATTGCGCAGAGAGCTACGCCTTTCGAACAAGTAAAAGACAAGGATAGGCGAATTACAGTGACAAACTCCGCACCCGGGCAATCTCCGCAGCTCTTTTATCTCTATCCGCTCGTAGACGAATTGCGCGACCGTCGATTCCTGTGTCTGGCGACTGCGTGGAAAAAGTGATGGTAGGGCCGCAGGGATTCGAACCCTGGACACAGGGATTATGAGTCCCCCGCTCTAACCGCTGAGCTACAGCCCCGCAATACGTTTGCGCGGGCAATGATAACTGAATTGGCGCAGACATGCAAGACGAAAGCGCGTGTGCATGACATGGCGGAGAATGCGGGAGCCGTGGCTGATGCCGTACGGCCGTCCGCAGAGTAAATGAGCTTGAAACGTAGGGGTGCCTTCGCTATCATACTCCCCGCGATGGCATCCCCGTCTTCCAGTTTGAGCCCGATGATGGATCAATATCTGCGCATGAAGCAGGGGCTGCCGGAAGATGTGTGGCTGTTCTTCCGATTGGGGGATTTTTACGAAATGTTTTTTGACGACGCCGTGGAGGGCGCCTCTGTCCTCGGGCTGACGCTCACCAGAAGACAGAGCATTCCGATGTGCGGGGTGCCGCACCACAGCGCGGAATCCTACATTGTGCAGGCCATCAAGGCAGGCAAGCGCGTCGCCATTGCCGAGCAGCTCACCGCGCCTGCGCCCGGCAAGCTCGTGGAACGCGAAATTACGCGCATCGTTTCAGCCGGCACGCTGGCCGATCTCTCTCTGGTGAATGACGCCGAGCATAATTATATCGCGGCCGTGTATCAGGAAAGGAAGACATGGGGGCTTGCCTGCGTCGACCACACCACGGGAGAGTTCGCCGTGGCGGAATTTCCCTCTGCGGAGGCCGCGCAGGAGGAATTGGCGCGCATTCGTCCGCGCGAGCTGCTGGTGAGCGATGAACAGCAGGAGGGACTCCGTGCGTTCAAGCCCACTCAATATTATGACGGCTATGCCTTTCTGCCCGGCGCGGCGCGGCATTCCCTCGAAGCCCATTTTCGTGTGCATTCGCTCGATGGCTTTGGCTGTGGGGGCATGAGTGCCGCGCTGGGTGCGGCGGGAGCCATTCTGCACTATCTGAAATACCAGCTTCGGCGCTCCACTGACCACCTGCGGCGCATGTCCCTGCTGCCCACGGCGAACGCCGTGCTGCTCGATGCGGCCAGCCGCCGCAACCTCGACTTGACGGAATCTCCCGGCGGTGCGAAGAATACCCTCCTCGGAGCGCTGGACGGTACGGCTACGCCTATGGGGGCACGGTTGCTCCGGGAATGGATACTGCACCCGATCAGCGACCTCCCTGAGCTCATCCGCCGACAGGATGTGATCGCCGGCTTCTTGACGGAACCTTTCCTGATGAGCAAGCTGAACGAGTCCCTGCGTTCGGTGCGCGATCTGGAACGCCTTTCCTCGCGGCTGGCTCAGGGAGGGGGGACCGCCCGCGATCTGCAGGCGCTGGGTCTTTCACTTGCGCAGGTGCCCGCCCTGGCGGCTGACTTGCGGCCCCTGGAGGGGAAGAGTCCTCTGTTCGCATCGATGCACGGCCAGCTGGGCGATTTCGGCTCCCTGGTGGCGCTGCTCGCACAGGCGTTGGTGGACGAACCGCCTACGACTGTGCGCGATGGCGGCATGATTCGCGACGGCTACAGCAGCGAGCTCGATGAACTGCGCACGGCCTCCCGCGAAGGCAAGGCGTGGCTGGCCGCGATGGAAGCCCGAGAGCGCGCCGCCACCGGCATCGATTCGCTCAAGATCCGTTTCAATAACGTTTTCGGCTATTATATCGAAGTGACGAAAGCCCATTACGCCAAGGTCCCTCCGCACTATGTCCGCAAGCAAACCCTGGCCAACGCCGAGCGTTACGTGACGGATGAGCTCAAGAAGATGGAGGGGACCATTCTCGGTGCGGACGAACGCTCCCGCCAACTTGAATACGACGTCTTCTGCGCCCTGCGCGAAGAAACGGGGAAATGTATCGATATGATCCAAACCACGGCCGAAGTCATTGCCCGTCTGGATGTGCTCCTTGCCCTGTCTGTGGCGGCGCAGCGGCAGGGGTATTGCCGCCCCGTGCTTAATGAGACCCGTAATCTTCATATTGTCAATGGACGGCATCCCGTGATCGAACAGGTGCAGACGGAAGCCGCTTTCGTGCCCAACGACACCAGCATGGATGCCGAGAGCCGGCGTGTGCTCATTCTCACTGGACCCAACATGGCCGGCAAGAGCACCTATATCCGCCAAGTCGCACTCATTGTGCTCATGGCGCAGATCGGGTCTTACATTCCGGCGGACTCCGCCGAGATCGGCCTGGTGGACCGCATCTTCTGCCGCGTGGGCGCCAGCGACGACATAGCCCGCGGGCAGTCAACATTCATGGTGGAGATGAGTGAAACGGCTCTCATCCTCAACAACGCCACGGAACGTTCGCTCGTGATCCTGGACGAAATCGGACGCGGCACAGCCACTTTCGACGGCCTTTCCATCGCCTGGGCCGTGGCCGAGCATCTGCATGACACGCTCGGCTCCCGCACGCTGTTCGCCACGCATTACCACGAGCTTGTCGAACTCGAAAAGACGCATCCCGGGGTCTGCAACTGCCACGTGGCCGTTCGCGAATGGAAGGATGAGATCGTCTTCCTGCGCAAGGTGCTGCCCGGGCCGGCGGACAAATCCTACGGCATCCAGGTGGCTCGTCTCGCCGGGCTGCCTGAGGGCATCATCCGCCGTGCGGCCGAAATACTCTCCCATCTTGAAACGAGCGCCGGAACCCGTGAATCGCGCCGACGCCGTCGAGAAGCGGCGGGAAGGGGGCTTCCTCATTCCGACGAGCCTGACATGACTCAGATGGAGTTGTTCTGACCGGGCATCGCCGGGCGGCGGCCGCTCACTCTTTTTTCTTTGCCGCTCTTCAAGGGAAAGACGCCGAGCGAAGGGTGGAAACCGACGATTTCAATGCGCCCGTCTGTGTGTTCAATCACGGCGCTCATGGTTTCCACCCAGTCTCCGCAATTGAGGTAGCGGAATCTCCCATTGCCGATCATATGGTCGGCAGGGTGATGGATGTGGCCGGCTATGATGCCGTCGAAGCCCCTGCGCGATGCGAGCGCCGTAAGCTGCTTCTCATACGCATCGAAGAACTGCACGGCCTTTTTCACCTTGCCCTTGACGGCTTGAGAGAGGGAGTAGTAATCAAGACCCCGCCAGCGGCGGTAGCGGTTATACAGGCGGTTGAGCCAGAGCAGCGCGTCGTAGCATGCGGAGCCCAGCTCGGCCACGCAGCGATGGTTGGTCGAAATGCTGTCGAATCCGTCTCCATGGATGCAGAGATAGCGGCGGCCATCTTTTCCCTCGAGCGCGTATTCCTGCTGGATGTGCAGGCAGCCAAGCGCAATCGGCATGATGTGCGCGGCAATGTCGTCGTGATTGCCGCGCAGATAATACACCTCGCAGACTTCCTTCTCTATTTTCTTGAGCAGGCTGCGCACAAAGCGCGTGTGAGCAGGCTGCCAGGCGGCTCCCCGCTTCAGAGCCCAAGCATCGATGATGTCTCCTACGAGAATCAGTTTCCGAAATTGATACATATTCAAAAACTGGTTGCATTCGAGAGCCTTGCTGTCCTTCGTCCCGAGATGCAGATCGGAGATCAGGATGCTTTCGACCTCGATTTTTCTTGTCTCCGTCGACTTTGTTTCCCCCTGAATTGATGTTTCTTCCATGGACAAAGACATGCTGGCCGAAGCGAAGAGAGGTCTCTAGCCGTTCCTTGTGACAATCCGGACACAAAATTCGGTGTCGGCTTCTATTCCGGAAGCGCACCGTCCGAATGACTGGAAGGCGGCTTGCATTGCGCCGGACCGCCCTCTATGATGTCCTGCGCATGATTGCGGACTTGATCACCGTTTTTGAGGGAATCACCAATTGGCAGGCTTTCCTGGCCGACGCGGGGATGGTTATTCTCAGTCTCGTCTTGATCGAAGGACTGCTTTCCGTCGACAACGCCCTCGGCATTGCCGCCATGGCGTCTCACCTGCCGCGGCATCAGCAGAGGCAGGCGCTGCGCTGGGGGCTTGTGGGAGCCTATCTCTTCCGCGGCATCGCGCTCGCCATGGTCACATGGCTGATGTACAATATGTGGGTGAAGTGGCTCGGTTCGCTCTATCTGCTGTATCTGGCCGGCGGGCATCTGAGAACGCACCCCGTGAAGGCGAAGGACAACGCTCCGCACAATGTGGCCAAGGTGTCGGGCAAAAGCTTCATTGCCGCCATTCTCAGCATCGAGCTGATGGATCTCTCTCTCTCGATGGATAACGTGGTGGCGGCGGTCGGGCTCGTCAACG
Source organism: Akkermansiaceae bacterium (assembly GCA_021200315.1). Lineage (GTDB taxonomy): Bacteria > Verrucomicrobiota > Verrucomicrobiia > Verrucomicrobiales > Akkermansiaceae > Akkermansia. The sequence goes on from JAJQGU010000070.1 coordinate 18,781, forward strand.
GCGCTGGAAACATTCCGGAGGAACTGCAGCTCTTGGTCGTTTGCCTCGGCGTCTTCATCGGCATCCTGGCTCTGCGCATTGTGGCCGGCTGGTGCATCGGCGTCATTGCAAGACACCCGATTCTGAGCTACACGGCCTTTCTGCTCGTAGGGTTTGTAGGAATGGCGCTCGTGCTTGAACTGACTCTGGCCTCTTTTGGCCTCGAGTGGCACATGGGCATCGCGCTCAAATTCTCGTGCATTGCGGCCATTGTTGCGCTCACTCTTCTTTATGAATCGCATAGCGGTCTGCGAAGCGCGTTGCGGCCCTTCGTGCGCGCATTCCGGGGCGCGTGCTCGCTCTTTACGCGGATTGTGGAAGCTGTTATCATGCCGTGGAGGAATTTTGGAAAACCACATTAGCCTTTTTTACCATGAGCGAGCATCATATCCCTACCCCCGAATTGATCCGCGCGGCGTTGACAACTGTCAAATATCCTGGATTCAGCCGCGATATTGTCTCATTCGGCCTCGTCAAAGAAATTGATGTCTCTCCGGAAGGCGCTGTCACAGTCGCGCTGACCGTTGAGAGCCGCAATGCCGACATTCCCCGGTACATTTATGAAGGCGTGCTGGGCGTGCTGAAGGAGCTCCCCGGCGTTTCCGCCGTCGATGTCAACATCGAACACCGGGCGCCCTCCGTCCGCCGAGGCGTCAATGACAACCCGGCCAGCTGGAAATCCTCCGTGCCGGGCGTGAAGCATGTGATCGCCGTGGCCTCCGGCAAGGGCGGAGTGGGCAAATCCACCGTTTCGGCCAATCTCGCCGTGGCTCTTTCGCGCTTGGGTTACAGAGCGGGATTGCTCGACCTGGATATCTACGGCCCCTCCATGTCCCTCATGTTCGGGACGAAGGAACGCCCCGGGGCGACAGACAACGATGAATTTCTGCCCGTCGAGGCGCATGGCGTCAAACTTCTCTCGATGGGGCTGCTGATCGAAGAGGATTCCCCCGTGGCGGTGCGCGGTCCGCTCGCTACGCGCTACGTACAGCAATTTCTGCAAAATACGGAGTGGGGCGGCCTGGATTTCCTCATTCTGGATCTGCCCCCCGGTACGGGCGACATTCAGCTCACTATTGTGCAGACGGCCGCCCTCGCCGGCGCCGTGATCGTGACCACTCCCCAAGAAGTGGCTCTCATCGACGCACGGAAGGCGGTGGGGCTTTTTCGCCGGGTGGAAACGCCCATTCTCGGCATCATTGAGAACATGAGCTTTTTTGTCTGCCCTTCGGATGGGAAGATCTATCACATTTTCGGCGAAGGCGGCGGCCGCCGCGAAGCGGAAAGGCTCGGCGTGCCCTTGCTGGGGCAGGTGCCTCTCGATATCGCTACGCGCGATTGCGGGGATAAGGGTCGCCCCGTAGCCCTCGAAGATCCGAACCAGAGTCCTGCCGCGGCCGCTTTTCTCGGCATTGCCAATGCACTTGCCGATGCGGTGGAACGGAACGCGAGCACGGCTGCCGGGAATGAAGCGGGAGATTGAAGTCATGGCGCCGGCGGGTTCCCGCGCCGCTCTTTCCGCCGCTCTCCGCGCCGGAGCCGATTCGGTCTATTTCGGAGTGGGGAAGTTCAACATGCGGGCGCGTGCCGCCGCCAATTTCGTGCGCGCCGATCTGCGCCGGGTGGTTCGCTGCTGCCATGCCTGCGGGGCGAGCGCCTACCTCACGCTCAATGTAGTGATGTATGACGACGAACTGGAAGAAATGCGGGAACTCTGTCGAGAAGCCCTCCGTGCGGGCGTGGATGCTGTCATCGCTTCGGACATATCGGTGATCGAATATGCGCATTCCATCGGGCTGCCGGTTCATGTCTCCGTACAGGCCAACGTGTGCAATTGCGCGGCGGTGCGTTTCTTCGCACAGTATGCGGATGTGATGGTGCTGGCCCGTGAGCTGAGGCTTCCCCAGATCCGCCGCATTGTCGAGACTGTGCGCCGCGAGGGGATTACAGGCCCGTCCGGCGGGCTGGTGCGCATGGAGGTCTTTGCTCATGGCGCATTGTGTGTCGCCATCTCAGGAAAATGTTTCATGAGCCTGGCCGCATATAATTCGTCGGCCAACCGGGGCGCCTGCTATCAGGTGTGCCGCCGTGCGTACAGGGTGAGCGATGCCGAGACGGGCTTCGAACTGGAGATCGACAATCAATATGTGATGTCTCCCCGGGATATTTGTACTATCCGTGTGGTCGATCAGCTGCTCGACGCCGGAATTTCAGTGCTGAAGATCGAGGGCAGGGGGAGATCGGAAGATTATGTTTCGACAGTGACGGCTGTTTACCGCGAGGCAGTGGACGCTTGGAGGCGGGGCATCTTTTCAGAGGAGGCCGCTCTCGAGTGGGAGAACCGCCTGCGCCGCGTCTACAACCGCGGTTTCTGGCAGGGTGGCTATTATCTGGGAGAGCCATGGGAGGCGTGGAGCGGCGGCTCTGATAGCCGGGCGTTTGAGCGGCGCCTGCACGCCGCCCGAGTCACCCGGTATTATGCGCGTCAGAATGTGGCCGAATTGTGCCTTGAAGCATCGGGCCTGGCCTGCGGACAGACGATCCTGATCTGCGGCCCCTCCACGGGGGCTCTTCGTACGGAGATCGCCGAGCTGAGGCAGGATGTGGATGGGCAGACGCTCTCCGTGTCTTCCGCGCCCAAGGGATCGACGGTCTGCGTGGCCGTGCCCCGGCGCGTGCGCCGCAATGACCGCGTGTATCTCGCGCAGCCCCGGAGGCTGGATCGGGAGAACCGTTCCGCGGACGGGGAGGAGGGCGCGTAAAGTCTATTTGTACGCGTCGTGCACGGCGTCCACCTCGGGAAAACTTTCTCCCGTGCGGAGGGCTCTGCGCGTGGCCTCCCGCAGGGTGGGATCGATCCAGTAGAGGTGCGCCTCCTGTACATCGTAGGGATATGGAGTGCTGAAAGGCGTGTCCGGCGTGTCGGGGAAGCGCACATAGCGCCAGTTGGCGATGCGCACGCAGTTTTCCTTCCAGCCGGGAACGAATGCCGCCATGTCATGGATGCGCTGCTGCACGGTCCATGTGGCTTGCTGCAGGTTTTCGGGAGTCGAGGCCCGGTATTCGGCTTCAAGCGCGGCGTCCATGGCGGCGTCGGCTGTGGCCGTGATGTTTTCGCTCTCGGTACGGGCAAATGCCGAATGGAAGCTTTCATAGTGATCGGGCAGAGGGTAGGGCAGTACGGATGCCCAGTAAGCCGCTTGGTGCCGTTTGTTCCTGACTTTGGACACGCTCACCGAAACGTCGAGGCAATCCTGCACAATTTCAAGTCCGCAGGGACGGGCGTATTGCTTCAGCCAGGCGATCATGCGGGCCGTTTGCGGAGAGGTGTCCGAATAAATGAGAGCCACGCTCAGGCGCGTGCCGTCGGGCTTGCGCAGAATGCCGTCCTCTCCGGTTTCCGTATAACCGGCTCGGTGGAAATATGCTCTGGCCTTGTCCGGCTCATACCGCCGCTCTTCGAGTCCCGGCAGGGACCACGGCCCGTAGCCTTCGGAATAGCCGCGCTTGCGCTCGCCCGTGCCGCGTGAAATGGCCGCGACCGCTCCGCTCATGTCCAATGCATGCTGGATGCCGAGCCGCACGTTCAGGTCGTCGGTGGGTTGCATGCCGGTGTTGAGGTAGATGCCGTATGGCGGCATGGGGTAGCGTGCGTAGAATGTGTGTTTTTCGATGAGCCCGCGCCGAACCTCCGGCGTCTCGAGTTTGTCCTGCCATGGAGCCGTCTTGCGCACGAGCATGATGTCGAGCTCGTTTTTCAGGAAAAGCTCCCAAGCCTGCGCCTCGTCCGGCAGAAAATGGTGTTCGATGGCGTCCACATTGGCCGTGTGGCGATAGAAAGGTTTGTCCCCGGCCCACCAATTCTTTACGCGCAGAAGGGTGATCCTGCGTCCGCGCTGCACGAGCTCGGGCTTCACCTCGTAGGCTCCTGTGGTGGGCGCCGCCCGCCATTGATAGCGCGTCGGGAAGTCCGAGCCGTATTCGGAGTAGAAGCCGGGTTCTTCGGCCGGCAGTTGCAGCGCGGCCAGGTACGGGGCCAAAGGCTTGGAGGAAGGCAGAGTGAGAGACAGGGCACGTTCGCCGTAGATGGTGAGCTTGCCCGCTCTGCGCCGAAGGGAAAGGACGGCCAGCGGATCCTGCGCGTGAGGGTGGCAGTGCACGTACCACGCGAAGGCGAAATCGCCCGCGCGCACGGGACGTCCGTTCGAGTAGCGCGCCGTTGGGTCGAGCCGGAAGTATACTGTGCGCCCGTCCGGAGCCACGGCCCAGCTTTCGGCAAGGCCGGGCATGGGTTTCATAGCGGCGGAATGCAGCTCCACGAGTTTGATTTGCACAGTGTCGTACATGTAGTAGCGGAAGAACTGCCGGCTGTTGGGCCCGAAAGTCCGGAAGGTGGAAGGGGAGGGGCCGTTGTTCCACAACCGCAGTATGCCGCCCTTCAGGGCGTGCGGGTCGCCTCTGTCGGGCAGGTCGGCTCCATTTTCCCAGGCGAGTCCCTCGGGCAGTTCCGCCTCGCTTTTCCATTCGACGGCGGGGCCCTCCCACTCGGCGAGGTATCTCTTCATCGCTTCCGGATAAGGCGCCGGCCCAAGCGCCGGTTCGGCGCCCCGCGATTCCGGCGGCTGCCACGCCCGCACGGCCCATTGGGCCGACAGACCCAGCGCCATCGCGCCGATGAGCGCACACGCCCCCGCTTTCACCCATTTGTTCATGTTCTGTTCGGGTGCGGCTGTCCCGTCCCAGCGGCGGCCGATTCCGATTCTGCTTCCTCCGCTTCGGCTTGGGCGGGGCTGTGTGTAAAAGCGGCGCCGGATGGCGCTGGGGCGTTCTGTTCCATGGCTGGTGATCGGGGCAGGTCGATGTTCCGCCGGATCCGGTGATTCGGAAGGCAGCCGGGGCGCATATCCATCGCTCCCCCGAGAGAGTGCGTGCAGGTACATTTTATGGCCCTCCCCGACGAAACACAAGCGAAAAGGGACGCCGCTGCGCCGGAGGCATTCCGGATGTCCTTTCGGAATTTCAGAGACGGGCGGTTGAAGGATGAGAGGAGGGTGCCCCGGCGGCCGGATTTGGGGGAAAACTCTTGCCATGCCTCGGCAGGAAGGGTATAGTGGTGCGCGATATGACCGAATTGCCTAAGGCCTACGATCCGCAGTACGTGGAGGAGAAATGGCAGTCCCGCTGGGAGAAAGAGCGGTGTTTTCATGCCGATCCCTCATCGGCCAAGCCCGCTTACTCGATTGTCATTCCGCCTCCGAATGTCACCGGAGTGTTGCACTTGGGGCACGTGCTCAACAATACGATTCAGGATATTCTGGTGCGGCGTGCGCGATTGGATGGCCGGGAGGCGCTTTGGCTGCCCGGTACAGATCATGCCGGCATTGCCACACAGGTGCGCGTGGAAAAGGAGTTGAAAAAAACCAGCGGGCAGACTCGGCACGATCTCGGGCGCGAACGCTTTCTGGGAAAAGTATGGGAGTGGCGGGAGAAGCACGGCGGCATGATCATCAGACAGCTCAGAAGACTGGGTTGCTCCTGCGACTGGGAACGTGAACGGTTCACGATGGATGAGGACTTCTCGCGCCGCGTGGCCCGCGCCTTCACGGAGCTTTTCAAGCAGGGGCTGATTTACCGCGGCCTGCGCATGGTCAATTGGTGTCCCGTTTCCCTGACGGCGCTTTCGGATGAGGAGGTGATCATGAAGCCGCAGAAGAGCAAGCTTTACACAGTGCGGTATCGCTTGGAGGACGGCTCCGGCGAGCTGCTCGTGTCCACCACCCGGCCCGAGACCATTATGGCTGATGTGGCGGTGGCGGTGAATCCGAAGGACTCACGCTTCGCCCGCCTCGTGGGGCGGCGCGTCATGCGTCCTCTCTGCTCCGCGCCCATCCCGATCATTGCGGACGAACATGTGGAGATCGATTTCGGCACGGGTGCGCTCAAGATCACTCCGGCTCATGACCGCACGGATTTCGAAGTCGGCAGGAAGTTCAATCTGGAGATTATTGATGTCCTCACACCCGACGGTCACATTGACTGTCCGGGGTGTCCCGAACTGCACGGCTTGGATCGTTTCGCCGCGCGCGTCAAATCCGCTGAGCTGCTCGAGGCGGCTGGTCTGCTGGCGAACGTGGAGGATTACGAGAACAACGTTGGTTTCTCCGAGCGCGCTGATGTGCCCATAGAACCTCGTCTCTCGATGCAGTGGTTTCTGAAATACCCCTGTGTGCAGGAAGCCGCAGCCGCCGTGGCCAGCGGCGACATTGTCTTCCGGCCCGCCCATTGGGCAAGAACTTATGCCCATTGGCTCGAGAATATTCAGGATTGGTGCATTTCCCGCCAGCTCTGGTGGGGGCACCGTATCCCTGTGTGGTACCGCAGAGACAAGGCGGAAACCCTGAAGAGCGCGCCGTCCCTTGACGTTTCCAATGCCGAGGCTGGTGATATTTATGTGGGGGAGGCGCCTCCGGCCGATCCGGAAAATTGGGTGCAGGACGGTGATGTGCTCGACACGTGGTTCTCTTCGTGGCTGTGGCCGTTCGGAACTATGAGCGAAGACGTGAAGGCCAAATTCTACCCCACCGACGATCTGGTGACCGGCCCCGACATCATTTTCTTCTGGGTGGCCCGCATGATTATGGCCGGCTTCCGCTTCGAAGGGCGGCGGCCCTTCAGCAATGTCTTCTTTACCTCTATCATTCGCGACAAACTGGGCCGCAAAATGAGCAAGTCTCTCGGCAATTCTCCCGATCCGCTCGATATGATCGCGCGGTACGGAGCCGACGGGCTCCGCTTCGGTCTCATGCGCATCGCTCCTACAGGCACCGATGTGCGTTTTGATGAGGCCCAGATTGAGGAAGGGCGCAACTTTGCCAACAAGCTTTACAATGCAGCGAGATTCCGCCTGATGCAGGATCCCCCTGCCGAAGACGCGGAAGCGGAGTTCAAGCCCGTGCATATCGATATCCTCTCCAAGCTGCGCGATTTGCACGCCGAGGTGCGCAGCTCCCTTGCCTCTTACGAATTCAACGCCTGTACCCAGACGCTTTATCAGTTCTTCTGGACGGAGTACTGCTCCCAGTTTCTGGAGTCCATCAAAGGGGATCTGCGCGGCACAGCCGACCCCGCCGTGCGAAATGCCGCGCTGGCGGCCATGGACACGGTGCTGCGCCATTATCTGGCTTTGCTGCATCCCTTCATGCCGCACATCTCCGAGGAACTGTGGGAATCCCTTGGCTTTGCGCAGAATGGTGCGCCGCTCTCCGTCTCTCTCCTTCCTCCGGCGGATTCCATACCGTCTCTGGAGAATGCGGACAGAGAGAAAAGAGCGAGAAAGTTGGCGGCTGAGCTCTATGAGGCGGCCAATCGGGCTCGGAATCTCAAGGCTGAATATAACTTGGCCGCCAACCGGAAAGTTGTCTTTATACTCAAGACGTCTCGCGCGGTCGATGAAGACACGGCGGGTCGTCTCGCTCTGCTTGCCGGTGCCGCAAGGGTCGAAGTGAAGGCGTCTTGCGAGGTGCCTCGGGGTACTCCCGCCGCGCTCACTCCTTTGGGCGAGCTCGTTCTGCCCCTCTCCGGCCTTGTCGACATCGAGGCGGAGCGCGCCCGAATCAAGGGAGAATTGAAGAAAATCGACCCTGAAATAGCCCGTTGCCGAGCCAAGCTTGGCAATGCGGGCTTTGTGGAACGCGCCCCGGCCGACGTGGTGGAAGAGGAGCGCCGCCGGCTTGCCGCTTGGCAGGAAAAACGCGAACGTCTCTCTCTCATGCTGGCTGCTCTCCAAAATTAACCGATTGCCTCTTTACCGCCATGCCGGCTACGAAATGGGATTCATTGAATCAACGCCAGAGGGAAGCTCTTCTGCTCATTGGCATTTCCTCTCCCGAGCAGTTCCAACGGGCGGGAGGGGATAGGATAAGCAGGGAACTCTCGTCCGCTTTTGCTCTCTTCCCCGAGGCGAAGGCTTCTCTTTCGTCTCAAGAAGTCACTGAACTTCTCCGGGCTGACCCGGTGTATGACTTCGGTGTGGAGAAATCGGCGGAGCGGCTGCCCGATAGTTCGGAGCCAGACTCTGCCGAGGGCGCTTTCCGCAGCGGTTCTCCGCATCTGCTCCCTGTTTTGAAACGGCGCTATTCGTCGAACGAAAGAGGCAGAGCGGAAGATTCCCGCTTCTTCCGCCGGCGTCACGGCTTGCCTCGTTGCGCTTTCCCGGGGCTGACTCTGCTGGGTGCCTTCTCCGTGGTGCTACTTTTCGTGAGCGTCGTTGTTTTCCTCTGGTTCTCGGTGCAATTGATCATTTTTTCACCAGTTCGGCCGGACGTGTCGGATTGTTTTCCTGCGCTTGTCTCCCTTGCCGGAGTGCTGCCTTGGCTTGTGTTCTCTTTCCGGTGCAAGTGCGGCGTGTGCAGGATGAGGATCTTTTCGTTGAAGCGCTATCCTCGCAATAAGAAAAGGCATCATTTGCCGCTGCTGGGGTATTATCTTCCCACCGCGCTGCACATCATCCTGTTCCATAATTTCCGCTGTCCCGCCTGCGGTACCACTCAGAGACTGTGGCGCAGATGAATTTTTTGCCGCTTGCATTGCCGGCCGCTCTGGCGTGCCCGTTCATTTCCCCAGCCTTTGCCGAAGAGGCGGAGACATCTCCCCATTATGCGATCGCGGAAGAGATCGTGGAGGTACTCTCCCGGACGGAACTTCTCTTGAACGCCTGCCGTGACGAAGCGTCCGTGGAGTCTGCTGTCCCTCGTCTCCGCGAGCTTGCCCGGCAGATGGGCGACGTGGTGGAAAGGCAGAATCGCCTGCCGGAGCCGACGGTAGAAGATACACGGCAGGTCAACGCACTCGCCGACGAGTTTCACGCACTTTCCCGCTCTATACAGGATCACGTCAGACGACTTTCGCGGGAAGGACTGTATTCAGACGCCCTGGCGGAGGTCTTGCGTATCCGTGTCGCTGAATAATCGCCCTGATCGCACGGAATTCTCTATCGTGTGCGACGAATGACGGGCCGGAAGAAGCGCAGGATGCGGGTCTCTGCCAGCAGAATGAGGTAAAGGGCGCACCACGGTGCAACGGGAAGCCAGAGACCGTGACCTGCCAGAGAGCCCAGCGCTTGGGCGCCCAGTGTCAGCAAGGCCAGATCCAGCAGGGCGTGCCAGCCGGGGCGCCAAGCGGGCGTGAACATCAAATACAGAAAACCTGCGGCCAGCAGAAGAATTGCTCCCAGTCCTTTGGGGACGTGTCCGCGGCGGAGATAAATGATGGTTTTTACGGGTGGCGGAGCCTCGCTTGCGGTGGCCTCCGGAGCAGGCGTGAGCAGACGGGAGAGCGTACGCCCCAGCTTGAGCATGCGCGCCTCGGCATGGTTTGCGGTGCTTTCCGGTTCACAAAGCAGCAGCGTGCCTCCCTTTCCCTCATATCTCCCTTCCACCAAATCAGAGACGGACACGAATTCACAGCGTTCCTCTCCATTCAGCCGGATGCGCCCCCGGTCGTCAAGAGGGAGAGAAACATTCCGCCACGAAAGGCTTTCTCCCGCCTTCAGCCGCACTTCCGCAATCTGCACTCCGAGTGCTTTCCAAGCGAGGCGCAGAGGCAAGGTTGGGTATACATCGCTGTGCCAGCGCACGAAAAGAGGGAGGGAGCGCCCGTCTTCCATGCCTTCTTGCATCAGAGGATCCCCGTCCACGCGATCGACCGCCCAAGAGACGGTCTCTCCTCCCTGCGCCATGCCCGTTCGCCCGGGCATGGCCGCATTGGCGGAGGGAAAAAGAGAGATATCTCCGTCCACTTGAGCCGCGGGGATGCCCTCTCCTTCCAGTTCCTTGGGGAGGAATTCGGGTCTGGGAAGCGTTCGCGCCTGGAGACCGAGCACAACTTTCGGCAGGGCGTTGATTTTCTGTCTGAGCGTTTCGAGAGCAAGGGGCTCCGGGGTCTCATCCCATGCGAAAGGGAGGGAAAGCCCCGCGGCGCTTGTCCCCGCCTTTGCTGCGCCGTCGAGGAGCACAGCCAAGTCGAGCGGTGAAATAGGGCTTGAGGCAAAGCTGCTTTCCACTTGCGCGGGGTCGAGGGAGATGAGATGGATGACCGGTGATGCGGGAGGGGTGTCCCGAGGACGCTTCGCCGGGACGGAGCGGAGTTCGTTCGGCGGCGCTTCCCCTGGGTTGAGCAAGATATATTCCCCGCCCTGCAGAGACGGTCCGCACAATGTGTAGAAAAAAACACTCCCCGCGCTCGGCCACAACAGATAGGCGCAATGGGCGAACCCGCAAGCCATGCCCAGCAGGAGCATGCAGGTCAGCATGCGTTTCAGGACTTGATGATTTGAGCGTCGCGCAGACATGAAAGAACCGATTGGCTTTGCTCGCCCAGTTGCGGGAGGGCAGCTATTTGCTCCAGTGAGCGGAGGCCGGAATCGAGCTGGAGCTGATACCACTTTCTATGCTCTCCATGCCAGAGCTTAGCATAGGCGCCCAGAGCCTGCATAATGCGCTGCAGGGCGCAGAGCGGAAAGATATCCCGGTCGAGCCGCCGCCCTCCGCATGTCTCCCAGAGTTTCGTCAGCTCCATCTTCCTCTCGAAGGGGAGATCCATGTAGGGATCGAATATGAGCGAGGCTGCGTCATACTCAGGCAGGCCGGGTCTCATGCCCTGAAAATCGATTAACCAGGCTCTGCCGCCATGCAACATGATGTTCTGCGATTGGAGATCGCGATGAACCATGCAGCGGGGCAGGGAAGCCAGCTTCGCCGCCATGCGCTTCATTTCCGGGCGGTTCGTCAGATCGCTTCCGGAGCGGTGGAGGTGACCTCCGAGATAATGCTCGGCAAAATACTCCTGCTCCCAGCGGTACAGGGATTCGTCAAAGGGCTGAACGATTCCGGGATTTGCCGCGCTCCGGTGCAGCCTGAGCGCCTCTCCGATCGCCTGTTTGTAGGCCGTGCGCTGCACTCTCCAGCTTTCTCCCTTGAGATCCAGCAGTCGGGTGTCTCCCAAGTCCTGCACGAGACAGACACCGTTCCCGTCCCCCTCGTCGCGGCTCAGCAGGACGTCGGGCACATGCACCCCCGCCTCTTTCAAGAGAGCAGCAGCAGGGAGATAAGCCGCGTTGTCCGCGCGCGACGCGCTCCATCCCATGCCGATGTAAGAGCCCGTTCCCCGTCTGAAACGGGCGATGTAACGCCCCGACGCTCCGGAGAGGATTATTTGTCGATCTCCCGGAGAGGAGGAGGGATCAGGCAACTGCTGCAAAAGCTCGGATAGCGCCCCGATCGGATCGAAAGAGGCGGAAGACATTATTTCTGATGAATTTCAATGTGCCCCCAACAATTCATCCAGTGCCCGTTGCCCTTGGCGTCCATCTGCAGCACGACATGTGCGCCCGGCCTCAATTCGGGGAGCGCAAGTTCGAATTCCTGGCTGTCCTTGTTTTGTTGCTCTTCGGGCAGTTCAGCCGCTTTTTTGCCGTCGACGTAAATGCGGACATTGCGCACGGATACGTGGTCGCTTCCTCCATCCTTGACTATCCGGATGATGTAGTTGCCCGGTTTCTTGATGCTGTTTGAGACGATGACCATCCAGGTGCTGAATTCCCTGCGCATGTGCACGGATTCGAAATCAAGACCGTATAGCTCTATGACTTTGTCGTAGTAGTCGATATATCCTCGGGAGCCTTTGCCGAGCTCCGTCTCAGGAGCGAGTGCCGCCGCTGTCTCAAAACAGGCAATCATTTTCCGCTTGGCGTTCTGATAACCGGAGAGGTACTGTTGCCGCGCCACATAGGCTAAGGCCACGTTCAGCAATTGTTTTTGTGGGACGTCGAGCACGGGAAGTTCCAGCTTCTTCCGGAGAAAATCTTCAGCGGCTTTGAAATTGCGCGCCTTGCCCTTTTTCGTACCGTTTTCGGTCATCAATCTGTCCAACTGCCCGTAGAGGCGCCCGATGGAGCCGGGCGCGTAAGGCATGGCGCCCAATTCATATTTGAACACATAGCCGGTCTCGTCATTCGGATCCGCCTTTTTCAGCGCGTTGATGAGATCCTTCCGGGAGAGTGCGTCCGGCAGCGCCATCGTATCGAGAGCTTCTCCGAGCAAACGTGCCTTTTCCCGCCCCTGTGCCTTGTCCGCCCTGGCCAGCAAGTCCGTTTGTGCCTTATACGTCTCAAGAGCCTTGTCCACAGCCGTCGAATTTTCGTCGCCGTTGCGCACGACGGCGGCCGGAATGCGTGCGACAAGCCGTCCTTGGGGCGTCATGACGAGTGCCTCGGGCAGATTGTAGATTTCCGCCGGGAGTTTCGCTTCTCTCACGCTTTCATTCGTTTCTTGCGCGGTTTGAACGTACAGGGCCCAGATCGCCTTGTCGGCTCCAGCCGTTTCCAGTTTTTTCCACGATTCCAGAGTTTTTTCCGCTCCGGGCAGCCAGTCGCCGCCCGTCGCCAGCAGGACGATGGGCTGATTTTGTTCATTCGCCCGGATCCGCGCTTCCTGCAGGGGCAGTAAGGCGGCGTGGATGTTTAGGGCGAACAGCGGGCAAACGATAGTCAGTGGTATCTTGGTCATTGTCTCTTCAAAATCAGCGTTTATAAATCAGGAAGTGAGAAATGTGGGCGAATTCGCCGCCGCCCTCGTTGTGGAAGGTGAGCTTGACATAGCCGGCTTTCGTGTCGGGATCGGCTTCGACCACCCAGACCTTGGGCATGTGATCCGTCTCCGCCAAGGGGAACCAAGTGGCACCGTCGGTTGAGATGGAAAGTGTGGCCTTCTTCATGCGCTGTTCGTTTCCGTCCGCCTTGCGGACAATGATGCCGGAGAGCTTCACCGGGCGTTCGAGTGTAACGACAGCCTCGACGGATTTCTCTTTTTGAGAATGGCTTTTTCCTCCCCGCCTCGTCAGAATTTCTCCATGCGTTTCCGGGGAATCCCATCGTTCGGCCAATGACGAGAAGCGAATGCACCCTTTGTCAGAAACGAGTGTTCCCGGAAGCCGTTCCTTGAGGGTTTCCGGCCGGGAGTCCAATCCCAGATATTGGCGGGCTGCGGCCGTCAACGTCTGGAAAGCTGGAATCGAGTGCGCTTTTTCGGCCGCCACGATAGCCTTTCCATATGCTTTCTTCAAATTGTCAGCCCGTTCAGTTCCATTTGCGGAAGGAGTGCCGCTCCCAGGAGAAGAAGCCGCGTCAGCGGCCTTGCGGAAGGCGTCCTCGAACAGCGCCTCCTTTTCCTTGCCCTTTCCTGCATATTCATTGACGGCCCATTCGATTACCTGACCAAGACCTGCTCCTTGCCCTTCTGTCATATGAATGGTGAGGACGTCTTCCAGGAAACTCCGTTTTGCGCCGTCGGATTGGAACCAGGAAGACTGTTTCTGGAGGACGGGCTCAAGCTTGAGCGCCCAGGAGCCCGGCGTGCCCGCCAGTGCCCGATGCTCGGCGGCGAGCCACATGCGGCGCTGGGCGTCGAGCATGGACGGCATGATCGCTTCCTCCACATCCTTCAGAATGTCGAGGGCGGCGTATCCGTGCCCCTTGTAGCCCTTGAGCATATTCGTCGCATAATCCAACCATTCCTGCGGGGTGGTTCCTGCGGAGGCCATTCGCTTTTGCAGCTCCTGTCGAAAAGAGGGGTGCAGCGGAGCCATGGCTACGGCGGCGGCCCATGCGTCCCGGGCTTCCGGCGAGCCGACGGCGTCGTGCGCTCTTGCGATGAAAGATTGCCTGTAAGCGCGTTCTATCGAGGCGTCGTCCTTGAACACCTCCTCCATCAGTCGGAAGGAAGTGGGAGCCGAGCCTCTCAGAAAGATCCAGTTGTGCATTCCTCCGTCGGGTCCCATATAGGCGCCTGTCCATTTGCCGCGTTCCAGACGGATTGCATAAGCGCAGTGCCCCGGCTGACCCACGGTGAAGGCAGGGATGCCGTGTGCCTGCGCAGCCACTGTTCCGAGATGGGAGAGGCCGCCGCATACGCCGCCGTTGAGCTGTGTTTTCTGTGCGTCGCTTTCCGCCGGCCAGGGGACGTAGTAGTCCGCCGTCTGTACGTTGTTTCCGAAAGCGTTGATGTTTGCGTAGGGAGCCGCCCAGCAGGCAGAGGTGTATCGGTTCCAAGGCAGGTTGATGTTTTCGGCGCACCAAGCGTAGGACTGATCGTCCCAATCCTGTTGCGGAATTCCGACCACAAAGCGCAGTTCCCAAGGGCGCAGTTTTTCGAAACCGGGATAGAGAGCGCCCTCTTGATGTCTGTTTTTGAAAAAGTTGTAGCGCCAATACGGGTTGTGTGTGGCTCGTGAACGCGTTTGAAGGGGCGGTGTATAGCCTTCTCCTCCGCCCCATACCGAAGCCAGTGCGCAGGCCAGTGGTTTGTACGCGTCAAAATCTCCAGACTTCCCGTCCTTTTCCCAAATCTCGGCGAGAATGCCCAACCCGGTGTCATTGTGCCATGGCACCATGCCTGCTCCCAAATACAGCTCCATCCAGCTCTGATCGTTCAGAAATGCTTCTAGAAATTTTCCCTTGCCCTCCCTGCACATCTTTGTCATGACTTGCGGACTTGTGGAGCGGATCACTTCGAGAACGGTTGCCATTTGCAGGGCGCCAGGGTTCTCGGCCGTCAATCCAGTCTTGGGATTCTTGGATTGCGCCAGAGTCTTGAGTTCCGTTTTGAGCGCTTTTTCCACGTTGGTGTAATTGCCGTCGCGAATCATCATCCTGATTTTTTCAGGCAGCAGGGAGATTGCCTTTTTCGGCTTGGCGATCGCCGCTTTGTCGTCGGATTTCGAGCCGCAGCCGGAGAGCCCGGCGGCGAGCGCCAGCGGCAGCAGGCCGGCTGCCAATAGATAACGGAATTTGCACATCGCCTCGGAATTTACCCTTTCTTCTGTTCTCTGTCAAGAAAGAAGGAGACATCCCCCGGATTCCGCAGAGGAAGATGCTCTAGAAACATCAGGTAGTGAATGATTTGTTCTGTAAAGAGCTTCGCCGGTTGCCCGACCCCTGATTGTGCGGCGAGCCGATTACTCTGGCGGCTGCCGCCTCAATCAGAGCAAGAACGCTGCGGAAACCGAGTCGAAGGAGCCGGCCGCGTTCGGATGGACCGGAAAGAAGACTTACTTATTGCCTGTACAATTCATATCCGTCCCGCCCGTCCTTCACGAGCCAGCCCAAAAGAGCCATCTTCTCTCTCAGTGCGTCCGACGCCGCCCAATTTTTGGCTTTTCGGGCGGCGAGGCGTTCTTCGGCGAGTCTGCGGATGTTTTCCGGCGCTTCAGCGACGGTGTCGGGATCCGGCAGGACGAGGCCGAGAGCGGCCAGGATAAAATGAAGGCCCAGCCATTCTGCCTTGGCTTGCTCTGGGGCGGGCGGGTGCAGCCTGAACGATTTCAGTGCGCTGAAGACGCAGCCGAGAGCCTCGGGCGTATTGAGGTCGTCGTTGAGGCTTTCCCATGCCTTCTGGAAAGAGGCAGGCTCCGGGCGCGTCTGTACGAGATGTCGATAGGACGGCGCTTCCCGTTCCCCGGCCGCTTGGCGGAGTTCCTTCTCCGCGCGGGCGAGCCGCTCCAGCGCGGCGGCGGCATCCGCCATTGAGGTGAGCGTGAAATTCAGAGGCCGGCGGTAATGCCCCCCGACGAGCGTGTAGCGCAGTGCGGCGGCAGAGAATCCCTTGCTTTCGAGATCTCGCAGAGTGAACATGTTGCCGAGGGATTTCGACATCTTGCCGCCGTTCACCAGCAGATGGGCGATGTGGAACCACTGCCGGGCGAAATGACCGCCGCAGGCGCAGAGCGACTGCGCGATTTCGTTTTCATGGTGGGGAAAGATGAGGTCGATTCCGCCGGAGTGAAGATCGAAAGTCTCGCCGAGGTATTTGTGCGTCATCGCCGAGCATTCAAGATGCCATCCCGGGCGGCCGTCTCCCCAGGGCGAGGACCAGAAATTTTCTCCGTCTTCGGGTTTGTGCGCTTTCCAGAGTACGAAATCCGCCACAGAATCCTTCTCGTATTCATCGGTGTTGGCTCGGGCGTTGGCCGTCTTGCCGAGTTCGAGCTCGCGACGGTCGAGGTGTGACAAGCGGCCGTATTCCGGAAACGAAGAAATGCGGAAATAAACGGAGCCGTCCTCGGAGGCATAGGCGTAACCCTTGGCTATCAGTTCGGCGACCATGGCGATCTGTTCGGGAATGTGA
This sequence comes from Akkermansiaceae bacterium, assembly GCA_021200315.1. Lineage (GTDB taxonomy): Bacteria > Verrucomicrobiota > Verrucomicrobiia > Verrucomicrobiales > Akkermansiaceae > Akkermansia. Next base: position 34,998 of record JAJQGU010000070.1, read on the forward strand.
GCGACGGCCGAGGGTTCGACGTGAGGCGGCAGACAGTTCAGGGACTGACAGTCGGCGTGAAATTTGTCCGTCCAGATTTTGGTGAAGCCGGCAAGGGGCATCCCCGCTTTCTGAGAATCGCGGATCGTCTTGTCATCTACGTCTGTGAGGTTGCGCACGTGTTTGGTGCGCAGCCCGCCGAGTTCGACGACGCGGCGAAAGACGTCCTGCATGACAAAGGTGCGGAAATTGCCGATATGGGCGGGACCGTAGACCGTGGGACCGCAGCAGTAAAAGCGCAGCTGCCTGCCGTCTTCCGCCTCGACAGGGCGCAATTCCATCGTCTGCGTGTCATAAAGATGCAACATGCGTCTATTTCAGCGCATCCCTGAGGAAAGGTCAAGGTTGGATCATGGCTTCCCGGTGATGGCGCGTTCTGCGGAACCACCGCCTTCCGCCCGTGCGGACGCTTGTTTTCTATGTCTCTTATAAGCATTGATAGTCAATATTTAACTTCTCCATTCCCAGACTGGAGATTGATTCATGAAAGAGCCGGCTCTTTTTGTTTTTGAATGCCGAGGACATCCTCCTTGAACGCTGCGAGTTCAAATTGCGGGGGAAGGTATGGGGAGCGCGTGCGGTTTCGGCGTGGGGCGTCGCGTAAGATGAGTGAAACGGGGAGATTCATGTTTTTTGTTCCAGCGCGGCGGCATACACTTTCAAAGTTTCAGAGGCGACGCGATCCCAAGTGAAACGGGAGGCTCGTTCGAGTCCGCGCTCTGCGAGAGCCGCGAGAGCGAAATCTCCCCGTTCCAGGCGGAGCATTGCTTCTCCAAGGGAGCGTTCGATGGGTTCTTCTATATAAATAGCTGCGTCTCCTCCCGCTTCCGGTAGGGAGCTGTTGCTGCAGGTCACCACGGGAACGCCGCAGGCCATGGCTTCCAGGACGGGCAGTCCGAAGCCCTCGTAGGCGCTGGGGAAAATGAGCGCCGCAGCCGCTTGGTAGACCTGAAGGAGATCTGCGTCGGACAGCCCGGAGAGGAAGTGGACGCGGGAGGAGGGAGCAGCCGCGGCGGCCTCGCGCACGAGTTCTGCGGGAGGATCTCCCCAGACGAGGACGAGGTCATGCGTCAATTTTCTTTCCCGCAGCAGGTTGAGGTAAGCGCGTGTCAGTACGTCCGCGCGCTTTCTCTGGCCGTGGCAGGAGACGCTGAGGAAGTAGGGCCGGGGAATGCCGAAGTGCTTCTCGACTGCGACGCGGGTGACGGCGGGGGCTGCGTCTTAAGCGCGGAATGGAGAGCATGCCTTTCCAGCGCGCCCGGCCGATTTACGGGGTGCCTCCGGAGGGACGAGCCGCAGTGTTTCTCTTCATTACGGTCGCTCTTCCGCAAGGACGGCGGAAATGCAGGTAATCATAGCTTCATCAGCTCTTCATAAAGATTCTCGATCTGTTTCACATGAGCTTCGACCGAGAATTTCTCAGTGACGATTTTCCGAAGATTAGCGCACACCTCTGCTGCGTGATCTGGGGCGGAGAGCAGACGGATTATCATGCTGGAAATCTCTTCCACCGAGTTGGTTTCCACCCAGAACGCACTGCGGTTGTGCTCGGTGAACTCGACGATGGCTCCACGCAGAGGAACCACGGAGGGAGTGCCCGCAAGCGCAGCTTCCAGGGGGACGAGGCCGAACGCTTCCCCTTCCTTGGTCAGTGACAACACGATATCAGAGGCATTGTAGACGCGTGCGACATGGGCAATCTGATGTTCTGTGTAGAACACGCGGCCATCCAGAACAGGATATTCCGCGGCAATATTCCGGAGACGCTGCACCTCATCTTTGCTCTCCCCTCCTGCAATGAGAAGGTCGTAACGTGGAAACTGCCCGGCCAGCAGGGCAAAGGCCCGAATGGCATTGTCATGCCCTTTTATCGGGGAAAGCGCCCCGACGGAAGCAATTAAGCGCCGTTCTTCGTGAAACCCCAATTTCCGCCGGGATTCGGACTTCGCCTCTTTTACCAGCTCTAGGGAAACGGCGTCGTAGATGACACGGCTCCAAGGATGAGGGTATATGGAAAGCAGATGTTCCTTCACGATGTGAGAAACGCAGATGATGGCGTCACAACGCTTCTGCACCCTGACAGGTGGCACCCAAGACTCCGGCAGGCTGCGGAAATGCCCCACAACCTTGATGCCGGCCCAGTGGACGGGCAACACCCACATGAACGAATCGGGACGCAGCAGATTGACGTGGAGAATCCGGATGCCGCGCCGCCTGAGAAAGCGCAGTAGCTGAATGCCACAAAGGGTTCGCATGAGAAGATCCGTTCCGCGCAGAGGTCTTCTCCAGCGGAGCCGTCCCATCCACCATTTGATGCGGTTGTTGAGGTAAAAGATCTTGAGTCCCGCAGATTCAAAGCGGGCATAATGGCTCCGCGGCACGGGCGCAACGAGGTATGGCTCATACCTGACGCGATCAAGGTGCGTCAGAATGGTCTCCATGGCGCGTTCCGCTCCAGCATAATGTGGGCTGTAGTCGAGGAAGGCTACTTTAATCTTCTTATCCATTTCATGATCTCGCGTTTAGTGAGCGTCAACATGCGTATGGCGCTTATCATTAAGCGACGACAGGGGGGGTACGCAATATGCTGATTGTAAGGCTTTCCCGGGGCGAAGAACCCTGTGAAGATTTCAGCAGACCCAATTCTTCAGCATACGCAAATACACGCAAGCTGTCGGATAGGGCATAATCACGAGAAATTCGAATCCATGACAAGATGCTGTCCTTTACTCTTTCCATGCATGCGGTTCGTGTTATTTCATTCATTTCGTGACATTGATTCAAAAAATCCACAATGGCCCTGACACCAGAGATATTGTCATAAAAGACTTGCAAATTGGGTTCCCTCACCGTTGAATCGGGATGCAGGCGATAAGCATAATACCTCCATTGTATGCTGCCGATACGTCCCTTCTCACCGACGGCCCATACAGCGGCGTGCGACCAATCGGAATCTTCGAAAGCTGTGTTTTCCCGAAAAGGAGGAATGCTTTGAAGAAGTTCTCTCCTGTATAGAGAGAAGCAGTTGGAAAAGAGAAATTCTCTGCGTTGAAGATAGGTATTCCTATCGTAAACTGATACAGGAGGAATGTCTTTTCTCTATCTAACTGAGGGAGTTCCCCATGCCATACGTTCAGCGCAACATCGGATTGAAGCAAATCGAGATGATTTTTCCGCAATATGTCAACGAGAATTGATATGGTGTTTGCGTATCGCCAGCAATCGTCCGAATCCATGAAGGCGATGTATTTCCCTTTTGCTTCGCGGAGCCCATAATTCTTGGCCTTCCCCTGGCGGCCGTGAAGTTGCCGCAGATATCTCAGATTCGCGTATTTTTTCTGCAAACGTCTGACGACGCTTGCCAGCCCGTCAGGAGATGCGTCGTCCACCACAATCACTTCGAACCGGGACGGGTCATAATCCTGTTCGCACAGGCTGACGAGGCAGTGTTCGATGAATGTCTCTGTATTGTATGCGGGAACAATGACGGAAAGATCGAGCGATGTATTGTTGTCATCATGCATGGGGGCGCCTCCTTTCTTGTATTTGATTGAGATAAGATCTGTAATGGGTCTTCATCGCTTCCAGAGAAAAATACGCCCGCGCCTTCCGACTAGCCTTGCTTTTCATTGTCGTCAGCAGGGCGTCGTCATGAATAAGGCGAGAAATTTTGTCGATGAATGCTTGCGCATCGTCGATAGGGACGAGGAACCCGTTTTCGTTTTCATCGACGATGTCGTCCGTCACTCCTTCCAGAAGGGAGACGACGGGAACGGCTGCGTTCATCATGGCTTCGGCGATAACCAGCCCGAAGGCGTCCACATGCGTAGGGTAGACGAAGACATCCGCCCGGCGCAGGCTGGTATAAACCTCATCCGGAGGGAGCGTACCGGTCATTTCGACGAGCCCCGTCCGTATTTCCCGCTCAAGCTTGCGTGAAAGGTCGCCGCGCAGTTCTCCGTCTCCGATGATGGAAAAATGGAATACTTCCCCGCCCCGCTCCAGCCCCCGTATGATTTTCGGCAGCAGCAGAACGCCTTTGTGCTTCATCAGCGTGCCCACATAGACCAGCTCTTTCCGGCCGCCGGCTTGTGCTGCCGCTGGTTCGCCATCTGCGCTCTCCACACCGTGAGGAATCACGGTGACCCTCTCTCGGTATCGATTCTGGGTGTAGGCATTGAAGTGGTCGGCAATGGCCTGGCTGGGGGCGATCCACCCATCGACGCTCTGGGCGTGGATGGAGCCTATTCTGTAAAAATCGGGAGTGTCGTTATGCAGGACATGCACCAGTGCTGTTTCTGAGCAGAGAAATGGCGCCACATGCTGGCACACGGCGTTGTAATTATTGATAATCAGATTAGGAGCCAATTTTCGCAGCAAAAACAGCAGATCCAGATACCGGCCTGCCTTGTTCCTGTCCGCAAGAGAGTAGAACGTACATTCCTCATCGATGAGCGCCAAACTCCCGAGACAGGATTCCCGCGCTGCATGAGTGGAGACAATCGCGACGGAATGCCCCTCCTCCCACAATATATTGGCGAGCGTGCAGATATACTTGCTCAATCCGCCGCCGAAGGCCAAGGAAGACGTCACCAGGACGACTTTTCTCATGACCGGTATCCTATTATTTTCGCCGGATTCCCCACGGCGACGGCATTGGGCGGAATATCCTTGACAACCACGGCGCCCGCTCCGATCACGGCGTTGTCTCCGATGGTGATGTCGCCGATGCACAGGACATTGACACCAAAATCCACGTTGTCCCCGATTGTGGGCTTTTCACTGTGTTTGTCCTTGCTTTTTACACCCACGCAGGAGAGCTGGCGGAACGTGCACCCTTTGCCGATGGATTTTGCCGCAATGCGTGTTCCGAAAGCATGTTCGAAATAGATTCCCCCTCCTTGGATACGGTTGCCGTCATCGGCCAATGTAATGCTTTTGTCAGGAGGACAAACAATCCGGAAAATGTTCAGAATGTTTCTCACCCGGAAATAAAAAAGATTTCTGAACTGAGGATGGAACTTCAACAAACAGACAAGCCTAGTCATTTTGTTTCGATAGCGGATACGGAGTTCGTGCGTCCATCGATCCACATCCTCGTCCACGAGCTTGCGCTGAGACGAGCATTGATAGTAGGTCAGCAGAATGCTGTATAGGACGAACGCCAGCAGGATTTTTATTTTCTCGATCATTTATTGCCAATGAGTTTTTGTGAAAATAGGCCGTACAAGTCTATGGACAGATTGCAAAGCTTGATCATGTATCTGCGGAATCCCCGATACTTCGACAGCCTGCGCAGCAGGCGATTCCCCTCCACCGTAATCCCTTCGTAATCGAGGAGCAGCCTTGGAGGGAACATCTCTTTTTTAGCTTTAGTCCACTCTTCCCGAACACGCTCCGTTTCAGTATTGCTTATGCCTCCGGGATAAAATCGCGTCACTTTGATGTCTATTGCTTCGTAGGTGCAGTTGTTGAATACGAGAGCCTCTATAAAAAACTTGGAATCAGAAATGATGCGGTACTTTTCGTCGTAGGGGAGCCGCAGCATCAGCGCTCTCCGAATGAACGTCGAGGGATGAGGCATGTATTGGGTCAATAGCTCCAATCAAGAGATGCGCTCTTTTTCGCCTATGCGCTTGAGTGTTGAGACCCTGGTATCTTCGTTGATCCGAGCAAGATATCCCTGCACGATTTCACTTGTAATATCAAGCGACAGGAATTGACTGACAACGTTATCGGAATACAGTTCGTCTCCTGAATTGAGAAACAGACAGTACTCCCCGGAAGCAAGGCGTGCGCCTTTATTCATGGCGTTGTAAATGCCGGTGTCTGGTTCGCTGAGCAGGATGACGTTGGCTCTCTCCTTCGAATAAGCCTTTATCACATAGACGCTTCCATCCGTCGACGCGCCGTCGATGATGACGTGTTCAAACGTCAGTGCATCCTGTTCCTTCACGCTTTTTAGCGTGCGCATCAGACCTGCCCTGTTATTGTAGTTAATGGTAATGATCGAAAGTTTCATTTCTGCATAGCACGGTTAAGCTTCAACAGACGGAAAGCCAGATCCCTGAATCCCCTTGTCAGGGCGAACATGAACAGAGACTGCACGGCCATGAACGTGAATACGGCGAGTCCTCCGGCAAGAGCCCATTCCAGAAAACCAGCCCGAGACCATCCGTAGAGCCCCAGCCAGTCCCCGACGGGACTCACGATACTGAACGCCAGCGCACTTGCCACCATATAGCGTATTACCTGCAGCCAATATCCATGGTAACTGTCATGAAAACCCTGTCTGAACAAGTAGTATGGCTTCCATAAGACGATGATGAAGAAAAGACTGACAATCTTTCCAAGCAGCAGCCCCGGAAGTCCGAGGAAATATCCCGCGACCAGGCTGATGGAAAGATTCAGCCCTCCCTCCGCCCAAGCTGACCAGGTATCGGCATAGTGCCCATATCCTCCGTTAAACATATCCACCACACCGCGGGTAATGGATATGTATGTGACGATGAGCATGAGCACCAGCACCGTTCCCGAGAGGAGGTATTCTCCCCCCAGCCAGAGACAGATAAACGGCTGAATGAAATGGTAGATGCCGAAAAGCACCACTCCGGCAATAAAATAGCGGAGTGAAAGAAGTTCCCAGAAGACGCGCAGGATTTTTGGCTGATTTCCTTCGGCAATGAGATTTCCCACGCCTGCGTTCATGCCGTTCATGACGACGGAGAGCATGGTGGTGCTTCGAGTGATGATGCCGGCGTAGTTACCGTAATAAGTCACCATGGAAAGGGAAACGAAAGAGTAGATGAGGATCTGGTCGCTTTGTGTGAGCAGGAAATCTTTAATCCTGTGGACGAAGACCTGCCGCGTTCGTCTCATGATCTCTGGGTAACGTGCGCGGAGGGCTTTTCCTTTGCGAACGGAGGCGCTGAGCCAAGGATACACTTGGCGGATTTTTCGATTGAGGAGCCAGCAGCAGATGCCGCCGTAGACCATCTCAATGATGAGCCAGATATAGTAATTGCCGTACTTCCAGGCGAAGTACATCTGCAGAAGAGTCTTGATGATGTTGCCGCTCTGGAAATAGACATTGACTACATAGTTTTTCTGGTCGGCGGATAACAAGACGGATCGGTAGTTGCAGAAATAAGAAATAAGCGAAGATGCGAGGAAGGCATAGAAAGCCAGATAGATAACGCTGAAGCTGAATGGCGTGTTCCTGAAAATGAAAGGAAGGCATAGGCTCAAACAAACGGCTGCGCCGAGAACGAATACCCCGACCCGGCGGTACATGAAGCCGAAAACGGAGACCACTGACTCGATTCCCGGACGATCATCCTTCTGCAAAGGGGCGTACAAAGCGAAGGCTACCGCTGCTCCGATGCCTAGCTCGGCAAGATTGAGAATACCGAGGATATTCTGCAGGGTGCCCGTCAATCCGAGAAAATCCGCGCCAAGGCAGTCCAGAAAGATCTTGCGCGAGAAGAACATCAGCGCGAGCGCCAACGCGTAGAAGACGGCATCGACCTTGGCGTTGAGCAGGCTCTTCTGAACGCGGGATGCTGCCATGGCGTATTCTCAGACCCTGGAGCGCGGGGAGGGGACGGCGTGCCTGCGGGTCGTCCGGCGGAGGCGTTCCGCTCCATGGACGCAAGAGCTCCTGTTGGCTGAATCGGCGGAAATCATAGTCTGGCGCAAAGCCTAGAGGATTTTGAATCCGTTGTCAAGGCGGAATTTGCCGATTCTTTGAAAATGATGCGTTTCTCCTCTGTTTCCATTTCGTGAAAAAGAGGCGCAATTTATATAACCCCATTATGTATTTTTTCTCATCCTTGTTGATGGGAAGCGGGTAAGGGAAAAATTTCAGCGGAATTTCTGCCTGGCGGATTCAAAATCCGCCGGGCTTTGCGCCCACCCCCATGAAGCGGCGCAGTTTATTCTCCGCATCCCCCTCCTAAAAATTTCTTCCTCGCCAATCCAGCGGCTTCCAGACTCGCTTTCGTTGTTTTGGGAGTGGTTTCCAAACACAGCCGATGACCAAGTCGGCATAGGCAATGTCTTTTTAGTCTGTTGACACCGGGAACATTATTCCTTGATCAAAGCTGCGGCCAATGACGGCCGTTTTGTTGAAAATATATGCCTATGACAGACACAAAAGACGGAACGTCTGAACGGCGTGCGGGGAAAAGCTACAGAAACGGCACGGTTCCATAGGATGCCGCGCCGTTGTGAATACTTGCTGAAACAATGCGCTCAGGCCAAGCGATAATATTGATAATGAACCGTGTCGTCAATGGCAAGAGTCTCGCGGGCTTCACGGATAACGGAAGGCTCGGCTTCGAAAGCGAAGATCATGTATTGACCTGCCTTGGAATGCTTGGATTCATAGGCAAACTCGCGGCGCCCCAAATTCCGTGTCTCAGTGATCTTCGCCCCTGCAGCCGTCAACTTGCCGGCTACGGCCTCTGTGAGCTCTTCTAATGTGGCGGAACCTTTTGTGTTCAGAGTGATCAACGCTTCGTATTTTCTCATGATGTTGTCTGTAAATTTGTATGTCCTTTTGGGGATGCGGTCGCTGAGAATGCACTTTTTTCACACGGATTGCAAGCCCAAACTGTAAAAACATGCAAGGAAAGTGCAATTGGCGTCAAAGCGCTTGCAGTGCACGGGCCACAGCTTCGACGGTGTGGTCGATGTCGCTTTCTGTGTGAGCCGTCGAGAGAAAAGCTGTCTCGTAAGGTGAGGGAGCGATGTAAACGCCTTGATCGAGCAGAGAAAGGAAAAAGGTGCGGAACATGTCCATCGAGGCGGTTGAGGCCGTGTTGAGATCATAGACTTCGCAAGTGGTGAAGAAAAGGCAGAACATTGATCCGGCCCTGTGGAAAGTGAGCGGTCTGCCGCTGTCTTTCAGTGCGCGCCGCATACCTTCTTCCAGTCGGGCGCCGAGAGTTTCCAGTCGGCTGTAAGCGTCGGTTTTTCCGAGTTCGCGGAGCTGCGCCAAACCGGCGGCCATGGCCACTGGATTGCCGGAAAGCGTGCCCGCCTGGTACACGGGGCCAAGGGGGGAGATGCAATCCATGATGTCCGCCCGCCCGCCGAATGCGCCCACGGGCAAACCGCCTCCGATCACCTTGCCGAGTGTGGTCAGATCGGGCGTAACGCCGCAAAGTCCTTGTACGCCGGCTCTGCCGAGCCGGAAGCCAGTCATCACTTCGTCGAAGATCAGCAATGCGCCGTGCTGCTGCGTAATCTCGCGCAGGAATTCGAGGAAGCCCTCTTTGGGGAAATAGAGCCCCGCATTGGCCGGAAAGGGTTCGAGGATAACGCAGGCTATATCGTGCCCGTATTGTTGAAAGGCGCGCCGCACGGCTCCTTTGTCATTGAATGGCAGCGCGAGCGTCAGCGCGGCAAGTCTGGCCGGCACGCCCGCGCTGTCGGGTTTGCCGTGGGTCAGCGCTCCCGACCCCGCGGAGACGAGCAGAGAATCCGCATGCCCGTGATAGCAGCCTTCGAATTTGATGATGCGGTTTCGCCCCGTGTATCCGCGTGCGAGGCGCACGGCCGACATGGTGGCTTCCGTGCCGCTGTTGGTCATGCGCACTTTTTCGACGGAGGGGATCCAACTCGTGATCATCTCAGCCATGTCGACTTCCGCTCGGGTGGGTATGCCGTAGCCTAAACCATGCGGGATGCATTTCTGCACGGCTGCAATCACGCATTCGGGCGCATGCCCCAGAATGGCGGGGCCCCAGGTGCCCACGTAGTCGATGTAGTCGTTTCCGTCCTCGTCCGTCAGATGGGCGCCTCGTGCAGCTGTAACGAAAAAGGGTGCTCGCCCAAGCCTGCTGAAGGCGCGGACCGGAGAATTGACACCGCCGGGAATGACGGCCTGCGCACGTGCAAAGAGTTCTTCCGATATCGACATCTTGCTTGGCTGCAGGAGGTGGAGATTTCAGCCTTTTCTCATTCATGGAAAAAGACTGCCTCGAGGCAGTCTTTTTCATCAAAGAGATTTCCAGACTGGGAGATTCAGGCTTGCGGCTCGGCGGGAGTGACAGCTTCGGCGGAAATTTCTTCCTTGCTGGTGTAGCGCCATTTGACCTTGTTCCGCTTGGAGGCGGAACGCGCCTTGCGGCGTCTTTCGTCGGCGGGAGTTTCGAAGGCACGGCGGCGGCGCATCTCTTCGAGGATGCCCTCAGTGTCGAGCTTGCTTTTCAGGCGCTTCAGCGCACGATCGATCGGTTCTCCTTTTTTGACAGTAATGGAACGCATGATATAATATATATGATATTAGTCCGGAAATCGGGAAAGGGAAAATAGCCCTTTTCGGGGGGCGAGTCAAGCAATTTATCTCATAAAAGTGAAATTTGCAGGCTTTTTCGCCAGAGTGCCGGGTGATGCTTGACTGCGCCTTGAGACAAAAGGGACTCAGACTCTCACAGCTGTTGAGCCGTTCCGTCTTTTTCCGCAATGCAGCGGAGGTGAGGATGAAATGAAGAAAAAAATTCAGAGATGTAGAAAATTGAAGTCTCTCGAATATGGACAAAAAGAGACCGGCGGAGAGTGCGGGAAGCAAATTTCCTTGGCAAGAGGGACGAAGCGTGCTAGGCTGTGTTCACAGCGAAACGATGGAAGGAATGTCTCATCATCTCGAACGGGCTCATCGGGTTTTTCTTGATGAAATCACATCTCTGCGCGAAGTCGACAATCGCCTGAACGAACAGTTCGGACAAGCGGTGGAAGCCATGCGGATTGCGCTTGATGCCGGCCGCAAGATTATTGTGGTAGGTGTGGGCAAATCCGGCAACATTGGCCTGAAAATCGCGGCGACACTCACATCCACCGGTGCGCCGGCCGTGCTGCTCGACTCGATGAACGCCCTGCACGGCGATCTCGGCATCGTGTGCGACGGGGATGCATGTATTGCTATGTCCTTTTCCGGAGAGACGGCTGAGCTTCTGCGCCTGCTTCCTCACCTCAAGCGCTACGATATGAAAATCATCGGTATGACGGGCAACGTGCATTCCACGCTTGCGCAGCACTCCGACATCGTGCTTGATACAGGCGTGGAGCATGAGGCGTGCCCGCTCAATCTGGCTCCTACTTCAAGCAGCACGGCCATGCTGGTGATGGGGGACGCATTGGCAATGGCTTTGCTGGAAGCGCGCCATTTCACCAAGGAGGCATTTGCCCGCAGTCACCCGGGCGGAGCTTTGGGGCGAGCCCTTCTTACGAAAGTGGGCGATATCATGCGGACGGAAATTGCCCGATTGCCTGATACGGCCACGGTGGCCGAATGCCTTATGGCCATGACGCAGGCTCATGCCGGAGCCTGCGTGCTCGTAACGCCGGAGGGGGAACTGGCCGGTATTTTCACACATGGTGATTTTGTTCGCGCTTATCAGAAGAACCCGCTCGTGGGGGAAATTCCCGTGTCCGGGCTGATGACGCGCAGCCCCGTCTGCGTGGGGGTCGGGGAACTGGCCGCCGCCGCCGTGCGCACGCTCAGCCATCGCCGCATAGATGACCTTGTGGTGCTTGACGCGCAGAAAAAGCCGGTGGGTCTTGTCGACACTCAAGATCTCGCCCGTCTCAAGCTCGTTTGATATTCCCTCCCGCACGCCCTCGCATGAACGACGCATTCAATCGGAACTCCGAGGGCAGGGATGCGGGCGCCTGTCTGATTCTCGCCAAGAAGCTGATGCGGGGAAGAGGAGCGGCTCGCAACTACGAAGCGGCGGCACGGTGGTTTGATCTTGCCGCCCAGGCGGGCAGCGCCGATGCGTTTTATTGGCTGGGTAAACTTTATTTGAAGGGACTCGGAGTTCCCAAGGATCCCGGAGGCGCGGCTTCCTGCTTCGAGCACGCTGCCAACCAAGGGCATGCCGCAGCACAATGGTATCTTGGTGAATGTTTTGAAACGGGAAAGGGAGTGCCTCGTTCATGCGAACTCGCCGGTTATTGGTATCGCAAAAGCGCCGCCCGAGGGGAGGAAAGGGCATTTGCCGCGCTTTTGCGTCTTGCCGGAAAAGGGCCGGGAATGATTTCCTGTCCTCGTTCCGATCATTGACGCGATGGCCTGAGTCACCGCCGCGGATTTTCTTGCGACGCAATTACCAAGATGAGGAAGAAAGCCGGAATGGACGGTAAATCGGGGCGTCGGGCACCAGCCGCGTTTTGAGGTGTGCGGTCGGTTCTCGTCAAGCGGAGCCCGCTCCCGCGCTTACACAGGAAGGCGCGGCGTCTTTGCATGGTAAAGCCGCTCAGAATGGGCGCTCCGTGGCGTCGCGATGCCTTTCTTCCGCCTTGGGCTTTTCGTAAGGGACGGCACCGATCACTTGAATGGCACCGCCCCTGGAGACCAAGGTGACGGGACCGCCGGGAGCCCGTTTGTATATTTTGCTGAAGCTGCACTTGCCTGTTGTCGAAAGAATGGAATAGGTGAAAAATTCGGGAGTGGACTGGAAGAGCATGTGAAGATTCTGCTTTGCGTCGAGCAGATAGCGAGGTTCCATGAAATTGAGAAAGCTCCCCATGTAGGCGGCTCCGATTACGCGGCCGGAGTCCGCATCCGCCACTTGACCGAAGATTGCGTTCTTGTTGCCTATCTGCCAAAATTTTGCCCGCATTTCCAACCGTTTCCCACGCACGTGCGTAATGAATTTCTTGTGAAGCGAACCGTTGCTGATCCGAAAACGGGATTTCGGCGAACTGTAGGCCGTTTTCATGTCGGGCATACGCACAATGGCGGAGAGACGGTAATCGCCGTCCATGTTGAAAGCATAGGATTGGCTCAGGTTGATCTTGTAGGCCATTTTCCGCCCGGGGGGAAGAGAAACACTCGGATAGTTCGCTACCACCTTGGGAGCAAGAAGGCGTGCATCGCCGGCCACGCCTACCTCCAAGCTGAGCCAGGGCCGCCCAGGCAATTTGGCCAGGGAAATGGCAGATGTGGAATTGTTGTACAACACCAATTCTACGTGAATATCCTCCCCCAGCAGATAGTCCTGCCTTTGAGGCTTGACTGTTACTTCGAGCTGAGCCTGAAGCTGACAGATCAGCATGAGGGAAAGGATGAGAGCCATGCGCAAGATAGGGGACATATTCGTTATTGTTCGTGTTTTGTTATTGATTGTGAGTCAGGATGACGGGAGAGTGTCATACGCTGTGCGGAACCCCAGATGGGAGTTGCCTCGTGCGGGATCAGCTTCGTAGTTCCATTGTCCAGAGGTTGAGCGCTGCACATATGCCGGATCAAACATGGCGCCTCTGCGTTCATAAGTGGAGGTCCACTCTGACAAGCCGTGAGGAAAACGTACTTTCTCTGAAAAGCGCGGGGAGGCGGCAAGAGCCAATTCTTCCTTGTTCGGCAGGCGGCCTCCCAGATGGCGGGAGCAGGCCAGCGCCATCCAGTAGTTGACATTCACAACAGGACTCGACAGAGAAATCTCGCGTCCATTCCACGTACGGTGTTTCATAGCCATTTCAAACATAAAATCCCAATCCTCGGGCTTCATGTCTGCTTCTGCGGGGATGCCTGCCATGATTCTCTCTTTCTGCGAGGGGGAAAGTGTGGGCAGCTCTTCGAGAAAACGGGCGTATTCGCGGATGGTCACAGGGCGCGGTTCCAGCCAGTGCACCTCGCTTGAGTCCATCACCAAGGCGACCGGAGAGGACTTTTCAGCTTCCGCCGCCCTCGCCGGTTTGGCCGTTCGCCCGGGTATCAGATACCAAGCGAGCCCCGAAGCGGTCAAGAGCATCCCGGCTATTACAGCCGCCGTGCGCCCCATGCGGCGCACGGGCTTGGGTAGCTCCGTTTTTTCCAGCAGCAGAGCGATGGATGGCATGCCGTTGGAAGCGGCGGCTGTCCGCTTGTCAAGCCCCAGCTGGTCTTCAAGTTGCTGCACCAGATTTCCGAGATCGCTCCAACTGAGCTCACTGCCATCGACACCATCACGCATCCAGGTGCAGAGAGTGGCCATGCGCGTTTGCCCCGGTTGATTCACCGGGAGAAGGAATTTCAGCAAGTCGCCCATGGCCCGCATGAAGACTGAAGATTCCGATTCTTCATAAGAACCGCTCTTTACAGGATTGGCGAAGAAAACCCGATCCTCCCCGCTCAAGAAAATCATATCGGGCGTCAATGGTTGAGAGGCCAGATTCTTTTCCCGAAAGCAGGAAAAGGCGTCTGCCAGCGCTCTGAGAAAGGCGAGTGCCTGCCGCATTGTTAGTCGTGTGCCTTTTTCCAGAAGTTCCGCAAAGGGAGTTCCCGTCAGGCGTTCCTGAGCCGCATACCAGACGCCGTGGATCTCGCCGGCTTCAATTACCTCGTTGATGCATTCGCAGTGCAGAGCAGCTTTGGCCCGTGCATTGGAAACGAATTCCGCCGTCATGCCGCGTTCCACGGCGGCTGCTTTTAACACCACCACTTCCACCGGACGGTCGACCACCGTCTGTACGGCAGCGAAGACGACCGCGTCGTCGTTTTCCCGCAATACATTCGTCAGAGTATAAGCGCCCAGTGCTTGGGGTAATTGATCGATCATAGCTTCAGTTTCAGTTCTCCGTTCCGTAATAGTCGCTCTCATCCTCTGGGAGCACCTCTTCAGGTTCCCCGGGAATAGTACGGCTCTGCAAACTTTGTTCTATCAGGAGCAAGGCGGAAGGTGCTCCGATGCAGTCGAGCGGTTCTCCTTTAAAAAACAGCTTGGCCGTGTATCCATAATACTTCATTTCGCCAAAGGCGGACAGCTCTTCGTCTGTCAACATGGGCATGTGGTAAGTCACTTCCAGAATTTCCTCCCCGTCGCTCCAGTCGGGCTCTCCGTCCAGCCAGCGCGTCGATGGGCTTTCTGCCCGTGTCAGCTGAATGTTCTGCCCATTGACGAGGTCGAAAAACTGCACGGAGATATAGAGATCTTCCGGGCGCATCTCCTGCCCGGGCGCAAGCAGAACCGGCAGCGTCAGCACGACTGTTTCGCCGTCGATTGAATTGTAGGAATGGCGTGTCTGGGGCGGGCCGAAACTCATTTTCCCCCGCATGGCCGCTGGTGTCTCGAAGCCTCCCTTCAGGCGCAGAGCCGCTTTTTTGAAAAAGGCGCCGGCGCGCTCACGCAGACTGAACACTTTTGCGTAGTATTCCCGCGCTTTGTCCACGTTGAGCAGCTTTTCATATGACATGCCGAAAAAGTAGAGAACGGCGGGGTGGTCGGGGTCGATGGTGGCCGCTTGCTCCAGACAGAGAATGCAGCGGCGCATATCGCCCTCGATCATGGCCACGCGCGAGGCTTTCACCAATCGGTTCAGCTCCAATGAGTCGCGTTCGGCGGCCTCTTGATCCACCTGTGTCTCAATTTCGTCGCTTGTGGCGATTTTGACGGTAACGGGAAGAGGGGATGAGGCTCCGCTCTCGCCCATTTCTCCTTCTTCTTCAAGGATCTGACTGAGATCACGCGGTTTGAGGGTGGAATTGATGTCCCGGGCACGGGAAACGCCCGAAATGATGGTCGGTGGTGGTGCAGAACGGGATTGGGCGGCGAGTCTGGCTTTTTCTTTCACCGCCGCCAAATGGATCCGGCTCGCTTCGAGGGCATCGCGGTTAGCTTGGCTCACTTTTCCCACAGCGCCTAGGAGAAGAATTGCCAGCTCAGCCAGAAGACACGCCAGAGCCAGCCCCATGGCCAGCTTCCATGAGAGGATGAAATGTAGTATACCTTTCACGGACAGAAATTCAGATGCTCCATCAATCTTTCTCGGGGAGCGTTCGTTCATCATAATCGATGATTTCCCCGTCAAATTGGGAGAGCAGGTTTTGCATCAACCGTTCGGCGGGTTCGTCTTGAGCCTTGCTGAAACCACCGTATGTCATTCCGTCCGCACGCAGTTTCATCGTGCCGCCGCTGGGTTTGCGCACATGCAGCCAAGCCAGTCCCTTCAATTTCCATTTCCGCAGATCAATCCGCTCGATATCTTCAATGCGCAGAGTTCTTCCGGCCACTGTCAGATAGCCCTCATCAATGCTCATTCTTCTCCTGAGCGTGCGCAAAAGCAGGAAAAGGCACCCGGCCGCCAGGATCATGCACACCGTGCCAGCAATCCACTGTTCGCGCACAGCGGCTGTGTCATAGGGATGTTCGCCCGGTTTCACGGGAAAACGGCGTTCCTCAGAATATTTTATCCAAGCGGCGTTCCAGCCGTCACGCTTCAGTCTTTCCCAGACACGTATCGCGTCAGGCCACGCAGAGGATACGCCTTCGGGCAGAGGGTAAAGCTCTCCCTTGCTGCCGAGCACGAAGACGCGGCCGTCACGCTCCTGCGATTCCCACATCGACGCTGCGTCCAATCTTGTCTTCCATTCCTGCGGTGATGAAACGGCGGAAATTTCCTGTCCGGCTCGGGCGAATGCATGATACGTAAAATAGACCTCGTTGGCATGAGGGTATCCCGATGCACCGTCATAGAAAAAATATCCTCCGAAGCCAAGAAACAGACACGCCATCCCTACAGCCCGTCCTATGAACCACGGAGTCACCCTGCACACGATGTTTCCCGATTGCACGGAAATATTCTAGCAAAGCTTTCTACAGAGTTACAGCACAAAATTCCATTCGCCGCTTGCAAAAAAACGAAAAGCTTTTAGACTGGATCCCCAGATGAAAGACATCGCAATAAAAGGGAGCTTCCCGCCTCGCGTGATCGGGTGCGTGACTGACTGGGACAGCTGGTTGGCGCTCAGGGATCCGGCAGGGTTTCCCCCCTGCCATGGGGTGGAACTGCGCGTCGATGCTCTGCCCGTTTCGATCACCTGCGACCAAATTCTCGAACACCGCATTTGGAAACCTGTGCTCGTGACTATTCGTCGCCGCGAAGAGGGAGGATTCCGCGCCATTGCTGAGGAGAAGCGGCGGGAAATGGCTCACAGTCTGCTTTCGATTGCCTCGGGGATTGATTGGGAAATCGCTTCTCTGCCGGGGGCGGAAGATCTCGTCCTCTCTGCTCGAAATGCCGGTGTCGCGGTAGTAGCCTCTTCCCACGATTTCGAACGTACACCCTGCGTGGAGGAGCTGCTCGGCCGTGAGCGGGAGGCTCGCCGCCGAGGGGCGGACATCGTCAAATTCGCTTTTTATCTCAACACTCCGGACGATCTGATGATCGGTGTCGAGCTGTTGCGCCGCTGTTCGGGTCCTGTGGCCGTGATGGGCATGGGGCCGCTGGGACCGGTCTCACGCCTTCTCTATGCCCAACTTGGCTCTGTCTTGGTGTACGGCTACCTTGGCGCTCATGAAAGCGCTCCTGGGCAGTGGCCGGCAAAACTGTTCCAAGACGCGCTGTCGAGCATGGTGCCCTTTCCCAGTGAGAAGCTTGGGAATCTATTGTCCTGAGATATTCGGAAAATCGTGGGGAGAGGCGGCAAAAGATTCTCCCGTGCCGGAGAACAGGAGACTGCACGCCGCTTCTCGGAATGAGGCATGTTGAGGTGCCGTTATTGTCGGGAATTGATTTTGGGGAATATTCTCTCTTTCAGGAAAATCAACGCTTCTCCCAAGTCTTTCATCTTGCAGAAAGCGGTCGAAAAATCTGCGCAGCAGGTCACGCGATTGGGCAGAGCAATGCAGGGCATGCCCGCACAATGGGCGGCCAGCACGCCATTGGCGGAATCCTCGAACACGAGACAGTGTTCTGGCTGCAGCCGCAGGCAGTGCGCCGCCGCCAGAAACAAATCCGGCGCCGGCTTGACGGGGTAGCCATCCGTTCGGCAGAAAGTGCCTTGGAAGCGGTTGAAAATCCCCAGCCTGCGCAGCCATCCTTCCACCCAGTGCCTCGATGAAGAGGATGCCACCGCCATCGGCAGCCCCTGAGTCTCGATGAAATTCAGCAATTCGGCCGCTCCTGGCATGAGCCCGGTTTGCTCGAGATCCCGCTCGATTTCCACCTGCCGGGCGGCATTTTCTTTTTTCCAGTCGTATTGCCTTCCGGTGAGATGTTCGAGCCATACTCCCGGATCCCAGCGGGTGTAGCCGCTGCCCAGACATTCGTTAAATCTTTCCAACGGAATTGTGCAGCCCTCGCGTTCATACAGCCGTGCCCACGAACTGTAGATCGCCCACTCCGTATCGACAAGTACGCCGTCGAAATCGAACACGATGCCTTGGATGTTCATGCAGGAAGAGAAGATTTGCTCCTGTGTTTTTCACGAAAATCCGCCAGCCATTCCATGGCGCTCCGGTGAGCCAGCTGCGTGCGGAACATATAGCAGAACACGCCGAAATACAAAAAATTCGGCAGCCAAGCGCTCAACCAGGAAGGCAGCACGCCCGCCGCGCCCAATGAGGGACACACTTCGTACAGGAACAGCAGGAAGGCGGCCAGCAGCATCGCGATGCCTATCCCCTTCATAGGCGAGCGCCTCTGGAAGGTCACGGCGCTGGGAATGGCGATCAACACCAGAATCAGACATGAAAATACCTTGGCAATGCGCACATGCCATTCTGTCCGTAATTGCCTGCGTGCATCCGCATTGTTGGCGCGGGAATGGAGATGGTCGAGTATGGTTGTAGTGCCCAGCGCGTCGGGACGTTGGGATTGAAGGGGAGTTATCAATTGAAATGGACGCTCTTCTATGGAAAGGCGAAACTCATCCGAATAAGTGTCGGCATGCGCCTTGGCAGTCTCGTCGTTGCGCAGCCAAGCGTGATGGAATATCCACGAAGCGGAAGCCTTGTCCCATGTGGCGCGTTCGGCTTCAATGCGGTTTATGACCCGGCCGGGGCTCTCTTGGCTGAACTGTTCCACAATCACATCACCCAGAGGATCACCGGGGCGCGTGAGCACGGGAGGGCGTGCGATGCGCCAGATGCGTTTTCCGATCTCATTGTTATAGATCAACGTATTGCTGGTATCGTTCTTGCTCCCTTTGAGCATAAGCTGCCTGTAAAGCGATGCGTTTGGCGCCCAGTGAAACCCGCACATTCCGTATACGAGAGCCACAAGAGAGGCATAGAAGAAGACCGGAAGACACAGCCGCAAGAGGGAGCGGCCGGACTGGATCATCCCCGTGAGTTCCGAGCTGCCGGAAAGTTTGCTCAAAGTCCACAGAGCCCCCATCAGCAGCGTGTAGGGCAGAATAAGATTCATCACCATGGGTATTTGCGTACCGTAGAATTCCAACGTGTCAGCCAAGGGAGAGTCGAAATGGCTGCGGAAGCGTTCTATGTTGTCCGTGAAATCCGCCAGAAGCCAGATGAGGGTAAGGATGGCCGTGCACAGAAGGAAAGTGCTGATGAATACGCGCGATACATAACGTGCCAGAGTGTCCATGAATGCGTAAGCCATCGCTCCGATGAATGGCAGAAAACTCATAACCGACAAAAAAACGGGACGGCACTTCTGTTCGACGGGATATGACGCCGGCATGCCGGGGATTTCCCACTGCATGCGCTCCAGCTCATTTGGCACCAAGCTTGCGCTCAATATCACCCCCAGCAGCAGAAATAGCACTGCCGGCAGCCAGCGTTTCAGCCTGGAATTGATTCCGACTTCCATTGTTTCCCGTGCCGTCAAGCCCCGCGAGCCAGCCTTTCTGCCAGATATTCTGGGAGCCCCGCAGTTCGAATCTTCTCCATCGCCGTTTGCAGATCATACTCCACGCGCTTGAATGTGATCATGCGCGCGTCGCTGTCGTAGATTGCGTAACAGGCCCGCCAATCGCCATCGCGCGGTTGCCCTACAGACCCCACGTTGATGAAATATTTAACCCCTTCCCGAGTGTGGAAGTCCACCTTGCCCGAATGCAGCTCCGCAAGAGCGTCCGTCTGCTCCGCCGCTCGCGTGCCGTCAAGGCAGAACACCTTGGGCACGTGCGTATGCCCATGGAAACAGATATCCGTGAACTGTCGTGTGAAATTGGCGGCGGCATCCCCTGCATTGAAGATATAGTGCCAAAGGCGGGGCTGGTCGAGCGTGGAGTGCACAATCGTGAAAGGCTGCACCATGCGCATAAATTGGAGTTTCCGCAGCCATTCAAGGTGATCACGGGAAAGCTGACTGCGCGTCCACTCCATCGCCTGCTGCGCTATCGGGTTCATGCGTGCGTCGACAGGCTGTAAGACGCCTTCATCGTGATTTCCCTTGACGGTGGGGCAGTTCAGACCGCGAATGATATCGACGCAGGCCGAAGGATCTGCGTTGTAGCCCACCACGTCCCCCAGGCAGACAATGTTGGAGCATTGTTCGCTCTCCATATCGGCCAGAACAGCCTGAAGCGCCTCCAAATTGGCGTGAATGTCGCTGATGATTGCTGTGCGGGGCATGTCTGCGCTCCAGTGTGCCACAATTACGCCGGAATCGCAAGGCAGAAAGCGCCCCCTTCTGCGATATGGCTTTCCCCTTGTAAAAAAGCGCGTTCGCGTCAATTGCGCAGGCGTCTCCGCCCGTGGGCAGGTTCGTTCGGCAAATGTTCATATCCGCCTCCTCTTCCGAAAAACGGGTTGAATTTTTATGGGAAAGGGTTACAATGCGGTCACATGGCGGAATTCTCTCTCCTCATTCTGGCTTCTTATTTGGTAGGCGCCATTCCCTTCGGCTATTTGGCAGGGAGGCTTCATGGCGTCGATTTGCGCGAATGCGGCTCGCGGAACATTGGAGCCACGAACGCCGGCCGGGTACTCGGCCGGAAATGGGGGCTGCTGGTGTTTGCGTTTGATTTTCTGAAGGGGTTCCTGCCCGTGCTGACGATGCGCTGTCTTTTGGGAGGAGAACCGAAATCTCTCGACTATTGGGGCGCCTCTCTGCTGATCTGCTCCATCTTGGCCGTGGTTCTGGGGCATACCTTCACCTGCTTCCTTCGATTCAGAGGCGGCAAGGGAGTGGCCACCAGCGCGGGTGCTTTGTTCGCCCTTTCGCCTTTCATCGGAGCCTGCGCTTTCGCCGCCTGGATCGTCTTCATGCTGGTATTCCGCTATGTATCTCTGGCCAGCATCGCAGCGGCTGCGGCTATGGTGTTTGCCGCCTGGTATGACTTTTGTCGGGGGAGCGTCCTCTTCGGACCCGGCTGGATGTTCTTCGCTGTGCTCGTCGCCATCGCCGTTCTCGTCGTCATCAAACATCGTACCAATATTGC
This sequence comes from Akkermansiaceae bacterium, assembly GCA_021200315.1. Taxonomy (GTDB): domain Bacteria; phylum Verrucomicrobiota; class Verrucomicrobiia; order Verrucomicrobiales; family Akkermansiaceae; genus Akkermansia. Next base: position 56,155 of record JAJQGU010000070.1, read on the forward strand.
CCGCCTCATCGATGGCACGGAAGCCCGATCGTGGGTGCGCACCTCCAAAAAGTAAAATTCATGCAGCCCTGTATTCAAAAAGTCGCTGTTCTCGGAGCCGGCACTTGGGGCGCCGCGCTCGCCCTCACGGCATCCTGTGCTGGTCGTGATGTCATCCTCTGGACGCATACGGACGAAGAGGCCGAGGCGGTGCGCCGCACGCGCCACAGCGTGAAGAGCTCATCTGGCCGCCCCTTGCCGCTCGGCGTGGCGGTCACTTCTGACATAAAGTTACTGTCCGGCGCCGATCTCGTGCTGGTCGTCGTGCCTTCCATGGCTGTGCGCGGCGCGGCGCGCATGCTGGCGAATGCGGGACTGCCGCCCGACACTCCGGTGGTGAGTTGTTCCAAGGGCATTGAGAAAGACACGCACCTGCGCATGTCCGAAATCCTCGGGGAGAATCTTCCGAATCCTATCGGAGTGCTCTCCGGCCCCAATCATGCCGAGGATGTCTGTGAAGGCCGTCCTTCGGTTTCTCTCGTGGGGTTCAAATGCCTCGAACTGGCGGACGCTGTGCAGAACGCTCTTTCTACGAATGTATTCCGCATCTATTCATCCACCGATCTGGTGAGTATGGAACTAGGCGGCGCCATTAAGAACGTGTTTGCCATTGCCGCGGGCATCTGTGAAGGTCTTGGTCTCGGCGCCAATGCCAAGGCAGCTCTGGTCACGCGGGGGCTTGCCGAAATGACTCGCATCGGCATCGCCAACGGAGGCCGCCCTGAAACATTCATGGGTCTTTCAGGTATGGGTGATCTCATCGCCACCTGTTATTCGCACCATTCGCGCAATCTTTGCGCTGGTCTTGCTATCGCTGCCGGCAAGACTCCGGCTCAGGCCGAGCGGGATGCGGGCATGGTTGTCGAAGGTCTGCCCAACACTCTTTCCTCCTATCAGCTGGCTCGTCGCGACCAAGTGCGCACACCCATTATTGATGTAATGTACGATATTCTCTACCGAGGGAAACCACCTATCGTGGCTCTCAATGAATTGATGGATCGCGGTCTGCGCGCCGAGCGCATTGAGGATAATTGATTTTTGAGGGCGCTTGAACGGCCGTGTTCGCCATGCCCGCCCGATCCGCATGCATTCTGTGAAATGCAGAGAGTCGCGAGGCAGGTACGGTTTGCCTTTCAGAAATGAGAGACCGGCGCGGAGTATCTTTTGCATCTTGCACATCAATGCGGGCATGTTACAATGCCCGCGCACACATGCCGCATTCCTCATTCAACTATCCCGATCTGCCCGTCTCCCGGCATCGGGAGGAAATTGCCGCAGCCTTGCGGGCTCGGCGCGTGGTGGTGGTGGTGGGCGAAACGGGTTCCGGCAAGACGACTCAATTGCCGAAGATTGCCCTTGACGTAGCTGGTTCCGCACGGGGGATTCTGGGCTGTACGCAGCCACGCCGTCTGGCGGCTATGGCGGTGGCTCGCCGTCTGGCTGAAGAGACGCGCTCTGAAATTGGCGGTTTTGTAGGCTACCAAGTACGTTTCGACGACCGCACCGGCCCGGAGACAAAACTCAAATTAATGACTGACGGCATTTTATTGGCCGAAACACAGAATGATCGGGATCTTCGCCGCTACCATACGATCATTCTCGATGAAGCGCACGAGCGCAGTCTCAACATCGATTTCCTGCTCGGCTACATGAAGCTTCTGCTTGAGCGCCGGCACGACCTGCGGCTCATTATCAGTTCAGCCACTCTCGATGCGGGAAATTTCTCCGCCTTCTTCGGCAATGCTCCGGTAATTCACGTTGCCGGCCGCACCTATCCAGTCGATCTGCATTATATGCCGCCGCTTGATGATCAGGAAGAACTTCCCCGACATGTGTCCCGTGCGCTTCGATGGATCGAAGAGCTCGATGAACGGGGAGATGTACTCGTCTTTCTGCCCGGCGAACGTGAAATCCGCGAAACGGCTGAGCTGCTGCGGGGCGAAGATCACCCGCACACTTCCATCTTGCCTCTTTTCGCCAGATTGAGCCTGGGAGAGCAGCACCGTATCTTTCATCCTTCTGGGAACGGACGGCGCATTGTACTGGCTACTAATGTAGCGGAAACTTCGTTGACCATACCCGGGATCGTGTACGTGATTGATTCAGGGTTGGCCCGACTGAATCGATACAGTCCCGTTCGACAGGTGCAGCGCCTTCAGATCGAGGAGATTTCTCAAGCGAGCGCCAAGCAGAGAGCGGGGCGATGCGGCCGCGTCCGCGAGGGGGTATGCATCCGTCTTTATGACGAGTCCAGCTGGGCAGAGCGCCCTCCATTCACCGATCCGGAAATCCGCCGCAGTGCATTGGCCGGCGTCATACTCCGCATGGCCGATTTGAAGCTTCCTCCTCTCTCGGAATTTCCTCTGCCTGACCCGCCCTCTCCCAAATTGATCTCCGAAGGGTATCGCACTCTGCGGGAAATCGGCGCTATCGACAAAGGCAGGGAGCTCACAGATACAGGGCGTCTGCTGGCTGGCCTGCCGCTCGATCCCCGCTTGGGGCGCATGCTGCTTGAAGCGCATCATGAACGCTGTCTGGCTGAAATGCTTGTCATCGTTTCAGGATTGGGGGTCATGGATCCTCGCGAACGCCCTCCGGACTCGGCCGACAGAGCTGACGCCGTCCATGCCCGCTGGCAGCATCCGGACAGCGATTTTCTGTCTCTGCTCGATCTTTGGCGTCACTCGGCCCGCTTTCTCGAAAACGGAGCTTGGCGTAAAAATCGCCTTCGCAAGTGGTGCGCCGAGAACTTTCTCAATATGCCGCGCATCCTCGAATGGCACAACCTGCGGGAAGACCTCTCCCGTCTGGTTGAACAGCAACTCGGATGGAAACCCCGCCCGCTGGCCGACAAGTCGGAACTCCAAGCGGGAAGCGAGTCTGTTCATCGCGCCATTCTCGCCGGCGCGCCGCTGCAATTCGGCACATGGGACGCAGAGGAACGCATCTACCACGGCGCGGGAGGCCGCAAGTTCGGCATATTCCCCGGTTCGGGGCTTTCCCGCCGCCCCAAACGGGCAAAATGGATCATGGGCGTCGAACTCGTGGAAACAACCCGCCTTTGGATGCGCCGCTGCGCCCTGTTTGACCCGATTTGGCTTGAACAAGTTGCCCCTCAGCTTTGTTCACATCATGTCCGTGACGCGCAATGGGATCGGCAGAGCGGTACAGTGCGGGCGCGGGAACGCGTTGTCTGTGGAGGCATCACGCTTGTGAGCGGCCGCAGCATTCATTTCGGGCGCGTCAATCTTTCTGCTGCCCGCGAAATCATGATTCGCGAGGGGATAATGCAGTGCAGATTGCATGACACGCCTCCATTCCTGAGGCATCTCGAAGGGTTGCGTGAAGAAGTGTCGTTGATGGAGAACAAGTTGAGACGTCGCGATCAACTGTGGAATGAAGAGGGAGCCTTTGAATTTTTCGATGCGCTCATTCCTTCTGGAATATGTACTGAAAATGCTTTGCGCCAGTGGCGGGCAAAATGTGAGCAGGAGAATCCGCGCCTGCTCTTCATTCCCCGCGAAGCGGTGGTGTTTCCTTTCGAAGATTTGTCGCGGCTTGAATTCTTTCCGGACACTTTGAGCGTTCGCGGTCAGGAATATGCACTCTATTATCATGATGACCCAGCTTCGGCTGACAATGGCGTGACGCTGGGTGTCCATATTGACCAATGGGAAACCTTTCCTCGTGAGCTGCTATCGTGGGGCGTGCCCGGTAATCTTGCCGAGCGTGCGGAATGCCTGCTGCGCACACTCCCTGCCGATTTGCGCCAATTGCTTCAACCCATCGCCGGCAGCGCCAGCGACTTCGCCAAACAATGGCAGGGGCAAGAGCACAATCTCCCCGTGGAAACGGTGCTGGCCGATTTCGTCTCCAAGCGTTCAGGCCGCTATTGCGCCTCTTCGCAATTCGATGCCTCCCGCCTTCCTCCGAATCTTGTCACGAAAATTTGGGTGTGTGACGATGAGGGTAAAGAACTCGCATTCGGACACGATCCGGACGCGGTGGACGAACGTTTGCGGCCTCTTCTCAAGAAACGATTTGCGCAGAACGCGGCGCATGCCTTTTCCGAAAGCCCCATGACACGCTGGGATTGCGGCGATCTTCCCGATAGCGTTCCCATCGGAGCCGCTGCGGGTTATCCCGCGCTGCAGGATCACGAACGCTGCGTGCGGGTTCATGTCTTCCCCTCTCGTCTCGAAGCGGACTATTCTCATCGCTTCGGGGTGACTCGGCTCGTGTTGCTGCGCCATGGTGAATTGGCTAACAGACTGAAAAAGCATCTTCCTCTCAGCCTCGAGGGCAGAATGGCTCTCGCTGTATTGGGGAGCCGCCCGGAGAGCAATGCGGACGACATTCTGCGCTTTGCGGCAGAGGGCTGCTTGGGGGAGGTTTTTCCACGCTCTGCTGAAGGCTTTAACAGCCTCTGCTGCCGGATACCTGCCGCTCTCCCCGAGCGGGTACAAACGGCCGCAGCTCTATGGGAGAAACTTGCGGCAGCTGCCCGCGAAGTGCGGAGCTTTCTCGAAAAACATGCTGACGAGCGGCACATGAGCCCGATTGCGGCAGATCTTCACGAGCAAATGGAGTGGCTTACCCGCGCTAATCGTCTGTCTGAAACAGGATATTTGCGCCGACAGGATTTCGAGCGCATTCTGCGCGGCATTTCCGAACGCCTTCTGCGCATGCGGCGACAACCCATCGCCCGCGAACACGAGCGGCTGGAACTCTTCCGTCAGACTTCCAGCCGGTTCGCCTCCGAATGGAAGCGCCACATCCACGATCCCGCCTGGATCGATTACGGATTGATGCTCGAGGAATACCGTCTTGCTGTTTTCGCTCCGTCCCTGGCTGTGAAAGGACGCTCTTCTGCGAAAAAGCTCGAGGCGCGCTTCCCCGGCTGATCACTCTCGTTCCCCGTGGCGTTTCATGTTATACTGCGGCCGATGCAGAGTGAATATGAAAAAATGATTAACGGCGCGCCTTATCGCCCCCTCGATCCCGATCTGTGTGAGCTCCGCCGAAAAGCGCGGGTTTTTGCCCGCGCCTACAATGCCACGGAAACGGGCGATGCAGAGATGCGTGAAAGCCTGCTGAGAGGTATTTTGGGCTCTTGCGGGAAATCTCCGTACATTGAACCCGTCTTTCGCCCGGACTATGGCTGCAATGTGCACGTGGGTGATGATTTTTACGCTAATTTTGACTGTGTGATGCTCGATGCCTGCCCTATCCGCATCGGTGACAGAGTCATGCTCGGCCCCGGCGTGCATATTTATACGGCCTGCCATCCTATCGACGCTCGGAAGCGTTCATCGGGCGTCGAATTCGGCATGCCTGTCACCATCGGCAGTGATGTCTGGCTGGGTGGCCGCTGCATTATCAATCCCGGCGTCACCATCGGCGATCAAGCGGTCGTCGCATCAGGAGCCGTTGTCACGAAAGATGTACCTCCGCATTGCGTTGTTGCCGGAGTCCCCGCCCGCATCATCAAGCGGCTGAGAATGGATATGGAGAGTTGAGATCAGGCTTTGGTGAACAGGATGGAATCGGCTAGGAGTCTGTTCTGTAGACAATCGCCCACCACGACGAGAGGCTGGCCTTCCCGCACGTAGCCCGCTATGCGCAGTATGTGCGAAGCTTTGTTCACCATTTTGTCGGTATCCTGATGAAAATCAGCCTGAAACGCAACGACGTCCCGAGCCAGAGCAAGACGCCGCGTCACCACAGAGTCGTGGCAGAAAGCGAAAATGGGCGCATGCTTCGGACGCAATACGGCGGCAGCCACGGCCAAGATGCCTCGACGGGTAAAAATGACCAGCCCTGCGTGATCGATAGAATCGGCCAGATCCACCGCCGCTTTGAGCGCTTTCTGTCTGTCGTTGCGTAGAATGGTTTCGACGCGGGGCTGAAGGTCTGATGCCCTTTCCATGCGGCGGGCGATGCGGTCGAGTGTTTCGACGCAGCGGACGGGGTAGGCGCCTACGGAGGTTTCACCTGAAAGCATCACGGCATCAGCCTGTTCAAACACCGCATAGGAAACGTCCGTTACCTCGGCACGTGTGGGTGTGGGCTGCGTGATCATCGATTCAAGCATATGCGTGGCGATGATGCAGCGTTTTCCGAGGCGATGGCAATCGCGGATAATGCGCTGCTGCACGATGGGCATCTCTTCGATGTTCACCTCGATGCCGAGATCGCCGCGAGCCACCATGATGACATCTGCGGCGGTGATGATCTCACCAATGTGACGGATGGCCTGCTGGTCTTCTATCTTGGCCACAATCTGGGCGTGCCCGCCCTGCCGTTCAATCAACGCACGCAGTTCAGAGAGATGCCCTGCATTGCGCACGAAAGACATGCCCACGTAATCCGCTTCGCATTCTACAGCCGTCTGCAGATCCAACATGTCTTTCTCCGTAAGAGCTGGCAGCCGCAGAGCGACGCCGGGCAGGTTGATATGGCGACGGGAGCCCAAGACGCCCTCGGTAATCACACGACAGACGATACGGTCGGCGAAAATCTGCTCCACTTGCATCAAAATGTTCCCGTTGTCGACTACAAGCGTACTGTCTCGAGAGACATCCTGCATCATCCCCTCATAATTCACCGTGGTGGAGAAGGGCAAGTGCGCCTCGGCCGAAGCCAGACGGAATTCAACTCGGTCACCCTTCTTCAGATCAAAGGGCGCCTTGAGCTCTCCCGTGCGAATGGACGGCCCCTGGAGATCGAAAAGGACAGCGATGTTGGCACCCAACTTGTCCGCCGCCGCCCTGATGCTAGCTACCACGGCGTGAGCCCACTCGGCTTTGCCGTGACTCATGTTCAGCCGGAAGACGTTGGCTCCGGCTTCGATCAGTCGGGCTATCATCTCGGCGGAATCCGTGGCGGGACCCAGAGTGCAGATGATTTTCGTGGAACGATGGCGCTGGTTGCTTTCATCCATAGCGGGACGGACAAGAAGTTTGGAGAGCTTTGCGATCTCCTTGTAAATTAAATATCAATGATCAACATGAATGATTGCGCCCGTGGAGTCAATGACGAGATCCATATCTCCGGTCAGATTGGCAATTTCCACTTTGTAGCGCACGGCGTCTCCTTGAGTGATTTTCTCCGCTTCTCGGATGCTGTATCCCGGGTAACTTTTCTGCACTGAATCGCGAATCACGGCAGGCAGGGAATGCACGGGAATTTCCATTTTTACGAACAGAATCTTTCCATCGGCAGCCACTTTGAGATCATGTTCGTAACGATTGATTTTGAATTCAGCCTCATAAGCGCCTGTGTCCTCATCATAATCCCATTCGATATGGCGGGCGTCGGGGTATGCCTGCTTGACGCTCGAAATGACGGGAGCAGGAACGGCGGTAGGAGGGAGGTCGGCGGGCAGGGGGGGAGTCAAAAGGCCGAGAGCGGCGATGGCGAGTAGTTCTTTTTTTATAGTCATATTATTTATAATGGGTTTCAATTTCAATATCAGGAAGGGGAACGCTCTGCCCCTCCCCTCACCTGCATTATTGCAAAACAAGTCTCCTTTGGCAAGTCCCTTTCTCTTCATTGGATTTTTTCTCGGTCATGCTTTTGGGAACACGGCCATTGAGCCAACATAGTGAGGGCGTTTTCCAGGAGTCATTGCCCGGAGACGGCCTTCCTTGTCCCTCGGAGAAAGAGGAAGGCACTATGCGGCTTCCTCCCGGCTTCGTGTCAGGTGAAGGAATAGGCGTCAATATCGAGGGTAGCGGTAATGTCGCCGCCGAGGCGGGCGGCGGCGAGTTCGCCGGAGACGAAATCCGAGATGAGCCGGGCGGATCTTGCCTTGAGAGTACATTGGTGGCGGAACTGGCCGCATGCCTTGGACAGGGGGGCTGGTGCGGGCGGCGAGATGCTGACGCCCGGCGGCAGGGAGCGGGATAGCCGCTTGTGGAGCTTCTCCAGACAGAAGGCGGCAAGTGCATCCCGTTCGGAGCGGACTGTGAGCAGAGCGAAGTGGAAAAAGGGCGGAAGTTCGAGTTGACGGCGCAGTTCGAGTTCCTGTTCCGCAAAGCCATCCGTATCGTGACGGCGTGCGAACTGGATGGCGGCGGCGTGCGGGGTGAATGTCTGCACAATCACCTCTCCGTCGACATCGCCACGGCCGGCTCGCCCGGCTACCTGGGTGAGCAGCTGAAACGTGCGCTCCGCCGCCCGGGGATCAGGCACACAGAGCCCCAGATCGGCATTGAGCACGCCTACGAGCGTGACGCCGGGAAAGTCCAAGCCCTTGGCGATCATCTGCGTGCCCATCAGGATGTCGAGCTTGCGGGCGCGGAAGCGGGCGAGGATATCGCCCACGGCGTTTTTGCGGCGGGCTACGTCGGCATCAATGCGGCTCAGCCGCGCGGCGGGGAAGGCTTTCCTCAACACGGCCTCGACTTTCTGTGTGCCAAAGCCTTGCAGCAGGATTCCTTTCGAATGACACTCCGGGCATTCGCGGGGCACGATGGCGCGATAACCGCAGAGATGGCAGATGAGCAGATCTTCCGTCAGGTGGTAGGTAAGGGGCATGGAACAGTGAACGCAAGTGGCTGTATGGCCGCAGTCCGGACACTGAAGAGCGCGGGCGAACCCACGCCGGTTGAGCAGGATGATGCTCTGTTCGCATCGGCTGAGACGCTTGTCGATGGCCATGCGCAAGCGTTCGGAGAGGATCCCCGCGTAGCGCTTGTCCCGAGGTTCGGTTCGCATGTCGAGCACGCGGGTGAGAGGCAGCCTCTGCCCGTCCGCCCTGTGGTCGAGCCTTGCGAGACGATATTTGCCGCAGAGAGCATTGTGGATCGATTCAAGCGAGGGCGTGGCGGATCCGAGCACTACGGCCGCGCCCTCGAGATGGGCGCGCAGTACGGCGAGGTCTCGTCCCTGATAGCGCGGGGAGTTTTCCTGCTTGTACGAGGCGTCGTGTTCTTCGTCCACAATGATGAGACCGAGTTCCCGCACCGGAGCGAACACTGCCGAGCGCGGGCCGATGGCAATGCGCGCCCGCCCGGAGTGCAGAGCGTGCCATGCGTCAAAACGCTCGCCGTCGGAAAGTGAGCTGTGCAGCATGGCCACTGTTCCCGGCAAGGATGCGAAACGCGAACGGAAACGCTGCAGCGTTTGCGGTGTGAGCGAGATCTCGGGGACGAGAATGAGTGCGCCCCGTCCCTGCGAGACTACATGCGAGACGGCCTGCAGGTATATCTCAGTTTTGCCGGATCCCGTGACACCCTGCAGCAGGATGGGGCGTTTCTCTTTGGCGGAAAGTTCCTCTACGATCCCGGCGAGTGCGGCGGTCTGTTCGGGATTGAGCTCCATCTCAGCGCTCGGCTCATAGTCCTCGTCGATGGCCGGCATGCGGGGTTCCGCTTCTTCCAAAATGCGCACAAGACCCCGCCTTTCGAGCGCACGGCAGGCGGGAAGAGCGGCGGAGCCCCCCAGATCGATGAGCGCCGCCCTGCCGGACTCCTTCAGACGTTGAAGAATGGATGTCTGCCTGGGTGCCTTGGCCGCAAGTCTGTTGTATTCTTCAATCCCGGGTTTTCGGATCAGCTCCGCCACTTTGTGCGTCTTTTCGGAATGGCGTTCCTGGCGTACGGGTTCAGGCACGAGACAGCGCACCATCTGTTCGAGAGGAGCGGCATAATAGCGGGCGGCCCATCGGGCCAGTTCCATCAGCTGCTGAGAGACGAGAGGCTCAGCGTTGATCAGGCGGCTGATTTCCTTCATGCATGCCGGGCCGTTCGCTTCAGGAGCCGTCAGAGTCATCACTGTGCCCGTGGCCGTCCGCCCGCGCAGCGGGATTTCCACCCGGCAGCCTTCGCGCACGTCCTGCATGCCGGGCGGCACGGCGTAGTCGAGCATCAGTTCCGAAGGCCCGTCCACAAGGACGCGGGCGGCCAAAGACGCCGAAGGTGCTTCCGGGAACAGCGTATCGGACACGGCAGGCGCGCGCTTTTATTTTTGTTCCATCGGATCGGGGGAGCACCAGCGGGGAAAATAGCGCGGGAACCCGCCGATGCGGCACCAGGCTTGGGCGCTCAAGGCGCGGTCGAGCATGTGCGAGGCGCCGGGCATTTGCGGCCACATGCCTGCCGTTTTCAGTCCTTCGCGGGCAATTGTCACGGCCTGCCATTCCCAGCCGTGCGTTCTGAACGCCGAATAAGCCATTACGGCCCATACCAGCGCCGTGAGTGTGAGCGCGTAGAAAGGATTGATGCGCCCCAGCGCCATGAATATGGCCAGCGCCGCAAAGGCCAGCGTTGGCACGATCAGAGCCCGGTCGAGAGCCTGCTCCCGCTCGCGGTGGCCGTCCGGGTTGTCTTCCGCCAATTTCGCCAGAGCCCAAGTATAGGCCACGATCGAAACGGTGCCCAGCGTGACGCAGTGGTTCCATCCCCGGGGAAAGGCGACGCCTCCGTTCGCCGTCACGCGGGGAGTGAGCGCGGCGCTGACTGTGCGGTTGGGCGTTTCCGCGCCGTCCAGGCGGTACACGAGACCGGCCGGCGCCGGAAAGGAGGAGCTGCGCCACCGGTGCGCGCGCTGCACGGGAGCTACACCCTTCGTGTGGCGCAGCCATCCCGCAATGCAGAGCATGCTGCACGCCATGAGCAGAAGCAGGTGAAGAATCATGCCGTTATCTTGCACCCAGCGGTCGTGTCCGTCAATCAGACATCGCGTTCTAACGCTGCGTCATTCATTGCGCAGGGCAAAAGCCTGCAGGGCGCATGCCAGGTGCAGTATAATCGAAAAAGGCCAGAAGAGAAAAAAAAGAGAACAGCGCGTCAAAGGCAAGCACGACGACGAACCACACCACAGCCTGCAGAAAACGGCTCTTATAGAGTTTCCGAGGCCGGGAACGAAGAGGCTGAGAACGGCGGCAAGAAGGGATTTCATTGCGAAGTTGGAGCCAGGTTGACATGTTTCTGTTCAAAAACAAAGCGAATGTTGACAGAACGGGGAAAGACGGTGTAGCATGTCGTCGTCATGAAAGAAACTCTGGTCGATCTGAAGACGCGGCGCAGTTGCCGCAGGTACCTGCCCGGGCAGGTCAGCCTCGAAGAGCTCAATGCCGTGCTCGATGCTGGATCTTATGCGCCTACGGGACGGGGGCTCCAATCCCCCCGTATGGTCGTGACGCAGGATCGGGAGCTCGTGGCCAGGCTTTCCTCCCTGAACGCAGCCGTCATGGGAACGACGAACGATCCCTTCTATGGAGCCACGACAGTCATCATTGTGTTTGAAGACACGAATTGCGGTACTTCCGTTCAAGACGCCTCTGCTGTGATGGTGACGCTGCTCAATGCCGCCCATGCTTTAGGACTGGGTTCCTGTTGGATCAATCGCGCCGCCGAAATGTTCGAACTGCCGGAAGGCCGCGCCCTGTCGGCTTCGTGGGGGATTGCGGATCATTACAGAGGGCTTGGCATCTGTGTGCTCGGATATCCTGCCGAAGGGGGGGAATCCCCGCCCCGCCCCCGAAAGGCGGATTATATCCTTCGCGTCTGACTTCGCCGTGGGCATGCCGGGCTGAGATTGATCCGAGGTGAGAAGCGCGGGGAGAGCTTCTCCGGTGTGCCGTTTCTCCGTTCTCCGCGCATTTGCTCGTATCCGCACGGGCGTTCCCTTTCCTGCGGGTGCGCCGCGACAGATGGTGCAGAAGAAAAAGCCGCCCCCGCTTTGCATGCGGCGTAGCGGTGTTCCTCGACAGGAAAAGCATTCACAGGAATTTTTCAGACGGACAAGGTTCGCTTTCGCTCGAAAGACATGGGGTTCAATTTTATGAGCGTTTGGGATCTCCGAGCGATAGGCGGCTCTCGGGATGGTGTCTGCGGAAGCGGACAGACCGAGTGCGGGAGCCGGGGTAAATGACTCCGGTTTCATTTGGTTATCATATTACTGCAATTTTATTCAATCCCCGTCTCGTTCACCTGGTGGAAGGGCATATCAAAGTGATGATCACCGCCATGCCCGTCATCTCTCCATTCCGCGCTTGAGACGCGGAACTCTCCGCCGCGCTTCCTCGGCGGAAGTTTCATTCACAGCCCGAAACAGGTTCCTTTCGGGCGTTTTCGAACACTCATCCTCAATGAGGTTCTCCAGATTTCCGGACGCGGAGCGCAAAGCCCGGCGGATTTAAAATCCGCTGGGCTTTGCGCCGGCCTATGATTTCCGCCGATTCAGCCAACAGGAGCTCTTGCGTCCATGGAGCGGAACGCCTCCGCTGAGCTCGGCGGAGGCGCCGCTATCGGCTACGTGCTCTACAAGCCTCTCTTCGACCGCGACGAGCGCAGAATCTGCGAGATCATCTCCGCCTTCGGATTCCTCTACCGCAGAATCGGCCTCGTCATTCTCGCCCTAGTACCGCCGCACTCTGGGTTAGAAAAATTTGTCTTCTCCATGTCCGCCGTGCGTGATGCTTTCAAAAAAGCCTCCGCCAAGAAGCCTTTCGCCGTGCCGGGCGTCAGGTTCATAGAAGGCGGCCACCTGCCCGACGGCCAATGCACGGACAGGCGAATCGAATTGCAGCCGCACGCGGTTTCCTGTGCATGGGATACATGCTGCGGGAACGGCCGGCGCGCGATAGCGGGGCTGCACCCATACGCGTGCCGGCAGGGGAGCGCGCAGATTGGCAAGGGAGCCTACGAGAGCGCTGCCGGCGTAGAGCCCCGGGGTCTCCAAATCCTCGTATCCAAGGATGAGCCGATTGCTCTTCATATCCTTGCCGACTACGACATAGGCGACTCCTTCGCGGGGTGACGCGACGCCATGCCCCTTGCGCTGCCCGATGGTGAAGAGGTGCAGGCCGCGGTGCTCCCCGAGTTTCCTGCCATGAAGATCGACAATGTCCCCCGGTTGGTCGGGAAGGTAGCGGCGAAGGAAATCGCTCATTTTCACCTTGCCGATGAAGCAGATGCCTTGGCTGTCTTTCCGGGCGGCCGTGGGCAGTCCGAAACGCGCGGCGAGAGCCCGCACTTCGGGCTTTTTCATCCCGCCGATGGGGAAAATGGCGCGGGCGATCTGTCCCGGGCGCATGAGGGCGAGGAAGTAAGATTGGTCTTTGTTCCCGTCGAGTCCGCGCAGGATGAACGAGCCGTCTCCGGGAACATCGAGCCTGCGGGCATAGTGACCGGTAGCCACGCCTTCGAACCCCTGTTCGAGCGCGTAGTCCAGCAACACGCCGAATTTGATCTCGCGATTGCAGAGCACATCGGGGTTGGGCGTGCATCCGCTGCGGTACCCCTTGAGCAGATAGTTCACAATGCGGGTTCGGTATTGCTCGACGAGGTCGACTATTCGGAATTCGATGCCCAGTTTCCGGCAGACTCCCAGAGCGTATTCGATGTCGCTCTCCCAAGGGCATTCACCAGGGATGCCGTCTTCGTTCACCCAGTTTTTCATGTAGGCGGCCACGACTTCGTGCCCCTGTTCCACGAGCAGAGCGGCGGCGGCGGAGCTGTCCACGCCGCCCGACAGAGCTACTAGAAGGCGAGACATAGGATATCAACGGCAAATGTGTTCGGCGATGGCGCGGGCGGTTTCGGCGGATGAGGTCCCCGGCGCCACGGGAACAGGCGTGAGCCAGTCCTCCCGGCGCAGCCAGGTGCGCTGGCGTCTGGCGTATTGTCGCGTAGCGAGCGAGAGAGCCTCGGCGCATTCCTCCCCGCTCGTTTCGCCGCGCAGGTATGCCCGTATCTGGGCAAGGCCGAGAGCCTTTTCCGCCGTGGAGGACAGGAAGCCCAAAGCCGCGACTTCGCGCGCCGCTCCCGCCTCGAGCATGGCCTCTGCCCGCCGGGCAATGCGCCTGTTGAGATCCTCCGTTTCGCGCACGAGCGTGAAGCCGGGTCCAAGGGCACGGGTGGTGCGGTGATGGCGCCAGTGCGCCAGGGGCTTGCCGCCGAGCAGGACGATTTCCAGGCTGCGTACGACGTAGCGTTTGTTCTGGAGGGGGGTGACACGAGCCCCCTCCGGGTCGAGTTCGCCCAGGCGGCGCACAAGCTCATCGAGCGGCAGGGCATCGAGCTTGGAGCGAAGCGCGGGGGAGGACGGCGGAGCCGGGGAGACGCCGTGGGAAATGAATCGGACATAAAGTCCCGACCCTCCTGTCACCAAGGCTCGTCTTCCACGCTGCGCCAGTTCCGTCATGATCTCTCCGGCCATGCGGCCGTGGCGGGCTGCGTCCCACGATGAGGACGGGGACAAGAAGGAACAGAGATGATGCGGTACAGCCCGTTTCGCGTCTTCACCGGGCGCCGCCGTTAAGATTTCCATGCCGCGATATACCTGAAAAGCATCGGCGCTCACGATTTCGACGTTTCCAAGCAGCCGGGCCAGCTCAAGAGCCACGGACGATTTTCCGCTGCCCGTCGGTCCCGTGAGAAAAATGGGCGGGGGAACCGGCATCATGGATATTTGGTGGGGCCGCCGTACTTGTTCGCTCCCGGCTTACTGTCGATGATTTCGAGCACGAACAGGACGAGTCCCCCCACCCAGGGAATAAAAGAGACAAAATAAAAGGCGCCGCTCAGCCCGATGTCATGCAGCCTTCTCCAAGTGGCGGCCAGCTTCGGTACCAGTATGGCCAGATACCACAGGCCGCCCAGCGCGAAGGAGGCTGCGGCGCATGAGGCGAAAGCCGTCAATGACATGGGGCTTTCTTCCGGACGTTCTTCCCAACGTTTCAGCCGTTGGGAGATGATGTGGGCACACAGCACATTGTTGTTCAGGACACTGAAAAATGTTCCGCTTTCGTCGGGGAAGAAAGTCTGGGGTTCGTTCAATTCAAACAGATCCAGTCTGTCCTTGTTTGTATCGTATTGCATGCGGAACAGAGGCGTAGTGTTGATGGACGAGGTGTCTATGCCTTTCGCGTCCTCCGCCGCAGCCATGCAGGCTAGGGCGCGTCCCATGATCCGCATTTCCTCCAGCGTCTCAGGATTGGACGCTATTTTCTGCAGGCAGAGCAGGAGCGCCGCAAACAGGGGCAGCAGGAATAAGCAGGAGAACAACGCGGAAATTGCGGAGAACGACCAGAATTCCGCACGGGTCGCACGGCCTCTGAAATCAGCGTAGTGCCGCATGCAATAGGTAAAATGCCGCCACATGTTCCGCCTGACGGGCGTGAATTCCCGCGCGTTTTCCCGGGGCAGGGGAGGGGGCTGCTGCGTTTCCATGGTGCGCTCCGAGTGTCAGGTGTTCATCAGAGATTCGATCTCATCGGGTTCTATCGGCGACGATTCGAGAAGGTTCACATTGGCCTCCCTGCCGATGTAGTAGTCGTTCTCGAGACGAATGCCGAGGTTTTCTTCGCGGATGTAGATGCCGGGTTCGATCGTCCAGACCATGCCTTCCCCGATGATTGGATTCTCCTCGCCGACATCATGCACGTCCAGTCCCAGGAAGTGGGAGGTGCCGTGCATAAAATACCGGCGTACAGCGGGCGGGTCGTCCGGCCTCTCATTGAGTTCGGTGCGGGTGACGAGCCCCAGACGCAGAAGCTCTTCGCCGGTGAAGACCCGCATCTGCCTCTCGTATTCGCTCTTGCGGATTCCCGGGCGCAGGATTGTGACGGCATGGCGATGGATGCGCAGCACAGCGTCATACACGGCTCGCTGACGGGGGGTGAAGCGGCCGTTGGCCGGCACGGTGCGCGTCATGTCGCCATTGTAGCCGCCGTATTCGGCTCCGATGTCAAGAAGAACGAGTTCGCCGTCCCGGCAGCGTTTGTCGTTGGTGATGTAATGCAGCACGCATGTGTCAGGGCCGGATGAGATGATGGGCTGGAAGGAGAATTTGCGGGCTCCCCGGCGCAGATATTCGAAGGAAAGCCGCGCCTCGAGCTCCCATTGCCCCATTCCGGGCTTGATGGAGGGGAGCAGAGCCCGGAAGCCCTCAGCCGTGATTTCACAGGCTTTGCTCAACTGCTCCAGCTCTTCGAGGGATTTGTATTGACGCAGCTCCGCGATGAGGTCATACACGCTTTTCATGGGCACATCGTGCCACTGGGCGGCGATTTTGGCGGCATAGCGGTCATTGCGCGTCTGCACGGGCGTGCTTTGGCGCGGGTGCTCGTTGCGTTCGACATACACGGCGGAGGCGGAGGCCATGCGTTCACGAAGCAGGGAGGCGTACTCTTTTGTCCATCGGACATCGGCAATTCCGCTCAATTCCGCGCCCTGCTCCTGCGTGAGGCGGGCGCCTTCCCAGATGGCGATCTGCTCGTTCGTTTCCCGAAGGAGAAGCGTGTCTTCGTGCCCTTCCTTGGTGATTTTCATGAGGAGCACGCTTTCTTCCTGATCGACGCCCGTCAGGTAGAATAAATCGGCATTTTGATGATGGGGCAGAGTGCCGTCGGCGTTCGTGGGATAGATGTCATTGCTGTGAATGACCACGAGGCTTCCGGCGGGAAGCATCCCGGCCAGGCGGTCGCGGTTGCGGACATGGACGGATGCCGGCAATGGTGTGTATTTCATGGTGAATTGGTTCAGTCTTGCTTGAAGTCGTTTGTCCCCTCTTCCTCCTCGTCCATCGCTTCGAGCTTCTTTCGCCAGCGGTGGTTGAGCCATGGACGCACGAGCAGGCCATACAGCAGATAACAGCAGAACAGCACGGCAGGCATGATCCAGGGGAAAGCGACAAGTGCGCACACGGCGATCGTTCCGACGATGACGGCGGTGATTGTGGTTTTTTTTCGGAAGGTGATGTGCTTGAAGCTCGGGTAGATCACGCGGCTCATCATCAGGATGGAGACGCCCGTCATGGCCACGGCCATGGCGATTTGCCACGGAAGAGAGATGTGCAGATCGGGATCTTGGTCGATATAAATAACCAAGTACATGGTGGAAACCACGGCGCCGGCGGCCATGGGCACGGGCAGTCCTACAAAATCAGAACTCTGATTCTCCTTGCGGGGGGCGGCCGCCATGCAATTGAAACGAGCCAGGCGCAACGACGCGCAGAGCAGATAGATCAGAGCGACGGCCCAGCCCAGACGGGGATCCGGCAGAGCGAACAGCACGGCCTTCGAAAGCAGCATGGCAGGAGCAAGGGCAAAGGAGACTTCGTCGGCCAGAGAATCGAATTCGCGCCCGAAGGGGCCGTCGCTGCCGCACATGCGGGCGACCCGGCCGTCGAGCAGGTCGAATACGCAGGCCGCAAAAATGAAATAGGTGGCTCGTTGATAGCAGTCGAAGGCACTTTCCGAGGCGCTCGACCCCGTGCCGTACATGCCTTGCATGATCGTCAGAATGGCGAAGAATCCGCAGAGCAGGTTGCCGGCGGTGAGCATGTTGGGCAGAATGGGGATTTTGGGCTCGTCCGGAAAGGCGGGCTGCTGGGTCTTTTGTTCCATATGCGTGATGCTGCTGGGGGAAAGGCGTTTTTCTTATGCGCTGAGCTTTCGGCGGGCGGCTCCGAGAAGCGTGTCGAGCGTCTCGCGATTGGGGGCGGAGCCGCGGGCCTGATCGGCTCTGCCTCCGCCCTTGCCGCCGGCCAATGGGGCGAGCGTCCTGATGTAATGGCCGGCATCGGCGCCCCGCGCCTGCGCCTGCGCGCCGCAGTATGCGGCCAGCAGCAGCGCTTTCCCGTCGTCGACGACCAGAAACGCCGCTTCGGGGTACCTCCGTTTCCTGAGTCCGTTGAGCAGCTCGGTGAGAAACTCCCCATTTCCCTCGGCCAGGAGGACGAGCGGCCCTCCTGTGGCCTTCGCGGCCAGCAGCGCGTCGGCCTGTTCCGCCGCGCGGGACGCCTGGATCTTACGCAGGCGTTTTTCGGCGTCGAGCGACGCTTGGATGAGTGTGTCGCCGTAGCGATCGTAATCGTCGAGCAGTTTGTTGATCGTCTTGATGTCGCGCGCCTTGATCGCCTGTTTGGCCGGTTGGGCGTCATTGGAAGGCAGGGGGACTGTTTTCTCCCCGAGATCGGAAAGTTTGCCATTGGCCTCCGTGAGTTTCTCCAAGGCCGTCTGCAGCTCGGGAAGGCGGGCTTTCACATGGTCGATCACGATTTGGTAACCGGCCGGGCCGGCGCCCGCCTCAATGCGGCGCACTCCCGACGCGATCGCGCCCTCGCTGCGGATCTTGAAGAATTGAATATCGCCTGTCCTGTGCACATGCGTGCCGCCGCAGAGCTCCATCGAGACGCCGTCGTACCGGCCGGCTTCTCCTCCCACTTGCACCACGCGCACCACGTCGCCGTATTTGTCGCCGAAAAACTGGCAGACGGCGCTGTTGCCTTTGATCTCGGCAAATGGCGTTTCGGTGCAGGTGACGGGAAGGTCTGCGGCGATCCATTCGTTGACGAGCTCTTCCACCTTGCGAAGTTTTTCCTTCGGAATGGGCGCGCTGTTGATGTCGAAGCGCAGGCGGTCGTCTGCCACAAGCGATCCCTGCTGGGCGATGTCGTCGCTCACGATCTGCCGCAGTGCGCGATGGAGCAGATGCGTGGCGCTGTGATGCGCTTCGATTGCCCTGCGGCGGTCGGCGTCGATGCGCAGAGTCACCGTCTCGCCCACGGCGAAGCGAATGCTGTCGGCCGCTTCGACCAGATGCGCCCTCGCCCGGCCCGTTTGCTGCACGCCGATCACGGGAAAGGCTTCTCCCCCGACGAGGATGTGCCCCGTATCGGCGATCTGCCCGCCCATCTCCGCGTAAAAAGGTGTCTTGTCCGTAATGATGGACAGCGCGCCGGCCTGTTCGTGGATTTCGAGTACCGTCGCCCGGCATTCGTCCAGCCGGTCGCCCACGAACTCCGTCACGGCATCTGTGCGGATATCCAAGGCGCGCACAGTCTGGCTTTTGCGTGCTGCGCGGGCGCGTTGGCGCTGCGCCTCCATCAGGGCGTCGAATCGGGCTGTGTCGACATCAATTCCCCGTTCCCGGGCAATCAGCTGGGTCAGATCGATGGGGAAACCGTAAGTGTCATAGAGTTTGAAGGCAAACTCGCCGGAGATGCGTTTTTGCGCGGCGGCCTCGGCGTCGAATAGTTCCAGCCCGCGATCGAGCGTTTCGTTGAACGAAGTCTCCTCTTGGAGAAGTGTTTCCTTGATCTTGTCCCGCCGCTTCCGCAGCTCGGGGAAGGTGGCTCCCATCTGCTCCGTCACGGCGTCGGCCAGGTCGGAAAGGAATGGCTTCATGAGCCCCAGCCGCCGCCCGTAGCGCACGGCGCGGCGCAGGATGCGCCGCAATACATAGCTGCGCCCGTTGTTGCCGGGCAGGATGCCGTCTGCGATGGAAAAGCTCAGCGTGCGTATGTGGTCGGCGATGACGCGGAAGGCGATGGCTTCGGCCAGTGCGGGCGTGCCGGCGGCGGCCGCGTCCTGGGGGTAGATGTCCGTGTAGCGGCGCCCGCTCATCTCCTCGAGCCTGTGGAAAATCGGGCTGAACACATCCGTTGCGTAGTTGGAGATGCGCTTCGAGAAGTCCGTGAAATTTTTCGTGCATTCCATGATGGCCACGGCGCGTTCGAAGCCCATCCCGGTGTCCACATGGCGGGCGGGCAGATTGCGGAAGGACCCGTCGCTTTCGGCATTGTATTGAATGAACACGAGATTCCAGATCTCAATGCACTGGTCGGATCCCCCATTGACAAGGCGTCCTTGAGTGGCTCCCTCGGGCGTGAGATCGACGTGCAGTTCCGAGCAGGGGCCGCAGGGGCCTGTCTCGCCCATCATCCAGAAGTTGTCCTTCACATTGCCGTTCACAATATGGATTTTGGGATTCAGACCTTTCGAGCGGAAATGCTCCGCCCAGCAGTCCCACGCCTCTTGGTCGAACTCGCCGGGATCGCCTTTCCCGGGATCGTACACCGTGGCGTAGAGACGGGCGGGCGGGAAGCCCCAACGCTCCACAACCAGTTCCCACGCCCAGGAGATGGCCTCTTTTTTGAAATAGTCGCCGAAGGACCAGTTGCCCAGCATTTCAAAAAAGGTGTGGTGATAGGAGTCGTACCCCACGTCCTCCAGATCGTTGTGCTTGCCCCCGGCGCGAATGCACTTCTGCGTGTCGGCGGCGCGGGCGGGATTCCACGGAGGCGTCCACACCCCCAGAAAGTAAGGCACAAATTGGTTCATCCCCGCGTTGGTGAACAACAGACCGGGGCTTTGGGGCAGCAACGAGGCGGAAGGGACAACCGTGTGTCCTTTCTCTTGGAAGAAATCGAGAAAACTCTGTCGAATCCGGGCGGCAGTCATGAATGGATTGAGGTGCCCCGGCAGTATAGTCCCAAAATATCCGCGTGTAAATGCAAAATCACTCCGCTGTCTTGCCGTGCCGGCAGAGCGGAGAATCCGGCGACGGCCATCAGGAGCGTTTCCTGTGGGATGAGGCGAAGAACCAAGTGACAAGCAGGAGCAGAGCCGCGCCTATTCCCGCCCAGTACAGGGGATCCATGACCCTCAGATAACCTAGGACGTCTTTCATGCGGCTCGTGTCCATCTCTGTGCGTTCTTTCGCGGCGGGCGCCGGCGTGTTCTGCTGCCGCTGCGCCGGATGCTCGGCCGTGCGTTCAGCTGGGGTGTGCCGTGCCGCTTCGTCCGAAGAGTGCCGTGCCGCTGCGCCGGGCGGAATGGAAGGCGATTCCCCGCTCGAGTCCCGATGTGCGGGCAGGGCTTGCCGGCGGGCTTCCTCCGATTTCAGGACGGTCAGCATTCCGGCGTCCGCGCGCGAACCCAGGGCGGTTCTCCCCTCGTCGACAGCCTCTTGAAGATTGAGCCTCGTACTGTCCGGCGGCTGCTTGTACCAGCTGATGCGCACGATCCGCCCGCCCGTCTTTTTTTCCAGAAAGAGATAGCTGCCGTCCTTCAGTTTCGCCACATCGGCCGGCATCATCTGCAATTGCGTCCGTTTTGCCTCCTTCAGCCTGACCGGCTCCAACTTCTCCCCGCCGGCAAGGCGGGAAGCGCGGCGAAGCGCTTCCTCGCGGGACAAGGGGCGGGGATAGGCGAGAGAAATGAAAAGGCACTGGTCAGTTCGGGGCCGGAAATCCGCCATGGCGGTCTCCGCCTCGTTTTTCCACACCCGGCGCACCGTCATGTCCTCGAGAATGCGCCATTCGTAATTCTTGGGCAGTTCTTTGTCCGCCTCGTTCCTCGTAATTTTCGTGTGCAGGCCGAACGGTGCGTCCGCGGCCGTCGCGGAGATCGGGGCGATCATCGGGATCAGCGCAGGCAGCAGCCATGGCAAAGGAGATTTCATGCGCCTTTATCCTAAGAGAATCCTCCTGCATGTAAAGGAAAAATAATCCGGAGCCGCCTGCTGCGCACATATGTTCCCAGGTTTCAGTAAGCGGCGGCGTTGAACGCGATGCGGATATGCAGAAGCGGGGGCTTTCTTCTTCTCCGGTGAAGCACAGGCCGGGCGCTTTCCCCGTTTCCATCTGCCGCACAACCCTGAACAGCATTTCCGCTCCCTTTGTGAAGATTTCGGGTGTCAATCAATGTTCGGCGTTGCGTTTCTATACTTTTTTTGCATAATAGCGCCGTTTGGTGTATGAAAAAGAAACAGATCAGGAAACGGACACAGCATTCGCCGGCCGCGCTGGGAAGTGCTGCGCAAACAGAAAAACAGCAATGATGAGTGAAGAATCCGCCAAGCAGCGCATCGGCTTCATCGATTTGGCCAAGGGCGTCTGCATCATCTTGGTAGTGGCTATGCACTGCGGTGTGTCCGTCGACATTATCCCCGGATTGAAGTCTATGCGCATGCCTCTGTATTTCGTCCTTTCCGGGCTCTTTTTCAAAGACTACGGCGGATGGGTGAACTTCCTTGTCCGCAAAACGAACAAGCTTCTTGTTCCGTTCCTGTTCTGGTATCTCCTGGGATGCGCCTTCTACTATGCGGCCTCACTGGTGAAGCCAGGCATCCTGAATGGAACCCCTCACGGCATTCTGGACCTTTTTGTCAGCCGCAATTTGTCTAACCTCCCGATCTGGTTCCTTCTGGCACTGT
>JAJQGU010000028.1 GCA_021200315.1 Akkermansiaceae bacterium
GGTAGAATGCGCGCCATGACGACAGCCCGGGAACGGCAGGAGTATTTGCGCGGGGAGCTTTCGCGCCGCATTCTCATTCTCGACGGCGCGATGGGAACGACCATCCAGGGCTTCGGACTGGACGAGGACGGCTGCCGGGGGGAGCCTTTCGCCGACCGGGAACGCTATCCGCGCGAGCTCAGGAACGACAACGAGGCGCTGCTCCTCTCCAGGCCCGAAGTGATCCGCAGCGTGCACGACCGCTTTCTCGGCGCCGGGCGCGCCGACATCATCGAGACGTGCACGTTCAGCGCCACGACCATCGGCCAGCACGACTTCTTCCACCGGACGGAGCGCGGAACGCACGACCGGGTCTATTTCGACGAAGTGGTGCACGACGAAGAACTGCGCGGCCTCGTGCGCCGCATGAACCTCGCCGCCTGCAGGATCGCCCGCGCCGCCTGCGACGCGGCGGAGGCCTCCGACGGGAGGCCCCGGCTGGCGGCGGGCTCCATCGGCCCCATGCCGGTGACCTGTTCGCTCTCTCCCGACGTGAACGACCCCGGCTTCCGCGCGGTGGACTTCGAACAGCTGCGCCTCGCCTACCGGGATCAGGTGCTCGCCCTGCTCGAAGGCGGGGTGGATCTGCTGCTGTTGGAGACGATCTTCGACACGCTGAACGCCAAGGCGGCACTCTTCGCCATCGACGAGATCCGGGAGGAACGCCCGGAGCTCCGCGTGCCGCTGATGATTTCGGTGACGCTCACGGACCGCGCGGGGCGCACCCTCTCCGGGCAGACGCTCGAGGGGTTCTGGAATTCCGTGAGGCACGCGCGCCCGTTCAGCGTGGGCATCAACTGCGCGCTGGGCGCGGATCTGATGCGCCCCTTCGCCGAGGAAATCGCGCGGCTGGCCGACTGCGCGGTCTCCCTCTACCCGAACGCCGGGCTGCCCAATCCGCTGAGCCCGACGGGCTACGACCAGGGGCCGGAGGACATGGCGCGCCTGATGAGGGGATTTGCCGAAGACGGCCTGCTCAACATCGCCGGCGGCTGCTGCGGCACCACGCCCGAACACATCGGCGCCCTGGCCGCCGCGCTCGAGGGCCTGCCGCCGCGCACCATCCCGGAGCCTCCCGCCGTTCCCCCTCTCCGCCTCTCGGGCTACGAGGCGTACAACCACGACCGCGGCAAGAACACCCTCTTCGTCGGCGAGCGCTGCAACGTGGCCGGCTCGCCCAAATTCGCCCGCCTCATCCGGGAGGGGCGCTTCGAAGAGGCCGTCGCCATCGCGCGCCAGCAGGTGGAGAACGGCGCCCTCGTGCTCGATTTCTGCTTCGACGACGGACTGATCGACGGCCCCGCCGCCATGACGCGCTTTCTCAACCTCGTCAGCGCGGAGCCCGACATCGCGCGCGTGCCTTTCATGATCGACTCGTCGAAATGGGAGGTGCTCGAGGCGGGGCTGCGCTGCATGCAGGGGAAAGGCATCGTCAACTCCATCTCCCTGAAGGGCGGGGAGGAGGAATTCAAACGCCGCGCACGCCTCATCCGCCGCTACGGCGCCGCCGTGGTGGTGATGGCCTTCGACGAACAGGGGCAGGCCGCCAGCGCCGAAGACCGCATCCGCATCGCCGACCGCGCCGCCCGCATCCTCGTCGAGGAGGAGGGCTTCCCCCCGGAAGACATCATCTTCGACCCCAACGTGCTCACCGTCGGCACGGGCATCCCCGAACACGCGCGCCACGCCGTGGACTTCTTCCGGGCCGCCGCCGTGATCCGCCGGCGCCACCCGCTCTCCCACATCTCGGGCGGCATCTCGAACGTCTCGTTCGCCTTCCGCGGCAACAACCCCATCCGCGAGGCCATGCACGCCGCCTTTCTGTATCACGCCCAGCGGGCGGGGCTGGACATCTGCATCGTCAACGCCGGCATGCTCGGGATCTACGACCGCGTGCCCGCCGACCTCCTCGAGCTCATCGAGGATGTGCTTCTCGACCGGCGCCCCGACGCCACCGAACGCCTCACCGCCCGCGCCGAGAAGACCGCGGCCGGGCAGCCGGGGACGGGGGGGGCGGCGAAGCCGTCCCTCGCCTGGCGCGCCCAGCCCGTGGCCGAGCGGCTGGCCCACGCCCTGGTGAAGGGGATCACGGACTACATCGGCGAGGACACGCGCGAAGCCCTGAAGGAATGCGGCACCCCGCTCAAGGTGATCGAAGGGCCGCTGATGGACGGCATGCGCACCGTGGGCGAGCTGTTCGGCGCGGGCAAGATGTTCCTGCCCCAAGTGGTGAAAAGCGCACGGGTGATGAAGCAGGCCGTCGCCATCCTCACGCCCGAGCTCGAGGCCGGGCAGGCGGCGGAGCCCGCCGCGGAGGCCGGGCGCATCGTCCTGGCCACCGTCCGGGGCGATGTGCACGACATCGGCAAGAACATCATCGGCGTGGTGCTCGCCTGCAACGGCTTCCACGTGCGGGACCTCGGCGTGATGGTGAGCAGCGAGGACATCCTCTCCGCCGCCAGAGAGGAAAGGGCGGACCTCATCGGGCTCTCCGGCCTGATCACCCCCTCGCTCGACGAAATGGCCCGCGTGGCGCGGGAAATGCAGAAGGCGGGCTTCAAGATCCCCCTCATGGTGGGCGGCGCCACCACCTCTCCCCTGCACACCGCGCTGAAGATCGCGCCCCTGTACGACGGACCCGTCGTGCACACGTTCGACGCCTCGCAGGCTGTGCCCGCCGCCGCCTCCCTGCTCGGCTCGGACAGGGAGAATTACATCTCCGGCCATCTCCGGAGGCAGGAGGAGCTGCGCGCCCAATACTTCGAAAAGCACCCGGCCGAGCTCTTCCCCATCGAGGAGGCCCGCCGGCGCAGGCTGCGCACCGACTGGGAGAACCTGGAGCTCCCCCGTCCCAAACGCACGGGCGTCTTCCGCATCGGCACCTGCGCCGACGCCTGCCGCCGCGGCGCGGAGAACGACCTCTTCGGCGTCGATTTCCGCGAGCTGTTCGACCGCGCCGACTGGACGATGATCTTTCACGCGTGGGAGATGCACGGCGTGTGGAGCCGGCAGCGCAGGGACTTCCGCGCCGGCGCCGAGCCCGGGAAACTCACCGCCGCCCGCTCTCTGCTGCGCGACGCGCGGCAGCTGCTCGAGCAGGCTCTGCGCGAGAGCCGCTACCGCGCACGGGGCGCGATCGGCCTCTTCCCCGCCCATTCCGAGGGCGACGACATCGTGCTCGACCGCGGCGCCGTGCTGCACACGATGCGCCAGCAGGCCAAAATCGAGCGTCCCCGCCTCGCGCTGGCCGACTATGTGCCGCCCCTGCCCCGCCGCGGCCACGTGGGAGCCATGGCGCTCGCCGTCCACGGCGCGCGCGAATGGGCCGCCGAATGGGAGCGCAGAAACGACCCCTACCGCGCCATTCTCGTCCGTTCCCTGGCCGACATGCTCGCCGAAGCCTTCGCGGAAACCGCCCATGAACGCCTGGCCGCGCTCTGGAACGCCCCGCTCCGGCACACCATCCGCCCCGCCGCCGGCTACCCCACCCAGCCGGATCACCGCGAAAAGGGCACCATCTTCCGCCTGCTCGACGCCGAACGGCTCGCGGGCATGCGGCTGACGGAAAACTTCATGATGACCCCCTCCTCGTCCGTCTGCGCCCTCGTGTTCGCCCATCCCCGAGCCGCCTATTTCAGCGTGGCGCCCATCGGCGACGACCAGCGGGAGGATTACGAACGGAGAGCGGCGGGAGCGGGAAGCTGAATTCAGTGTGGAGCTGGGTGACGCGGGACGTGAAGAGTGAGGCGCAGGGTAAAGGGAAATTCGGAAGGAGGAATGGCGGAGCGAAGAGGGCGGCGATGCATGGCGGATTTTGAATCCGC
>JAJQGU010000047.1 GCA_021200315.1 Akkermansiaceae bacterium
GCGAAATGAAAACGGAGCGCAGATAATTTGCCTTCAAAAGAATTTGAATTTTCGGGTTGACAGCGGATTCAAAATCCGCCATGCATCCGCCGGGGAATCGGCGTGCGCGGCGGTTCCGCCGGAAGAGCGCCGGTGTCACGGAGGTTTTTCATATTGACGGTCAAAATTAGGCGTTCCTCCTCTCCACAAGGGGGGGACGGCGAGGAAACCGCCGGAAAAGCCGCTGTCAGCCTTCGGCTCCTTCCTCGGAGAAGGACGCAAAAATCGGCCGGAGCCGCTGAAAAACCGTTCGCCGACGCCGATGAACGCACGCCGGGGCTCCGGCATCTCTGATGAAGAACACCCTTCTTTCCTGAAATATGCACCCCGTCTTCCGCATTCTGGGCGTTCTCGTCGGCATGTGGCTCATCTTCGCGGTAATCCGCTCATGCTGCCGGGTGGCGCTCGTCAACGTGCCCTCTCCGGATTCGCTCACGGGATTTCTCTCCCGGCTCACGTACCGTCTGATGCTTCCTCTGCTCCGCAGGCGGACGGCCTACCCGGAGAGGCAGCGGATCCTGGCGTGGTTCGGCCCCCTCTTTCTCCTATCAAGCATCGGCTGCTACTTTGCGGTCACCATGGCGGGGTTCGGGCTCATTTATCAGGCGATCCGTGCGGAAACCACCTTTTTCCGCTCTCTTGTCTCCAGCGGGTCGGCGCTGAGCACTCTCGGGTTCAGCACGCCCGCCACGGGCCGAGGAGAAGCGGTGGCCATCGTCGAGGGCGCCGTCGGGCTCGGGATCGTCGTGTTCCTGATCACGTTTGTCCCCGGGTATCAATCCGCAATCCAGAGGCGGGAGGAGATCAGCGCCAGACTGTACGCCCACACCGGAGGCGAACCCTCCTGCGAGGCTCTTCTGGGGGGAGCCGACAAACCGGAGCCCGCTTTTTGGAACGCCTGGGAAGATTTTCTCCGCGAGCTGGGCGACATTCACGCGGAATCGCCCATACTCGTGTTCACCCCCTCCATTCGGGCCGGGCAGTCATGGGTCGTCTCCGTGTTCGCCGTGTTGGACGCCGCCAATTTCACCGGCACCATGATGGAAGGGGGCATAAAGCGATCGTCCGGGATCTGCCTGCGCGAAGGGATACTTTCCCTCAGACGCATGGCCGCCGCCCTCAGAATGGAACAGTCCGCCGCGCAGCCCGCTTCTCTCTCTCCCGGAGACTTCGACGCCCTCTGCTCCCGCCTCGAAGCGGGCGGACTCTCCATCCAGAGCGGCCGCGAGGCCGCCCGGCTGGCTTTCGAGGCCAACCGCGCACAGTATGAGCCCATACTGCGCTTTCTGGCAGAGACGCTGTTCGTCCCGCTCTCCCCGTCTCTCACCCGCCTCACACGCTCCCCGAATCCTCCGGAAGCAGAGAACGCGATCTCGGAGGCGCGGACGCCTGCGCGGAGAGGGAGGACAGCGCCCCGCTGACCCGCCGTCGGCCGGCACAACTCCTGTCGGGGCGCGCGGCAGGGCTTCTCCCCCGTCCGAGGGACGCCTGTATCCATAGCGGCGGCGGAACGGATTCCACCATGACATCAAAGACAACCGCATACAGACCACGCCCGGGACGATGCCGCCGGAGCTCCTGCCGGACTAATCTGCACAGACGCGCACTTGAACCGGGACAAAACGTCCTCTCCCGCATGAACCGGCTGAGACGCGCGCGGGGCATACGGGATTTTCCCGCCGTAAACGGAACGAGACAGCGGGCGCCCCTGCCGCCGTCTCTCACCTGAACCATTCTCTCCAAAGAACCCGCTGAAGTGCGGCCGCACGTCCCTTTCCATCCGTTATGCTTGACAGGAGGAAAATTTGCAGGCATTCTTCCCTGCGCATTTCCGCACGTCCGGTTTTTTTCATTTATGTCCACCGCACTTCCTGAACGTCCAGCCCGCTCACTCGCCCGCGGGAGCATCGTCGTCGTAGCCTCCCGCTACAATGAGGAATTCACCACCGCCCTTCTGGAGAACTGCCTGCAAGAGCTTGGAGAAATCGCCTCGTTTTGTTCCGTCAACGTGGTCCGCGTGCCGGGAGCCTTCGAAGTCCCCGTAGCTGTGAAACGCTCCATCTCCCTTTCCCCCAAACGCCCCAGCGTCGTGATCGCCCTGGGCGTCATCATCAAGGGCAGCACCGACCACGCCGAGCTGATCGGCCGCAGCGTCACGGAAGCCCTGCAGGGAATCGCCGTGGAAACGATGGTGCCGGTCATCCATGAAGTGATTCTCGTGAACGATGAAAAGCAGGCGTTCGCCCGCTGCGTCGCCTCGACGCTCAACCGGGGACGCGAAGCCGCCCGCGCCGCTGCTTCCATGCTGGAAATAGTCAATGTCTGATTGAGTTCATGCCCCTCCGCACCGCCATTCGCCGCCACGCTCTTCAGCTTCTCTATTGCCTTGAAGAACAGCGGGCCGACATTGCCGAAATAGATCTTGACGCCTTCTGGCACACCGCTCTCGGGAAAGAATTCGACCAGCTGGCCTTGACGCGCGCCAAAGCTGTCGAACACGCCTGCCGGGGCGTGTCCCATCTCGATCGGCAGCTCCATCAGAAAGTGGAAACGGCTCTCCAATCGGCGGAATTCTATTTCGAGCTCGCTCGTCTCCGGGAAGAAATCAAGCGCATGCAGGAGGCGGCGCTCCATTTTGAAGAATTGCGCTCCAAACTTCACTTTCTCCTTGTCCACAAGGAGCGGGCGGCCGCGGACGAAATGCGGGCGGGCGTGGAGAACGTCCTCCGGGCGGCCGCGAAGGAGGCGGCATGGCACGAAAGGCTCATGCCCGCCTTCGATGAAGTCGGGGAAGGGAAGATGCCCGCGCGGCCCGATCTCCTGAACGCGTTCTCCTCTCTGAAAGCGCTCCTGAAAAAACGCGCCAAGGTCATCGGCGTGCTGGGGCGGCTGGCCGAACCGCTCGCGGCCGACCCGGGCAGCGAATACACGGGGCTCGTCCGGCAGGAGGAGTTTCTGCGCGCCGTTTCATCGCGGGCGGAGGCTCTGGTGCGCAATGTCCTTGCGCAGAAAGAGCAGCTCGCCTCCATTCTGGAAGCCACGGTGGAACACTACGTCCCCTCCCGCATGGGCACCGTGGATGCCTGCATCCTTTACATCAGCCTCTACGAATTGCTCCATGCGGAGCTCCCCGCCCCCATCGTCGTATCCGAAGCCACGGCTCTGGCCGATCTCTTCTCGGGGACAAAATCCGCCCGTTTCATCCACGGCGTCATTGGAGCCGTGGTACAAAGCC
This sequence comes from Akkermansiaceae bacterium, assembly GCA_021200315.1. Classification (GTDB taxonomy): domain Bacteria; phylum Verrucomicrobiota; class Verrucomicrobiia; order Verrucomicrobiales; family Akkermansiaceae; genus Akkermansia. The sequence continues at coordinate 3,275 of JAJQGU010000047.1, forward strand.
GCCACATCCCCTGATTCTCTCCACATGGCCGGTTTTCTGACAAAACTTTGGAACAAAATCACCCGGACGCCCGAGATCGACTGGGATGAACTCGAGGCCGGCCTCATCGCCGCGGATCTCGGCGTACGCCGATCGATGGCTCTCATCGAAACCCTGCGCGCCTGCAAAGGCAGCGACGCCGGTTCCGTCACCGCCGCCGCCAAGGACGTCATCCGCGCCGCCTTTCCCGACCGGGCGCCGACGCTCCCCCGCCCCGTCAACGGGCTTCCCTGCGTCATCGTCATGGTGGGCGTGAACGGAACCGGCAAGACTACCTCGGCGGCCAAACTTGCCCGGCTGCTGCAGCGTCAGGGCGACCGGGTGCTGCTGGCGGCCGCGGACACCTTCCGTGCAGCCGCCGTCGAGCAGCTGGCCGCATGGGCGGCGAAACTTTCCGTGCCCCTTTACCGCGGAGCCGACAGGCAGGATCCGGCTTCCGTCTGCTACGAGGCTCACGCTCTCGCCATCCGCGAGCATTGCCGCTACCTCATCTGCGATACGGCCGGCCGCCTGCACACCCGGCACAATTTAATGGAAGAGCTCTCCAAAATCCGCCGCACTCTTGCCAAACAAGACCCCGCCGCGCCTCATTCCACCATCTTGGTAGCAGACGCCGCCACCGGAGGGAACGCCCTCACACAAGCGCGTGAATTTAATCGGATTACACCGCTAGACGGTTTGATTTTGACCAAGATGGACGGTTCGGGCAAGGGCGGCGTGGCCGTGGCCATAAGCGACGAACTGGGCGTCGCCCCCCTGTATCTGGGAACCGGTGAACGGGCGGAAGACCTCCTTCCCTTCGACCGCGACTCCTACGCCGACTCTCTCCTCTGATTTGCTTCCCCCCGATTATGATCAAATTCACACCCATCTATCAAGCCCGCCTCTGGGGCGGGCGCCGCATATCCACCGCTCTCGGGCGCGCTCTCCCCGCAGAGATGAACGATTGCGGCGAATCCTGGGAGCTGAGCGACCGCCCCGAAGCCATGAGCACCGTCTCCCACGGCCCGTGGAAAGGATTTTCCCTGCATGAGCTTTGGGAAAAACACCGCGCGGAACTTTTCGGCCCCGGCTACGGGCATTTCGAACGCTTCCCGATTCTGGCCAAAATTCTCTCGCCCGAGAAAGTGCTCTCCGTCCAAATCCACCCGGACGCCGAAGCGGCCCGCATCCTTGGGGGCGAAGAAAAAAACGAGTGCTGGTACTTCGCGGATGTCGACGGGGCGGTCGACCTCTATGTGGGGTTGTCGGAAGGAATCTCCGTCGAAGACTCCCTCCGCGCTCTGCGCGGGGGATCCATCAGCCGGCACCTGCGGAAATTCGAGGCCCGCGCAGGCGACAGCATCTTCATTCCGGCTCTGACCGTGCATGCGCTCGGCGCGCCCTGTCTCGTCTATGAAATCCAGCAGAACGCCGACACCACCTATCGCCTCGACGACTGGGGACGCGTGGACGGCAGCGGCGCCCCGCGCCGGCTGCATCTCGAACAATCCGCCGTCTGCATGCAGCGCCGCGCACCGCATACGCGGCTGCGCCCCTCCGGCGCCGGATCGCTTGCCGACACCCGGTGGTTTCGGCTGGAGGAGATCGCCCTGCGCGGGAACGAGCTCATCCCGGTGGCCGACAAGGAGCGTTTCTGCGTCGTTACGGTCATCTCCGGCAGCGTGGAAGACGCCGAAGAAGAGGCTCGAACCGGGGACTTCTTCATTCTCCCGGCCGGAGGAGAGGCGCCCCGCGTCACCTCGAACGGCGCACGGCTTCTTCTCACGACCGTGCCGCCCTCCGCACCCTGCGCATGACGCCCTGCATCCTCAGCCTCACCGAGGAAGAGCTGACCGCCGAGCTGGCTCTTCTCGGGCACAAGGCATACCGGGCGCGGCAGATTCGGGAATGGGTGTGGAGACGCCGCGCGCGCTCCTTCGACGCCATGACTGATCTTCCCCCGCTCCTGCGCAAAGCGCTCGGCGCCCGCTTCACCCTTCGCCCGTCTGAAGTCGTGGAACTGGCCGGCTCCGGAGGGGGCACCCGCAAATTTCTCTCCCGCATGGAGGATGGCAGCCTCGTTGAATCCGTGCTCATCCCGGCGGCGGAAGGCAAGGGCGGCATGCGGGCAGAACGCCTGACGCTCTGCGTCTCCTCCCAAGTGGGGTGCGCCTTCGGATGCAAATTCTGCGCCTCGGGCCTCCAAGGGTTGGAGCGAAACCTGTCGGCCGGCGAGATCCTCGGCCAGATCGTCACGGCGGAAGATATTGCCGGTGCGCGGATCGACAACATTGTCTTTATGGGCATGGGAGAGCCGCTGGCCAATTTCGACAATCTGCGCCAAGCTCTGGAGATCATCCTCTCCTCCGGCGCTCTCAACATCGGGGCGCGCCATATCACCGTCTCCACATCAGGCAACGTGCCCGGTCTGAAACGGCTGACCGACTACGGCAGGCCCATCCGCCTGGCAGTCTCCCTGCACGGGGTCACGGATGCCGTGCGCTCGCGCATCATGCCCGTGAACCGCCGCTGGCCCCTGGGTAAACTCATCCCCGCCCTGAAAGACTGGTGCGCCGCGAGCAGCCACAAGATCACCCTCGAATACATTCTCATCGAAGGCATCAACGACACCCTCGGCGAAGCGGAGCTCCTGGCCGGCATAGCCCGCGATCTCCGCGCCAAAGTCAACCTCATCCCTTATAACACCGTGGACTCCCTCCCGTGGAAACGCCCGAGCGAAAAGCAATGCCGCTCATTCTGCCGGCTTCTCGTCTCTCGCCGCATTCCCGTCACCCTGCGTTATGAAAAGGGGCACGACATCAACGCCGCCTGCGGCCAGCTCCGCCTTCGGAAATTGAAAGAATGACGCGAAACAGGGCTGTTTTTTGCTTTTCCATATTGACAAGCGGGGGAAAAACAGGCAAAATGCGCACCGCAACGCATTTTGCGGAACGGTGGCTGAGCGGCTGAAAGCACTCCCTTGCTAAGGGAACGTACGCCCAAAAGTGTACCGAGGGTTCGAATCCCTCCCGTTCCGCCAGTTTTTAATCGAAAAGAGGGGAGGGAACTCCGCCTCTTCTCCTTTTTAAGGACAGGTGGCAGAGCGGTCGAATGCAGCGGTCTTGAAAACCGCCGAGCCTCCGGGCTCCGTGGGTTCGAATCCCACCCTGTCCGCCAGCTTCCTCATCATCAAGAGAAAGAGAAGCGTGCGCAAAGAGTGCGGCATCTCCATTCTGCTGCACAGGAAGCGAAGTTTCCACAGAGAGCCGTGGTGAAGCAATGATGCGGGCTCGGAGTGAGCGGCAGGGCCAGGCGGGAAAATTCCGTCCGCCTCCATCCGGCTGTCCGCACGCACCCGAGGCGGCAATCATGGAGCGCTCGGCGCAGTTCCGCCGCAAAGCACACTCCGCCGCTGGCTCGATCGCGCAGCCGCGAGACGCGCCCCGTGCGGCCGGATGACGTTTCTTCTTTGCCGTCTGAAATGTGCGCGGATCGCAGCGGCCGCTCAGCTTTTCCATTCGCGCGGACAAGGCCGCCCCCATGAGGAACCCATCATTCCCCTCCCCCGGCCGCGGCGCGAACCCATAAAAAGCGTCTGTACGCTTTTCCTGCTTGCCTGAAAGGCATGAAGGCGCCATGCTTTTCTTATGGTTCACGATACACGTCCTTGGGAAAAAGCGTTTCGCACATATACGCAAGTAATGTTTTATGACACGGATTGCGGCGGGGTGGTACACAATCTTGCTTATCTCCGATGGATTGAAGAATGCCGCACCAAACTGGCCGCAGGTGCGGGGATCGATTGTGCGGCCATGGCGCGGGAAGGTCTCTATACGGTGGTCGTAAGACATGAGATTGATTATGTGCACCCGGCTTCGCTCTCCGAAAAGATCGAAGTGATGGGATTGCTCGAACGCGCGGAAAAGGCTTCTCTTTGGTTCTGCTTCGAAGTGAGGAAAGAAGAGAGCGGCGAAGTGTGCGTACGGGCTCGGCAGCGGCTCGCCCTAGTCCGCATGCCCTCGGGGCGTCCCTGCAGAATACCCGAGGAATGGAAAAGCGCCGCATTGGAAAGGGGGTGAGGCATCCGGATACAAACCGGCGCTCCTTGCGCCGCATGGGCAGTGCGCCCACTACAGCTTTTCGGACAATGATTTCACTGTTCCCTGCAATGAGCGGAGCTCGACATACAGCTTTTTGTTAAACCGGAGAAGACGCTGCATGCCCGCGATTAAAATGACCGTCACCACGAAAAGATATCCCATGAGGCACCATGCGAGAATCTCGACCATGCGCACACTGCTTTGAAGCTGTCCGCGGATCTCCCCATCTTTGTCCAGACGTTTCATCACACTCTTGGTCGCCCTGTCGGAAAGCTCTTCCACGTAATTGCCCAATTCTGCCTTGATTTCATCTCTCCACAAGGCTAAAGGGGATTCGCTCAGCAGGGAGTCCAGAGAGAAATGGGTGGAAAAATCCTGAGGGAGGCTCCGGAGTGCGGGAACGCCGGAGCCATCGCCGTCCTCGGAAGGAGAAGAAGCGCCCGCTTGGAGCAGAGCCCTGGTTCCAGCCTGCAGAACGGACTGAATGAAAGCCCTCCCCGGATCTTCGGCGGCATTCTGCTGAGCCAGGACATGAAACGGAGTGAGGACGACGGCCAGAAAAAAGATAAATGCGCATTTCATTTCGCGGACGATCTTATCTCTTGCCGGAAAGGCTGTCAATGAGAGAAGCGGCAGCTGCATGACCGGGCAGCTCCGGATGTCCCTTTTCTGTTTTTTCGTCAACTTGTTTTCCCTTTACCATGATTCCTTTTTCTGATAATCTCTCCTGCATGGACACCCAGCCGGACAGGAATGATATGCTTCGAATGCTGAATGAATGGCTGAATCATCAAAATATGTGGCGCCAATTCCGATTCGGCGTTCTGGGAACATGGGGGCGGAATTATCGTTTCGCCCGCGTGTGCAGGATGAGTGTTCGTGCGGGCGTGAGTTTGATTCTCTTCCTGCTGATTTTTTCTTTCTTCAACCGTGCCTATTTCTCCAGCGAACAATACACCAGAAATGCCGCTTCCGCCTTGGAAAAAGCCTTCCAACTCCAGGAGGGTTCCCTTTTGTTCACCCTCTCTCCCGACGGCATCAACGGTTGGAGAATCCAGAAGCTCGAGCTGAACGGCGGCAACGACTCCATGTTCGACGAGATCATCGTCCATCGCGTTTACGGGACATCTGCCGTTCTCTCGGGACTGCTGGAAGAATGGGCGCCGCACAGCAGCGTCAGAATCGGCTCGATGAGCGTATCGGTAAAACCGGGGGATCCGGATGCCGAGGAAATCAAAGAGAAGAGGCGCCCCGCTCTGTTGGAGATGCCTGCCGTGAAAAAACTTACTGTGGAGTCTCTGGATCTCCGGATCGGGAAGGGGAGAACCGCGAACTACATAGAAGGCGCGGAATGCAATGCGGAATTTGACGAGGGGCGCTGGGTGTTTGAACTGCGGGGCGGGGTGATTCATAACGAGCTGGTAGACAACTGCCGGTTGCTTAAAGCCCGCGTTGAGCTGTATCCCGATTCCCGCATTGAGATCCCCTCCTGCACCATTCAATTGGGGGAGGACAAGACAGAAACGCTGGATCTTCAATGCGAAACCTCAAGGAATGAAATCGGTGCTCCCGCATTCAAGTACACTTTCCGGCTTTCCAACGTTCCCCTGAGCCAATTCGTCTCGGCTCGATTGTCTCCCGGAACGGTAGAAGGCCGTTTCGATATTCAGGGGACGATTCAAGGTCTCTTCGATGTCCCGGACAGCTGGTCCGCGCATTTCAGGCTCGTCAATTCCGGAGAAGTCACCCTCAAGAACATCCCGTTGATGGACGAGTTGTCTTTGTTGATCGGAGATCAGAACTACCGTACGCTCATCTGCCGGGAAGCACGCTTCGATGCGCTCTATTCCTGCCACACCAAGCAATGGAAGGCCGAAAACATTCTGTTCAAATCCGACGAGGAGATCGGGATCTCCCTCTCGGGAGAGCTCACCTGCCGCCCTCTGACAGATCTCGAATGGAAGCTTGTCTGCCAGACGGCAATGGACGCCGTCGTCAATCCAGTGTTCGGCGGAGAAAACGAAAATCCGGGTTCACCGGCTTCAGAGAGCACGAAAAACGCATTTTTCTTTTCAGGCGACAAGAACGAGAACGCCGCCGATCAAGAGCCGAACAGCGTTCTGCTTACGCGAAACACTCCCCTTATCGAAGGAAAGCTCACTCTGTCAATCCCGGCAGGCGACAAGCCCATCCTCACGCAAGTCATGCAGGATTCTCTGTCGTCGAAAGTGGAAAACAATTGCATAGTCACCTCGGTGCCCGTGCATGAAATCATCAGCGAGGCGACGCGGGGTGTCGCGCAGAAACTGCAGCAGGCTTGGGCTCATTCGAAGAAAGACCTGCCCGAAAAATGAGACCCCTTATCTATCAATTGTTTGTCCGCCATTTCGCCAACTTCCGGAAGGGAGGGAAGGAGTGGGGGACGCTGGAGGAAAACGGCTGCGGCAAATTCAACGACATCACGGAAAAGGCCCTGCATGGGATCGCCCGCATGGGCTTCACGCACATCTGGTTCACCGGCGTGCTGCGCCATGCTTCGCAAACGCGCCACCCGGGATTGCAGGCCCAGCCTGAATCCATTGTCAAGGGGATTGCCGGAAGTCCTTATTCGGTAATCGATTATTTTGACGTCTGCCCCGACTTGGCAGAAGACCAGGATCACCGAATGGAGGAATATGAAGCTCTGTTGAAACGCTGCGCGTATTTGGGGCTCGTGCCCATGATGGATTTCGTGCCCAACCATGTTTCACGCGCTTACGCTTCGGCCAGCCGGCCCGAAAAAGATTTTGGCCGCAGCGATGACACCTCTGTCTTTTCCGCGCGCGACAATTCCTTCTATTATCTGCCCCGCAACGTCCCCGGCGGGGGGCCGCCCCTCCGTCTGCCGGACGGCATCTACGAACCCGAGCGTATCGCGGGCAGAGTCACCGGCAACAACGCCCTTACCTGGACGCCTTCGCGCAGTGATTGGTACGAAACGATTAAGCTCAATTACGGATGGGATTACACGATGGGCGCCGAGGGCATGCACTCCCTTCCCGATTGGCTTGCCCGCCGTTTTGAGACACCGCGCACTTGGCAGATAATGGACGATATTCTCGCTTTCTGGCAGGATCGCGGCGTAGGCGGTTTCCGCTGCGACATGGCACAGATGATTCCCATGCCATTCTGGAAATGGGCGATTTCGCGCGCCCGCGTGCGCAATTCCGAGGTCGTCTTTCTGGCCGAGGCATACAACGACCACTTGCGCACCACGGTGGAAGACGCGCTGCCGGCTTTGCTCGACTGCGGTTTCCTCGGCGTCTACGACGCGGAGGCATACCACGCCATACACGGCCTCTACGACAACGGGCGATGGGCCAACGACCTCGACCAATACAACCGCAACGACGGCAGGCTCTTCAGCGGGGGGGTCCGCTATCTCGAAAATCATGACGAGCCCCGAATATGTTCTCCGCTGCATTGGGGCGGCGAGGGCGAACGGGTGATTGAAGCCGCGGCCGTGGCGTCCTACGCCTCCAGCTGCGGTCCCGTGCTCTTCTACAACGGACAGGAAGCCGGCGAACGCGCCGAGGGGCCGGGCGGTTACGGCGGACATGACGGGCGCACGAGTATCTTTGACTACACTTCTCTCCCCCGCCTGGCGCACTGGACCAACAACGGCCTTTACGACGGCGGAGAAATGACGGAGGGCGAACGCGCCATGCGCGGCTTCTTCCTGCGCCTGCTGCCTCTTCTTCATCACCCCGCTCTGGCTTCGGGGCTGTTCTACGGGCTCAACTGGGCCAATCAATCCAACAGCAGCTACGGGCGGGGAGAGGGCGACGCCGTCTCCGGCCGCTGGGTGTTCGCCTTCATTCGCCATCACTGGCAGGCCCGCGCCACCATACTCGCCGTCTGCAATCTCTCTCCCGACCTCGACTTCGACGGCCTTTCCGTGCATATCCCCATGAGTGCGCAGGAATGGTGCGGGCTGGGGACGGGCGAATATGAGTTCACCGACCTTCTCGCCGGGCGTCCCCCCATTCACGGCACGCCCGCCGAACTCGACACCGCGGGACTCCGCGTGCCGCTCCGGGCGGGGAAGGCGGTATTGCTCGAATGGAAAAGGATCTCGAAATGATATTCATGCCGGGAACAAAATGAAAAATTAACCTTGCCAAGAGGGGAGAAAAAAGGTACCATCCCCCCCGTACCCGCCTTCGGGCGGATACGTGTCCGATCCAACGGGCAGGTGTCAGAGAGGTCGAATGAGCACGATTGGAAATCGTGTGTACGTCAAAAGCGTACCGTGGGTTCGAATCCCACCCTGTCCGCCATCCATTTGAACAAGAAAACCCGCATAAACCCACACAGGCGGGCGGCTGTGTGTATGGGGCTCAGGCCAGGGCTAGTGTCTAGATTCAGCGTGACGAACTGAACTTAAGAACAGAGAAAAATGACTAGCTTTGCAGATAATACGATGTCTGCGCAGGAAGGTATGAATCGCATAGTCGAGGCGCGGGTGAAGCCGGGCGGGGCAACGAGGAAAACGCACGTTGTTTTTGATATCGCGCGGCGGCTGGGAGTGACGCGCATGACAATTTGGCGATGGCTTGCCGGCGCAAGATCGGCCTGCGAACGTGACCGACTGGCACTTTATTTATTGCCAATTCGCTCCGGGAACGAAGCTCACCATCTTCTATGACCTGGAAAAGGGCGAAAAAGACAGGGAGGCCGCGTGGCTTCACGCGGAACTGCTGCAAGGCTGGCCGGCCCTGCAGCCAAAAATTCTCCCGGCAGAGGAAGACGAGGAAAAATAGGCCGGCGGCAAGCCGCTTGCGCGGCGATTCCGCAAGCGGCTTATTCGTCTCCCAGAAGAAACTTCCGCAATTCGTCGTCAGACGGGAAAAGCACCTTACGCTGGTCGAGCCCGCAGATTTTAGGGCGGGGAGAAGCGGCGGCGGAGCACGGAAGAGCCGGCGTCAGGGGGACGTTCAGCAATCGGCGGCATCCGGAAGATCGTCCAGCAGGCCGGATTTTTCAAGATAGTAGTCGTAGCCGCCGGCATAGGGAGTGACGACTCCATGGGCGATATGGAGAGTCTTTTCGGCGAGGAGGCGAATGAAGTGCACATCGTGCGAAATGAACACCAGAGTGCCCTCGTAATATTTAAGAGCCTGCCCGAGAGCGTCGACGGAAAGCAGATCCAGATGAGTGGTCGGCTCGTCCATCAGCAGGAGATTCGGCGGATCGACGAGAAATTTCACGAGACTGAGGCGCGTCTTCTCACCGCCGGAAAGCACCTCCACGCGCTTGTGGATATCCGCCCGGCGAAACAGGAACGAGCCGAGCAGGGAGCGCGCCTCTTCCTCGCGCAGCTCCGGATCCGCGTTCATGATCTCCTCGATGACCGTGAGGCGGGGCGTGAGGTTCTCGGAACGCATTTGCGAGAAATAGCCGATGCGCGTCGCCGCGCCGAGCGTGCGCCTGCCGCCGCAAATGGGCACAATGCCCGCCAGAATCTTCAGCAGCGTGGACTTTCCCGCCCCGTTCGGCCCCACGAGCACAATGCGGTCGCCCCGCTCGATGCGGAGATCGAGTCCGTCGTAGATCAAAACATCGCCGTAGCCCTGGCGAACCTTCTCGAGCTCCATCACCGTCTGCATGCTGCGCGGGGGCTGGGGAAAGTGGAATTTGAACACCTTTCTCACCGCTTTCGGCTTCGGGATGAGCCGCATCTTCTCCAGCTGCTTCACGCGGCTCTGCACCAGCGACGCCTTCGAGGCCACGGAGCGGAAGCGGGCGATGAAAGCCTCGACGCGGGCGATTTCGCGCTGCTGCCTGCGATAAGCCGCGAGCTGCTGCTCACAGCGCGTTTCCCTGAGCCGGAGAAATTCCGAATAATTCCCCGTATAACGCACAAGACGGGCGTCCTCGATGTCATAAACAGCTTCGACCAATTCATCCATGAAATCGCGATCGTGCGAAATCATCAGAATGGCGCCGGGGTAGTTTTTCAAATACTTTCGCAGCCACAGCAGGGAAAGCAGATCCAGGTGATTGGTCGGCTCGTCCAGCATGAGCAGATCGGGTTCCGCCACAAGCAGCTGCGCCAAATGCGCACGCATGACCCAACCGCCGGACATCTCCCGCGCCGGACGGCGAAAATCCCCGTCGCGGAACGCGAGTCCCTTCAGAATTCGTTTCGCCTTGGCTTCCAATTGATAGCCGTTCATCGAGCCGTAGAGATCGACCGCTTCGGCGTACTCGCGGGAACCGAGGGCGCCCCCGGCCTCGCATTCGGCGATCGTGCGCACGGCCGCACCCATCTCGGGCGTGACGCTCATGGCGATTTCAAGAACGCTTCTGTCCGTCGGATCGCCCGCCTCCTGGGGCAGATAACCGGCCACGGCGTATTCATCTAGGGAAATCTCGCCCTCGTCCGGTTCGTCCCGCCCCAGAATCATGCGGAACAGCGTCGATTTGCCCGCTCCGTTCGCCCCGACCAGAGCCACGCGTTCGCCCCAGTTGACGATCAATTCCGCATCCTGAAACAGCGTTCTCCCGCCGTGCGCCTTGGTCAGTTTTTTGATGGTGAGCATGCCCGGCAAGCATACAGCGAACGGCGCCGTTTTGCAAGCTCCGCCCCGCGGGAGGAAAGCGCCGGAAGCGGCCTTTCAATCGGAGAGACCCCGGCGGCTCCCCCGCTGAACCTTCCGCTCGATCAGCTCCCGCGCATGATCGCGCGTCCGCCCGTCTCCGCCGCCCAGCATGCGCACGAGCTCGTCGACGCGGCTCTCGCCCGAAACTTCGCGGAGCGAAGAAGCGGTCCGCCCGTCCTTCGTCCTTTTCTCGACGAGGTAATGGTGATCGGCCAGGGCGGCCACTTGGGGAAAATGAGTAATGGCCACCACCTGTCCCCGCCGGGCCAGAGCGCTCAGTTTACGCCCCACCGCCAGCGCGATTTCGCCCCCCACATTGGCGTCGATCTCATCGAAAACGAGCAGCGGAATTTCGTCCCGCTCCGCCAGCGCGCTCTTCAGGGCGAGCATCACGCGGGCCAGCTCGCCGCCGGACGCGGCGAGCTGAAGTTCCCGAAGAGGCTCGCCGGGATTGGGGCCGAAAAGAAACACAGCGCTCTCCGCCCCGCGGCGCCCGAACGCCTCCTCCGGAAGGAGGGAAACTTCAAAGGCGGCCTGCCGGAAGCCCAACTCGCGCGCATGGCGCAGCACCTCTTCCGCGAAACGGGGCGCGGCGCGCCGCCGCGTCCCGGTGAGCCTCTCCCCCGCTTCGCGGAGAACGGCCTCGGCGTCGTTCATCTCGCTCTCGAGTCCGGCGAGCACTTCCCCGCGGCGTTCGACGGCGCCGAGCCGGCGCCGGCACTCGGCAAGATGCTCCTGAATGGCGGCGAAGTCCGAGCCGTACTTGCGCTTCAGCGCATCGAAGACGCCGACTCGCTCCTCGAGCCTTGCCAGCCCGGCGGGATCCCGCTCCAGGCGTCCGGCGTAATCCTCCAGCGCGGTCTCCAACTCGCCGAGAGCATCCGCGAGAGACTCCACCCCCGGCAGATCGACCGGGCAGGCGGGATCGAGGCGTTCGAGTTCGCGCACCCCCCGCACCAGACGTCGCATCTGCTCCAACAGCCCGTTCTCTTCCCCCCCCATCAGCTGCACGAGCGGAAGCGCCGCGCCGAGCAGGCGTTCGGCATTGCGGGCGCGCCGCCAGTCGCTTTCCAGAGAATCCGCCTCCTCCGCGGTAAACGCCGCGCTTTCGATTTCATCGATCTGATGGCGCAGAAAATCCAGCTCCCTCTCCTGAGCCTGCTCCGCGGCCGAAAACTCGCGCCACGCCTGCCGGGCCCGAGTCCAGCGCCGCCACGAGCGGTCATACTCCCGCCGCTCAGCAAGATTCTCGGCGAACGCATCCAGCAGAGCCAGCCTGCGCTCCGGAGAGGCGAGCAGAACGCGTTCATTCTCGGCGCTGTACATATCCGCCAGAAGACCGCCCGCCTCGCGAAGCAGGCGGAGAGTGACCGGGCTGGAATTGATGAACTGGCGGTTGCCGCCGAGGGACACCACACGGCGGATCAACAGCGTCCCCTCCTCGCAGGCGGGCACCCCCGCCCCGTCGAGCAGGGCATCGAGGCGCTCCGTATTTTCCAGATGAAACACGGCCTCCACGCAGCACTGCTCCTCCCCGCCGCGGATAACGCTCTTGTCGCACCGACCGCCCAGAGCCAGCCCCACCGCGCCCGTCACCACGGATTTCCCCGCACCCGTTTCACCCGTGACGGCCAGCAGGCCGGCGCCGGGCTCCCAGACCACATGATCGGCGAGAGCCATGTTGGAGATTTTGAGCAGAGTCAGCATTCGGACTTCAAGAACTGCCTGAAATATGCCATACTCGGGCCACAGAATCAATCCATGTCTTCCACGCTGACACTACTCTTCCTCGGCACGGGAACCTCGACGGGCGTTCCGCTCGTGGGCTGCTCCTGCGCGGTCTGCCGTTCCAAGGATCCTCTCAACGCGCGCCTGCGCTCTTCCATCCTGCTCCGCAGCGGGGCAGCCGCGCTGCTCGTCGATTCCAGCCCGGATCTGCGCCAGCAGGCCCTGCGCCACGGCATCGCCTCCATCGACGCCGTGCTCTACACGCACGGCCACCTCGACCACGTGTCCGGCTTCGACGACATGCGCGCCTTCGGCTGGGGAAAAGACACGCGGCTTCCCCTCTATGCCGGCTCCGGCACGCTCCATACGCTGAAACGCATGTACGGCTGGGCGTTCTCCCCCGGCAACACCTACCGCGGCTACGTGCGCCCCGAACCTCACGACCACGGCGGCCGCCCCTTCGTCCTCGGCGACGTGGCCGTCACCCCCGTACCCGTGATCCACGCCCGCATCGAAACTTACGGCTACGTCTTCGCATGGAACGGCGTACGCATCGGCTACATCTGCGACGTCAAGGAAATCCCCGCAGCATCCCTGAACCTGCTGCGCAGCCTCGATCTCCTCATTCTCGACGCACTGCGCTTCGGAAAGCACAGCACCCATCTGAGCGTCGGCGAAAGCGTGGCTCTCATGTGCAGTCTCTCCCCCCGCCGGGGACTCCTCACCCACATGGGGCATGAAATCGATTATCAGAAACTCCTCTCCCTGCTGCCGCCGGACATCGCCCCCGCCTACGACGGGCTGACGCTGGAATTCCAAGGGCATCCGGGGCAGCCGGGCGAAAACCGACCGCCGTCGGACTGACCCTTCCCCGTCCGCGGAGCCGCCTGCGGAGGGCGAATTCAGGGTGGGGTTTGGAGGACTGAGAGAGTGTGGAGTTGGGAGATAGTGCGGGACGTGAAGAGTGAGGTGCAGGGTAAAGGAAAATTCGGGGGGGGGTGGAATGGGAGCCGAATAGAGCGGCGGTGCACGGCGGATTCGGCATCCGCCCGGGAGAGAACGCCGTGTGCAATTTGCATGCAGTGCGTTTCGAATGCGGGATTTCCCGCGAGAATGCATGGCGGGCTCATGCCAACGAAGAGAAAAACGCGGGAAGGGGGGGGAGCAAGCGGTTTTTCAAAGGCTCGCAGAGTTTAGGCTGGACAGCGGATTCAAAATCCGCTAGGCTTTTCCCGCTCCCTTTTGTGGGCGGAGCAGACGGGCATTCCATCGTCAACATCCTCTATCCTCTGTAAAAATGAAAAATTCCATGAAAAGGAAAAAACTCTTCGCGGCACTCGCCGTAGTGGCCGTGCTTACTGTGCTGGCCGTGTGCGGTGGGTTTCTGCCGCGTGTCGTCTGGGGTGTGCCGGCGATGCTGGGCTCCGCCGCCGCCCAGTATCGTTTGGGGAACTACTGGGCCTTCGGGGAAGGCGTGGAGCATGACTGCACGGCGGCGGCGCGCTGGTGGCGGAAGGCGGCGGAACAGGGCGATGCCGGAGCCCAGTACGAACTGGGGAAGTGTTATAGATATGGGTACGGCGTGAATGAGGATAGGAGGGAAGCTGTGAACTGGTGGCGGAAGGCGGCGGAACAGGGCGATGCCGAGGCGCAGTGCAGGCTGGGAGTTTGTTATGAAAGCGGGGACGGCGTGGAGAAATACAGGGGAGAAGCGGCGCGGTGGTACCGGAAGGCAGCGGAGCAGGGTCATGCCGAGGCGCAGTGCAGGCTGGGGCATTGTTATGAAAATGGGGAAGGCGTGAAGAAGGATATGAAGGAAGCTGTGCGCTTGTACCGGAAGGCGGCAGAACAGGGGCATGCCGACGCTCAGTTCTTTCTAGGAGATTGTTATGAGAACGGAGAAGGCGTGGAGAAGGATATGGAGGGAGCCGTGTACTGG
>JAJQGU010000069.1:0-15061 GCA_021200315.1 Akkermansiaceae bacterium
GTCCTCTGCCAGTCATCGATCCGGGCACGGGCGGAACCGTGGGCGTGATCCCGGCCGTTTGCTACGAGGATACATTGGGACGCCAGTTGCGGCGGTTTGCTCGTCCGGGTGCTCAAGTGATTGTCAATGTGACGAATGACGGGTGGTTTCTGCGCTCCTCAGCCGGGCGTCAGCATGCGCGGAATGCCGCTTTCCGCGCCATTGAGCTGCGCCGTCCCCTCATCCGCGCCGCCAACACCGGCCTTACGGCGGCCTTTGCCTCCAATGGAGCCGTGATCGGCGAATTGCGCGATGCAGACGGTTCTCCCTTCGGATCGGGCGCGCTTTTGTCCGAATTGCCGATCGAACAAGATATGGGGCTGACGCTCTATGCCCGTGCGGGGGATTGGGCTGTAGCTGCCTGTCTGCTTTTGGCCGCGCTCTGCTGCCGGGCGAATGCCCGCCGGAGGAGGCTGCAGGCGTCCTCCTGACGGACGACAGACCAACACTTGGGGGCGCGGCGGGGCAGAGCTCTTGGGAACAAGAGATGCGGGACGCCTTTACGAGGCCGGATTCTTGGTCTTGAGCTTTTCGGGGAGGCGGACCTGGATGTGGATGTCGCGCAGTTGCGCGGAGTCGACGCCTGCCGGAGAATCGCTCATGAGATCGGCGCCGCGGTTGTTCTTCGGGAAAGCGATGACTTCACGGATAGATTCGGCTCCACAGACGAGCATTGCCAGGCGGTCGAGGCCGAGTGCAAGGCCGCCGTGGGGGGGGGCGCCGAAGCTGAATGCCCCGAGGATGTGGCCGAATTGCGCTTGCGCCTGTTCGTCGCTGATGCCGAGAGCCCGGAACATAGCGGCTTGAAGCTCGCGTTCGTGAATCCGGATGGATCCTCCGCCCAGCTCGGTGCCGTTGAGCACGACGTCGTAGGCTTCGGCGCAAAGTTCCGTGGAGATCTCTCCTTTGAGAAGTTTTTCCTCGTCTTCGGGCACGGGGCGTGTGAATGGGTGATGGATGGCGGTGAAGCGCCGCTCCTCTTCGTCCCAGCCGAAGAGCGGGAAGCGGGTGACCCACAGGAAGTCCAGCTCGGTGCTGCCTTGAAGGAGCTCCTGATACCCGGCGCATTCGAGACGCACGCGGCCGAGAATTTCGCAGGATTGCTCCCAAGGGCCGGCTGCGAACAGGATGAGGTCTCCCGTTTCGATTTGGAGAGCTTCGGTGAGCAGGCGGATTTCCGTTTCGCCGAGGAATTTGGTGATCGGGCTCTTCCAGCCGTCTTCTCTCACCTTGATGTAGGCGAGCCCTTTCGCGCCCGCTTCCACAGCCGTCTTGGTGAGGGAGTCGATCTGTCCGACGGAAGCATTGGCGAAGCCCTTGGCATTGATGGCTTTGACGACGCCTCCCCGCGCTACGGCGTTGGCGAACACTTTGAAGGCGCTCTCCGCGAAGATCGAGGAAAGATCCGTGAGCTTCATGCCAAAGCGGCGTTCGGGCTTGTCGGAACCGTATTGATCCATGGCCTCCTTCCACGTCATGCGGGGGAAGGGAATGGGAATGTCGCGGCCGATGGATTCTTTGTAAATGCGCTGCAGAAGATGTTCGATCCAGCTGTAAATATCCTCGGGGGTGATGAACGATGCTTCGATATCCACCTGAGTGAACTCAGGCTGGCGGTCGGCGCGGAGGTCTTCGTCGCGAAAGCAGCGCGCAATCTGGAAGTAACGCTCAACTCCTCCGACCATCAGCAGCTGCTTGTATTGTTGCGGGGCCTGCGGCAGCGCATAGAACTTGCCAGGCGCGAGGCGCGAAGGCACGAGGAAGTCGCGCGCGCCTTCGGGGGTCGATTTTGAGAGGATGGGGGTTTCAATTTCAAGGAAGCCCTTTTCATCGAGAAAATCGCGTGTGGTTTTGGCAATGCGGTGGCGGATGCGCAGATTGCGCGCCATGGAGGGGCGCCGCAGATCGAGAAAGCGGTATTTCAGGCGAATGTCTTCATTGGAGATGTTGCGGTCAAGCTGGAAGGGCAGCACGTCAGCCTTGTTGAGAATCTCCAGGGAATCGGCCTCCACCTCGATTTCTCCCGTGGCGAGGTCGGGGTTGGCGGCGTCGATTTCTTCGGTCTTCAGGCGTCCGACTACGCTGCCGGTGATTCGAATGACGTCCTCTGAACGGAGCCCTTCGGCGCGGCTGGCCAGTTCGGCATTGTTCTCGGGATGGAAGACGACTTGGGTGATGCCTTCCCGGTCGCGAAGATCGACGAAAACGACTCCGCCGTGGTCGCGCAGGGTGTCAACCCAGCCGACGAGCGAGACATTCCCGCCAATGTCGGCGGGACGCAGTTCATTGCACGTATGTGTGCGATAGCGATTCATGATTGTGTGGTTTCAGATTCGGGAAGCGAAGGCCGGGCGGCCTTTCCGGAAAGCAGAAAGAGCAGTTCCTCCGGGGTGACCTGCCGGGATTGGCGTGTGGCCAGCGTCTTGAGTTCAAGCGCGGGGTATTCGGAGCCGACGATGACTGCATAGCGTGCGCCCTGGCGTTCAGCGCGCCTCAGCTGGTTGTTCAGCTTGGCCGCCGAGAGGGGAAAGTCGACGCTTACCCCCTTGTTGCGCAGGGCCGAGGCCAGCGTCAGGAGTTCGGGGCGCCGCGCCGGGTCGGCCAAGGCGAGAAACGCTTCGCATGAGCGGAGACGAGCGGCGGCGTTCATTTGTGCCTCGGCCGCGGGGCATTGGCGGATCAGGTGCGCAATGACGGCGTCTCCCATGGCGAAGCCCGTGGCCGGCAGATTGACCGCATCCTCGGAGAGTGTGCCTACCAAGGCGTCGTAGCGGCCTCCGCCGGCGATGGCGCGCAAGCTGTGGGCGGTGTCGAATATTTCGAAGACGAGGCCGGTGTAGTAGGTCAGGCCGCGCACGACCGAGAGATCCAGCCGGATGCATTCCGCGAGCCCCCGCGCGGCGAGATCGGCCTGCACCTCGTTGAATCGGGGCGAACAATCGACGGGAGGATGGGCGATGAACTCCACCAGCTCGCTGCGGCTCAAACCGAAGGCAGCGAGTTTTTCCTGGCATGTCTCGGGACTGTCGCGCTCGAATTTGTCGACCACGGCGAGAAAGTCTCCCGTCTTTTCTTCGGGAATGCCGTGTTCGGCCGCGTAACGCAGCCATACCGCGCGATCCGAGATGCGCACGACGAAATCACCCGCGGTGAGCCCCAGCTCGCGCATGCAGTCAATGGCCAGCGAGATCAGTTCGGCGTCGGCGCCGCTTCCCTTTTCGCCCAGGATGTCTGCGTTGAATTGGTAAAATTCGCGCAGGCGCCCCTTTTGAGGTTTTTCATAACGAAAACAGCTGCCGATTTCAAACCATTTCAGCGGTTTGGGATATTCGCGCTGGTAGCCGGCGGCCATGCGCCCCAGAGAAGCGGTGAGTTCGGGGCGCAGTGTCACGTCGCGTCCTCCCTGGTCTTGAAAGCGGAAGAGCTGGGTGGGGAGCTCCCCACCCGTTTTTTTCAAGTAAAGTTCCGTGGCTTCGACCGTGGGTCCCTCCCATTCGGCGAATCCATAGCGGGCGGCCACACGCCGCCAGCAGGAGAATAGGTAATTGCGCTCCGCACATTCCTGCGGCGCAAAGTCGCGGAACCCCGTCAGTGGCTGGAATCGAGCGTCCGGCATGGTGAAAAGCCCGTTCTCCCGGAACGGGGCGCGGAATTATATCCGATTTTCCATTCATTGCAAGCGCCATTTCTAAGCTGGCGCTCATCGCCCGCAGAAATGGGAAATAGGGCTAACTTGGGAAAGTATGTCATTTGTGTTGACGTGCAGAGTGTCTCTCGGCATAATCGCGCCAACTGGTTATGACGAAAACTGCTTCTCCTCGGATTTCAGAGGGCCCGTTGGCGGCCCGCATTGCAAAGATTGGCGACCAATTTGCCATCGAAGGTGAATTCTTATATGGAGAGGAGCTGTGCAGCGGCCATATCAATACGACCTATCGCGCCTGTTACCGCACGGACGAAAATCACGAAGAGCGCTACATTCTTCAGCGGATCAACGAGAAGGTGTTCAAGTGCCCGAAAGATGTGATGCGCAACGTCGAAAAGGTGACGCGCCATATTATGTGGAAAGTCATACGCCGCAGGAAAGACGCGGCGGGACAGACGCTCAGCCTCTACCCGGCGCGGGGCGGGCGCACCTACATCACGTTGGAAGATGGGGGCGTATGGCGTTGCTACAACAATATTGAGGGAACACATACGTACGATGTGGTGGAAAATACCCGCCAAGCTTATCAGATCGGTCATGCGTTCGGCTCGTTCCAAAATTTGATCAGCGATATGAACCCGGCGGATATCGTGGAGACCATTCCGAATTTCCACAATACCCCGAAGCGTTATGAAGCCTTGGAGGCTGCCTTTGCCGGCGATCCCGCGGGGCGGGCCGCTTCCTGCGAATCCGAAATGGCCCTGGTGCGTTCCTGGGTTCCCGAATTGAGAAATCTGATCGCCTTGCAGGAAGAGGGGCTCCTGCCGACGCGCATTACGCACAACGACACCAAGATCAATAATGTCATGCTCGATGCCGATACGGATCAGTCCGTCTGCGTGATTGATCTCGACACCGTCATGCCCGGTCTCGCTCTTTATGATTTCGGGGACATGGTGCGTACCGCAACCTGCACCGCTGAGGAGGATGAAGAAGATCTTTCTCTGGTCGAGATGCAGATGCCTTTTTTTGAATCGCTGGCGGAAGGGTATCTCGATGCCGCGGGCGATTTTCTGACGAAGGCGGAAATTGATCTGCTGCCCTTTTCCGGAAAACTGATCACGATTGAAATCGGCATGCGCTTCCTGACCGATTACTTACTGGGAGACAGTTATTTCAAGGTCAGCAGGCCGGATCACAATCTCGTCCGGGCGAGAAACCAGTTTCATCTCGCACAGAGCATCGAACGCCAGCTCCCGAAAATGGAGGCATTTGTTTCGCGTCTGCGCGTTCGCTGAGAAAGAGCGTGTCTATTCCCGGGCGATGGACGCTTTCAGACGGTTTTTCAGTGCGTCGAGCCCTTCGGCGTGCATCGCGGAAATGGGAATGGTTTCCAGCTTCGGAAATCTGGCTTTGAAATTGCCGAGGTTTCCGGGGGCGCTTTCTTCGTCCATTTTATTGGCTGCCACCAACCAAGGTTTTTGGGAGAGTTCTTCGTCGTAGAGTTTGATTTCCCGGCGCAGCTGTTCGAGCGCTTCGATGGGATCGCGCTCCAGCCCGCTCATGTCGATGATGAAGAGCAGAAGACGGCAGCGCATGATGTGGCGGAGGAATTCATGGCCGAGTCCCCGGTTTTGATGGGCGCCTTCGATGATGCCGGGAATGTCTGCCACGACGCAGCGGCTGTAGTCATCGAATTCCACGACCCCCACGACAGGCTGCAGCGTCGTGAACGGGTAGGCCGCCACTTTCGGTTTCGCTTCGGAGATGGCTCCGAGCAAGGTGCTTTTCCCAGCGTTGGGGTAGCCCACCAGGCCCACGTCGGCGATCCGGCGCAGTTCCAGCTCAAAGACTCCTGATTCGGCCTCGCCTCCTGGTTCAAATTCTCTGGGAGCCTGGTCGGTGGGGGTGCGGAAATGCCAGTTGCCGCGCCCTCCCTTTCCTCCGCGGCAGAGTGTAAAGCGAGAACCAGTTTCCGTCATGTCGGCGACCACTTCCTTTTCCAAGGTCTGCCCTTCCTTCTCGAGCCAGGCGGCCTCCTGCATGGTCGAGGCGCTCAGGCGGTGCACGATTGTGCCCGGCGGGACTTTGGCGATGATGGTGCGTCCGGATTTGCCGTGTTTGCGGGCGTGCATGCCGGGCTGTCCGCGCTCTGCGACCAAGCTGCGGTTATAGTAGTATTCCCTTAAATCGTTTGTATGCGGTTCCACTTCCAAAATCACGTCTCCGCCGTCTCCGCCGTCTCCGCCGTCGGGCCCTCCCCTGGGCACGAATTTTTCCCGCCGGAAACTGGCCAGGCCGCTTCCCCCTCTTCCCGCCTTGGCAAAAATGCGAATAGTGTCGACGAACATGGGAGGAGAATAATGCAAAACCTCCCCCGGATCAAGCTCCGTGTTCCCATGCCTCCTGCCGTTTGCGGGGGAGGGTGGCCGTTTGTCGGCCCGGGGGAGTTTTTGAGGTTGATTTTTCCGCCGTTTCCTCCACAATAGTATCCATGGCGCAGATCTTCGTTACTTTGCCCGACGGTTCGACTCAGACGTATGAATTGCCCTCCGAAGAAGGGGATATTGCCATGCTGGGCCGCCAAGCCGGCTGCCGCTACGTGGTCGATGCGGATTCCGTGTCTCTTGTGCACTGCGCGTTCACCCGCGCCGGGAACAACTACTACATGACGGATCAGCACTCTTCCAACGGAATTCTTGTCAATGGAGAGCGCGTGGAACGGACGGCCCTCATGCCCGAGGTTCCCTATCAGCTGGGAGAGGTGTTTTTGTTTTTTGTGCCGGATGCTCCGCAGGCGCGGAGTGTGCATTCCGGCCCTGCTGCCGTTCCCCATGCGGGCAGAGCCCGCCGGATCATTTCGCCCTCGCCGGGAGCGCCGTTCTTGGCCGGCGTGCAGGCGCCGGCGAACTCCGGCAAAAGGGACAAGCCGTTGTCCTTCCCGGTCAAGCTGCTGCTTCTTCTTGCCGTTGCCGCCGCATTCTGCGCGGGGCTCGCCCTGAGGCACCATCAAGAGACGGGCGGCTGGAATCCGCTGGAGGCGAAGCATGCCCCGCATTCCTCTCATGCGGGAAATGCGAAGGCTCCCGCGAGGCGGTGAGAAAAAGAAAATGGCGCGGAGGGCTCCGCGCCGTTCATCCGCCTCCCTTGGGGAAAGAAAGCCTATTTCGCCTTGGCCGTCGCGTGGCTTTTCTGCTTTTTCAGCGAGGAGAACATGGCGGCGCAATGCTTGTATTTTCTGCGGTCATTGAGCTTCTGCAAGCTCATCTCCGGAGAGCCCCACTGCACTACGGTGATTTCCACCACGCGGCGCCCCCACTGGCGCATCAGGGTTTTATTGGGCTGGTAAATGTCGATTGTGCCCGTATTCACGAGGGCGCTGCCGTAGTCATCCACGACGTAGAGATAAGGCTGACCCTTGATTCTGAATTTTGTGCCCAGAGGATAGACCGACCAGTCTGCGGCCGCGCTGCGCACTTGATCCGTGTACTTCAGCGATGTGCCGATCGCGTTGCGCGGCCCGTAGGACAGGTGATCCGATTCGCTGTGCGTATAGGCCGTCGTGCGTACGACGCGCGTGCGCTGTTTCGGGTGGTAAAAGGGCATTCCGTGTTTGTCCCGTCCCATCGAGGGCAGTGCGGGGTCGGGCTTGGCCTTCGGCGAAGGCGCCAGCGGCATCACGAAACCTCTGCTCTGCCGAAGAGGTTTCAGCGTCGGTTTTGACGAAGCCGCCTGCAGCGGGGAGGACAGCGCCGCAAAAATTGCCGCCGCGATAAAAACTGTCAGGGATTTTTTCGGAAAAAACATGAAACGATACTCTGGTTCGGGAAACAGGGCAGAAAACAGATGCGGAAAAGAAGCACCCCCCCCCTCCTTCCACGCTGAGAAAACCTATTCTACATTGCCGGCCGCAGAAGACAAGCCTCTTTTTTGTCCTATTTTCTCCTGAATGTTCTTTCAAGAGATCTGTTTTGAGCGGGATGCGGAAAATATGGTGCTGTTTTGGTTGGGGGAACACTATATGTCGCATTCCGTTCGTCTTTCATTTTTTTCTGTCAGGCGGCGTTTTTTGCGGCTTGTCTTTCCGCCTGTCTGAAAAGAGCCGTTTGAAAAACGGCGGAGAGTCTTCTCCGCGGGAACGGGAGGCCGGGCGGGAGCGAGGCGATGGCCGTGCGCGTCTATGCAGCGAAATGAACGGGATTTGAGCGCCCATGCGGCGGCAGGACGATTTTTTTGCGTCGGGATAATCTTTTGCTCGCCATGACGGGAAAATTTGTGTATAAATTGGTCGATCAACCGTATCTCTTATGAAAGTCTCCCGTGCGATCATGGCTGCCGCTGTATTGGCAATTGTTTCTGTTCCAGATGTGTATGCTGATAAAACAGGAACGAAGGTGGCTGTGCAGATAGACAGCGGCTTCAAGCCCGAATTGAAAGAGCCCGGCGGAGGTGCGTCGAGCAAGAGAGAAAAGAATATGCAGGCGCGCGCCGGCGTATGGAGTTATCTGGAAGTCCCCGTCACTGTGTTTGCCGCCGAGCCCAATCCCAGAAGCCGGGATGACGGGAAAGCTCTGCGGGCGATTCCTCACGGCACCATAGATGAGCTGGAAGTCCGATTTTACTTGGCCCTGTCTGATCCCGCGCTGAACGACTACAAGCCCAGCGAGCTGTCCCGCGACGATGCCAAGAAGCTCATCGTGCTGGAGCGCACCGTCAAATATACGGATGTTCCTGTGAATGAGAACAAGGAACAGTCCCAAAAGACGCCCGCCAAGGTGGGGGTGTTCATTTCTCCGGTCACGGCCTCCAAGCTGACGGGCGGCCGTCCGGAAAAGCTCAAGGAAAAATTGGTCGCGTTGGCGGTCGAATTCTATTACGGCGGCTCGGTATGCAAACTGGCGCAGCCTCGCAGAACAGCAAATCCCAAAGAGAAGAATCATGTCAATTATTGCTGGGACGCATCCCGCAAGGAGGCTTTTTCCAAGCTGTGGTGGAAGATGACCTCGAGTCAGCTGCCCCGTTCGCAGGACTACAGGCTGCTGAGCATCGCCGAAACGCCCTTTGCCCCGCAGTATGGGAATTTTCATTTTCCGCCCACGGTTCCCTTGTATGGTTCGGAAGCCGCGCCGCGGGCCGCTTCTTCCAGTCCGCTGGGCACGCCCGAACCGGCGGCTTCGGACAGGGCGGCTGACAAGGACGCCAAGGCGGGTGCGAAAGAATCGGCCTCCGCGGCGGATTCTGCGGGAGAGTCTTGATTCATCAACGTGTCGAATTTACGGTCATGGCAGATAAAAAAAATATAATTGCCTTGGAGATCGGCGCCCAAAGCGTGACGATGGGTGTCTTTGCCCGAGGAAAGAAGGGGTTCACGCTGGTTCGCTATGCCCGGCGTGATGTTTTGCTGGATCCTGTCGAGGAAGGATTGCGCATCGAATACGTGAGCGCCGCTCTTGCCGATCTCGTCGCGGAGCTGAAAGTGAAGGGATGCGAGGTGCGCAATGTCGTTTCCGGCCAGCAGGTCTTTATACGTTTCTTCAAGCTTCCTCCGATTGAAAGCGACGATCTGGATCAACTCGTGGGGTATGAGGCTCAGCAGCAAATCCCGTTCTCGATGGACGAGATCATATGGGATTATCAGCTTCTTCCCGGCCGGGAGATCGGGGAGAGGGAAGTTCTGCTGGTGGCGATCAAAAAAGAACACCTGGACAGCATCAATGACCAGGTGGAGACCAACGGACTGCAGACCCAGAGCGTGGATTGTTCGATTACCGCCCTGTACAACGCTTATCGCCACAGCTATGCGCAGGAGAAGTCGCCGGTCATGATACTCGACATCGGGGCGAAGACTACCGATATAATTTTCTGCGAGAACCAGAAATTCTATACGCGCAGCGCGACGGTCGCCGGAGCTTTTGTGACGAATTCGATCGCCCGGGAAATGCACATCCCGTTCAAAGATGCCGAAGCGCTCAAAATCAACAGCGGGATGGTTTCCCTGACAAACGGGCATACGGAAGGAATGAGCGAGCAGGATGCCGCGCTTGCCGCGATCATCCGCACGGCCATGACCCGCCTGAGCACGGAGGTTCAGCGTACGATCAACCGCTACCGTTCCGAATACCAGGGTGCGGCGCCCGTCAAGGCGTATATCTGCGGCGGCGGAGCTCTGCTCGCCTGCACCTCGGAGTTCTTGCAGGAGACGCTCGGGCTTCCGGTGGAATATCTGAATCCGCTCAATAAATTCAACGTCGGCGCCAAGATCGATGAAGAGGCGCTCGCAGCGGATGCCGTATCTCTGGGGGGCGTTGCCGGCGCGGCTCTGAAAGCGGTCGGGCAGAGTGAATTCACCATCGATTTGGTGCCTACCAGCGTAGCGCGCGAGCGCACGGAAAAGCAGCTGCTGCCCAAGGTTGCCGCCGCCGGCGCCATTGCGCTGGCGGGAGCCGCCGTTTTTGCCCTTCTCTCGCATCAGGCTTTGCAGGATGTCTTGGAGGCGAAAAAGCCGGTGGAAGCCCAACTGGACAAGATGGAGAAGTTTTCCGAACGGATTTCCTCGCTTGAACAAAAGCTCCAATCGAGAGGCAAAGTGGTTGACGGGTTCGCCGCTTTGGGCAGCGCCCGGTTTGCTTACATGGATATTCTCAAGCTTTTGTCTGAACGGACGGCCTCTGCGCAGTTCTGGCTGACGGAGTTTACGCCTTTGATCAACTACGATCCGTCCCAGAATGATTTGGTGGGCGGATTGAAGGGCGTATCCGTGATCGACCGCACTCGCAGCGCCAATTCCAACACGGCGGATTCCGCCTTGACTGAGCCGCCGGACGACGCTTCCGCGAAGGGGCGCAAGAAGAAGGCAAACGGCATCACCGCCATTTACATTGAAGGCTACACGCTGAAGAAAAAAGAGGGTCAGGAGTACAGGCAGTTGATTTCCTCGGAGCTCAAAACCCGTCTTGAAACCGATTCCCCGTTCACCTTTGAGTGGCTGGACGGGAATCAACGAAAACAATTGACCGGAAATCAATACATCACTTTCATCGACGACCGTTCGAAGGATCAGAAGGTCAAGGTGCCGGATTATGTCGACAAGTTCCTGATGATTCTCCCCCTCAAGGAGCCCCTTGCCCTCCCCGCGTCTCTCGAGAGCGGCAGATAAAATCCCATATTTAATTTTGCATCATGAATATCAATGAAAACAAGCGGGTGCTCGCCGTGGCGGCCATCTTTGCAGCGGCCTTTCTCGTGCTCATGTATTTAGGCTTTTCCTGGCGTTCGGAATGCGCGAAGGAAAACGATTGGCTGCTGGAACAGCAGAGCGCGTTCGACGAAATGCGGGAGCGCACGTATCCGCCCGGCCAGAAGTCGCTGAAGACGCTCAAGGAGGCGGACGCAAAGACGGAAAGAATCGTCGAGAACGAGATGAAAGCCTGCTTGGAGGGCTATCGGGGTCGTTTTGTCCCCGCGGACGGCAAGCTCGTTTCCCCTCAGTCTTTCCAGGCCGAGGTGCGGCTGGCGGTCTTGAATTTTGAAGAGCTTGCCAAGAAACATTCCGTGACCGTCAGCCCCAACGGCGCGGCAAAGCTGGGCATGGCGGCATACCAGAACACCTATCCGAGCGATGCGGCGGCGCCCATCCTGAGTTTCGAGCTCAAGGCCGTGGAAAAAGTAGTCCGCAGCATTGTGGAGAACGGGGGCAGAGCCATCAACAAAATTCATTGCGCGGAGATCCCCGAAGAGGCCATTGCGGCGCCGGGAAGGTCTTTGAAGCAGAACTGGGCGTCGCTTCCCTTCGAAATCAATTTCACGGCCGGCCGAAGCACGCTTTTCAATGTGCTCAACGCTTTGGCCGGCGATAAAGAGTTCTGTTATCTGATCACGGCGCTTCGAGTGGATACTCCTGATTCGCTGCCGGTTTTGAGTGCATACAAGCCGCCCGTTCAGACTGTCGGCGAGGATCTCGGGAGCGAGTTCTCCGATTCCGATCAAAAGAAAGCGGCGAAAGGGGCGCCGGTGCGCGAGATCGCCAGACAGATGCTCGGCCCGGGGACGAGCAAGGATGTCGTGCGCGTGCATCTTGCGCTGGAAGTGCTCTACCTTCAGCCGGCCAAGAACAAATAAACACATAAGCAATCTCATTACCATGGCAAATTTATCTTCGACAGGAACGACGGTCGTCGCGGTTGGCTGCGTTCTCGGCGCGTGCGGACTCGGGCTGGGGTGGTATACGGCGCAGTCATTGACGCCGCCCATGCTCGACACCGCGATTCCGGCTCAAAAAGCGGATGTTCCGCTCGTGGAAAAATCAGTGCGGACCATGGAGGTGCTGCGGAGCCCCAGAAAGCTGGCTCCCGTGCCTCAGAACGGCGATCCCGGGCGCTATCGGGACTGTTATCTCTTCTTTGCCCCCGAGCTGTGGGAGATGGTTTCAGACGAGAAGAAGGCCAATCTGGCCGTCGATATCTACGAAAAGGGCTCTCCCGAGATCCATCCCTCCGTTCCGAATACTTGGTTTGTCGATAACGGCCTCAAGGATATTCTCGGCCGGGCCGATGCGCTTGCTCTCGATTCGGATCATGACGGATTCTCCAACGCGGAGGAATTCGCCAACGGCACTTTGCCGAACGATCCCTCGTCGCACCCCAGCCTGGTGGCGGACGGCGCATGCAAGGTGTTCGTGTCCCAGATTCAGCGCACCCATATGCAGATCGTCGCCTCGTCGCTCATGGCGTTCGATGAAAACCCCGTGTCGGTTCGCTTTACTCTCTATAGCGGCAATGGCTTCCCGGACACCCCCGCCGCAAAGACAAAGGATGTGGAGGCGGGCGCCCGCTTCGGCCTCCCTCAGGCTCCGGAGCGTTTTGTCCTGGAAGGGTTCGAGAAACGCCCTTTCGCCGGAATGGGGGGGGATCTTGAACAGGAAAATGTGGCCAAGGTGAAGGATACGCAGGCCGTGGGGAACCCCGTCTATTATATCCGGGCCGGCCGCAGCAAAAAGGGCGACAAGCTGTTCGGCACGGATCAGGAGAAGGGGAAATACATCACGGATACCCGGGTGACTTTCGTGACTACCGCGGGAGCGGCGGCGCAGGAAGGCGGGGGCGGTTTTTCGGTGATGCTCAGGGAAAGGTTCACGATTCCCGGCAACGGAGACGCGAAATTCCTTCTCGACAGCGTCAATGATGACGGAAGCGCCGTAATCATAGAAGAAAACAGCAAAGACGGGCGCAGAGGCGTGCCCATTGCCATCCCTGCATTGAAATCCGAATAAACGGGAATAAACGGAAAAACATTCCCGAATCTCAAATTTAGACTTCACAACGCAAAAAAATCTGTCATATTTATTCCATTACCATGAACCACGCACCTCTCGATCAGTCGAAAAATACGATGATTGCTTTGCTGGCGATTGCCGCGGCCTGCCCGTTTGCACAGGCGGGAGACCCCGGTTATCTGGTTCCTTCAACGGCAGCCGGCACCAGCATGGTCGGACCATCGGCCGTCTACAGCGATCAGGCCAGTATCACCCAGCGCGAGCTTGCCCGCCGCAAGGAGCGCACCCGCCAGGCCATGATTCTTCTCGAAGAAGGCCGCCAGGCGTATAAGAACAAGAAGTACAAGGAGGCTCTCGACAAATACAACGAAGCGTTGAACACCCTTCCGAACGCACCCGCCACGGCGACGCGGAGGGCGTTCATCATCCAGAGCATCGGGGATGCGAGCATCGCCGTCGCCATCGAATACGCGAAGGTCGCCCGCTACGACGAAGCCGAACAGCTTCTGCTCGATACGCTGCGCCACGATCCGAAGAACAAGCGGGCTTTGAAGGAGCTTTCGTTCCTGCGCGATCCTGTGCGCAACAATCCCGCGCTGACGCCCGAGCACGTCAAGAATGTGGAGGAAGTCAACCGTCTTCTCACGCTGGCGTACGGGTATTACGATCTGGGGGACTACAACAAGGCTTACGATGAATTCAACCGGGTTTTGCTCATCGATCCCTTCAATGAAGCCGCCCGCCGCGGCCAGGAGGCGATCAGCAAGCGCCGCCAGAAATATTACGAAGTCGCCTATGACGCCGTGCGCGCCAAGCGGCTGGCGGAGGTGGAGGCCGCTTGGGAGGAGATGGTGCCCGTCTCCATGCCCCGCGCCGCGGAGACTGCGGAGGAGACTATTCAAATCGACGAGAGCGTAGCCGCCAATACGGACAAACTCAACAGCCTTCACATCAACTCCGTCAACTTTGAGGACACGCCGATCGAAGACGCTCTCAATTTCCTGCGCGGTGAGTTCCGCAAGGCGGGGCAGACGGTGAACTTCATCTATGAGCAGCCGACCGCCCAGCCCGCCGTTGCCGCCTCCGACGAGGACGAGTCGGCGGACGACGAGGAGGACGATGAGGATACTGCCGCCGCCGCGCCGGTTCCTCAGGTGGCCAATATCACTTTCCAGCTCAGTGATGTCAGCGCCAAGGTGCTCCTTGATTTCATCTGCCGGAATGCGGGGTGCCAGTATCGCATTGACCGCGACGCTGTGGTGGTGTATCCGTCCGGAGCCGGTTATGAGAAGCTTTTCCGCAAGTCCTTCCCGAAAGTGACGCGCGAGTTCTTTGAGGGTGATACGGAGAGTGACAGCGACGGAGACAGCGATTTCGGCGATTTCGGCGACAGCGGTTCGTCCAAGAAGGGCTCCCGCGTTAATCCGAAGGCGGCTCTGATCAGCATGGGCGTGCAGTTCCCGAAAGGGGCGGATGCGAAGTGGTCTCCTGTCACGGGCGTGCTGTCTGTGTACAATACCATGGAAAATCTCGAGCTCGTCGAAGAGGCGATTGCGGAAAAGCGCCGTGCGCTACCTCAGATGATTAAAGTTTCCACCAAGTTCGTGGAGATTTCGCAGACAAACGAAGATCAGCTTGGTTTTGACTGGGTGGTCAATCCGTTCTCCGTCAGCAACAGCGGCAATACCTTCGTCGGGGGCGGAAGCTCGACGTCCGCCGACAGCATGATCAGCCTGCCTTCCAATTATTCGGGCAGCAACAGCTGGCCTTCCACTTCCGGTTGGGCCACCGAGGGTCTGCGTACAGGAACGAACGCGCTGTCGAACAATACGCTCGATGCGCTGATATCCTCCGGTTCCACATCCGCGGCGACGGAGACTTCCTCCGCGCCGGGCATTCTTTCCGTGACGGGCATATACAATGACGGGGCCTATCAGATGATCATGCGTGGGTTGAGCCAAAAGAAGGGCGTGGATATCATGTCCGCTCCCTCTCTGATGGCGCGTCCGGGTGAGATGTCATGGACGCCCGAGCCTCTGGACGGACAGGGGGATGACGACGGCTGTGCGAAGATAGAAGTAGTGAGGCGCTTCATTTATCCGATA
>JAJQGU010000069.1:15161-17962 GCA_021200315.1 Akkermansiaceae bacterium
CGCGGCGTTTTGTCAACACGAACCCCTGCATCTATGACGGGCACACGATCGCGATCGGGGGACTGATCAGCGAAGAGGTGCAGAAGGTGGAAGACAAGGTGCCGGTCTTCGGCGATCTGCCGCTCATCGGGCGATTTTTCCGGAGCAACGCGGAAAGCCATGTGAAGAAGAACCTGATGGTATTCGTCACGGCGGAGAAGATCGACCCGACGGGCGAGCCGACCCGGAACCGGAATAAAGGCATTACGGAGGGCGGCGACGCCTCCGCTTCCCCGTCTCTCTTTGCGGACGACGGTTTGGCCCGTCCCTGACGCCTGCCGGCGGAATCAGTTCATGGTATTTCCGGCGCGGACCGAAGGTTCGCGCCGGAAATTTTTGTGCGCCCGGATGCGGTCGGGCGCTGTGGAGGATGTCCGCCGGGAACCGCCGTATGCCATCCATGGCGCGTGCGGTGGTGTGAGCGGGGGGGAGCGGCGGCAGCCCTCTGTCTGAGGCGGCCGACAAGGCAGTCCGTCCGTGCGCTCCGCTTCTCCGCAGGCAGCCGATGCATAGCGGATTTAGAATCCGCTGTCCATCATAAAATCTGCCTTTCCTTGAAAAGAAGCGGATTATGCCCCGCCTCCCTTCCGAGAGGCACCCCCTCTTTTGGAACCAGCATGTTGCGAGCATTGTTCATAACTTGTTAATACAATTCGTATTATCATTGAAAAGAAGCCGCTGTTTCCGCATGACGGATTCTAAATCCGCTATGCTTTCCGCAGCTCATTCGCGGAGCGGTTGCCGGGCGGCATGGCGCCGCCCTTCCGGGATGGGCGCTCACTCATCGCCATGATTATCGGAATATGAAAACACCCGTTCGCAGGGGCTCCCCCCTCATCACCATGGAAACGGCCGCGAAGGCCGCATGCGCTCTTCTTTTTTCGGCGGCGCTGCTGACGTCGTGCGGTTCCGGGGAGGAAAAATCCTCAGACCAGCTGGCCGCCTGCCGGAAGGCGGCGGAGCAGGGGGACGCCGCGGCTCAGCGCCGCCTGGGGACCTGCCATGTCTACGGGCAGGGTGTGAAGCAGGATTGGGCGGAAGGGGTGCGCTGGTGGCGGCGGGCGGCGGAGCGGGGAGACGCCGAGGCTCAGTACCGCCTGGGGAATTGTTATGCGGACGGCTTCGGCGTGAAGAAAGTCGGTAAGGACGCGCAGAAAGAAGCCGCGAAGTGGTGGCGGAAAGCGGCGGAGCAGGGGCATGCTAGTGCCCAGTACTGCCTGGGGAAAGCTGCTGAGTACGGCAATGAAGAAGCGGTGAAATGGTGCAGGAAAGCGGCGGAGCGGGGAAATGCCGAGGCTCAGTACCACCTAGGGAATTGCTATTGCAACGGGCGGGTGGTGAAGCAGGATTGGGCGGAATGGATGCGCTGGCTGCGGCGGGCGGCGGATCAGGGGCATGCGGAGGCTCAACGCTGTCTGGGAGAGTGTTATGACTACGGGAATGGCGTGAAGAAGGATAAGAAGGAGGCGAGACGCTGGTACAGAAAGGCGGCAGAGCGGGGAGGTGCCGACGTCTGGTGTCGACTTGGGAACCATTATTTCTTCTGGAATTCAGACGTGGAGACGGATGAGAAGGAAGCCGCGAAATGCTTTCGAAAGGCGGCGGAGATGGGGAATGCAGAAGCCCAGTACCGCTTGGGAGAGTGTTATGCCGAAGGGAAAGGCGTGGAGAGAGACATGAAGGAAGCCGTGCGCTGGTACCGGAAGGCGGCGGAGCAGGGAGATGCCGATGCTCAGTACCGCCTGGGGAATTGTTATGCGGACGGCTTCGGCGTGAAGAAAGTCGGTAAGGACGCGCAGAAAGAAGCCGCGAAGTGGTGGCGGAAAGCGGCGGAGCAGGGGCATGCTAGTGCCCAGTACTGCCTGGGGAAAGCTGCTGAGTACGGCAATGAAGAAGCGGTGAAATGGTGCAGGAAAGCGGCGGAGCTGGGGGATGCGCGGGCATGCATCGATTTGGGAGAGTGTTATGCCGAAGGGAAAGGCGTGGAAAAGGACGAGAAGGAAGCCGCGAAATGCTTTCGGAAGGCGGCGGAGATGGGGAATGCAGAAGCCCAGTACCGCTTGGGAGAGTGTTATGCCGAAGGGAAAGGCGTGGAGAGAGACATGAAGGAAGCCGTGCGCTGGTACCGGAAGGCGGCGGAGGCGGAGCTGGATAAGGAAGCCAAGTACAAATTGGGAGAGTGCTATGCCGAGGGGAAAGGCGTGGAAAAGGACGAGAAGGAAGCCGTCCGCTGGTGGCGGAAGCTGGCGGAGAGTCCTGCTGTTAAGTACCTAGTTGACCGCGACGAACTGCCAAGTTGTTATGCCGGGTGGAAAGGCGTGGAAAAGGACGAGAAAGAGGACGTCCGTTGGTGGCAGCAGGCGGCGTCTTTTGTGGTGAAAAAATGCTATTCCGGCAGGAGTCATTTCCCGGGTAAAGCTACGAAATGGTATCGGCAGGAGGCGGAACAAGGTGACCCCCGAGCACAGTTCATTCTGGCTAAGTGTTATTTCTGGGGGTGTGACGTGAAGAAGGATAAGAAGGAGGCCGCGAAATGGTTTCGAAAGGCGGCAGAGATGGGGAATGCAGAAGCCCAGTACAGATTGGGAGAGTGCTATGCCGATGAGAATGACGAAAAGGAGTCGGAGCGCTGGTTCCTGAAAGCGGCGGAGCAGGGAGATGCCGATGCCTGGTGTGAACTTGGGAAACGTTATTTCTGGGGGCGAGGCGTGAAGAAGGATAAGAAGGAGGCCGCGAAATGGTTTCGAAAGGCGGCAGAGATG
>JAJQGU010000069.1:18062-72379 GCA_021200315.1 Akkermansiaceae bacterium
GGGAATGCAGAAGCCAAGTACAAATTGGGAGAGTGCTATGCCAAGGGAGAAGGCGTGAAGAAGGATAAGAAGGAGGCGGAGCGCTGGCGCCGGAAGGCTCTGGCGCAGGAAATCGCCGCAGCAGAGCGGGGAGACGCCGAGGCCCAGCGCCGCCTGAGTAATCGCTATGCCAGTGGGGAAGGCGTGGAGAAAGACATGAAGGAAGCCGTCCGCTGGTGGCGGAAGCTGGCGGAGCAGGGGGATGCGGGGGCATGCATCGATTTAGGAGAGTGTTATGCCGAAGGGGAAGGCGTGGAGAAGAGTGCGCAGGAGGCGAGACGCTGGCTGCTGAAGGTGCTGGAGCGGGGGCGTGAGAGCGGTGTGATCGATGAGAATGGGTGCGTTTGGTTTAGAGGCGAGCATCAGGTCAGCTTGACTGACTACGCCCCTTGGAATGACGCGGCCGCTGTGCGGGACGAGGAGGAATGTGCGCGCTGGTTTCGAGCGCTCCGGAAGCTGGCGAAGAACAAGAGTGCTCCCTTTGCCCGGTACGAATTGGGATGTTGTTATGCCGCCGGGAGGGGCGTGAAGCAGAATTGGAAGGAAGCCGTGCGCTGGTGGCGAAACGGGGAGACAGCAATAAGGGGAGCTCATGGTGCCGGGATTAGGCGAGTGGCGCAGAAAGCTCTGAGAAAGTGGGCGCCGGGCAGGGAGTGAAGGGAGAGCGCGGGCTTCGCCCAAACGGAGAATTCGGGGGCGCTTCGTCGTGTCGGGGGAAATGCGGCCGGATGACGACGGCTGTGCGAAGATAGAAGTAGTGAGGCGCTTCATTTATCCGATAGCGTTCGATCCGCCCGAATTGAGCAACTCGAATAACTCCAACAACAACAGCAATTATTCCAGCACAAACCTTCCTGTGGCCACACCGGCGAATCCGTCGGAATGGGCGACGGAGGAAGTGGGAGTGGTGCTGCGGTTCAAGGTGGCGGAAGGGGAAAGCGATTCAGACATCATCAAGTTTGACCATTTTGAGATCAAGGTGGTGGACTTTGAAGGATTCATCAACTACGGGAGTCCGATCATGGCGGGCATACCGACGGGATCGGGGCTGACCAGCGATGGGGACGTGGTGCAGGTGGAGTTGACGGAGAACCGGATCGACATGCCCATCTTCTCGCGGCGTTTTGTCAACACGAACCCCTGCATCTATGACGGGCACACGATCGCGATCGGGGGACTGATCAGCGAAGAGGTGCAGAAGGTGGAAGACAAGGTGCCGGTCTTCGGCGATCTGCCGCTCATCGGGCGATTTTTCCGGAGCAACGCGGAAAGCCATGTGAAGAAGAACCTGATGGTATTCGTCACGGCGGAGAAGATCGACCCGACGGGCGAGCCGACCCGGAACCGGAATAAAGGCATTACGGAGGGCGGCGACGCCTCCGCTTCCCCGTGTTCTGGTGTCTTGGCCTCACACCGTGTAAGAGTGTGTGGAGGCGCACAGAGGAAGAGAGAGGGAGCCCGGGAGTGCGCCGCCGTGTCGGGTGAATGTGCCTGTGTGGCTGACTTCGGGCTTGACCGAAGGTGCATCTGATACCATTCTGATGGGGAGATGTTTGATGAAGAGTTATTTTGCGCCTGCAGCGATGCGCATGCCGTCTCTGGCCATGAAGGGGAGATGCGCAATCTGTTCCGCAGGGCGTTGAGCGGTTCGGGGCGCATCCGCACCGGGGCGTCGGGCAATATCCGCTGCGAAAGAGGGGACGGCGGCCCCCGCGTGATGCTCGGGGCCCATATGGACGAAGTGGGGTTTCTGGTGCAGTGCGTCTTGTCGAACGGACTCTTGTCCATTGTGCCCGTGGGCGGTTGGTGGAGCCACACCCTGCCCGGCCAGCGCGTCGCCGTCCGTGCGCGCGGCGGCCGCAGGATCCCGGGAGTGATTGCCGCACAGCCGCCGCATTTTCTCTCGGAGGCGCAGAAGAAAGCCGTGCTGCCGATGGAGGCTCTCTTCATCGACGTGGGAGCGGCCAGCGCGGAAGAGGCCGGGGAGTGGGGCATTGCGCCGGGCGCGCCGGTGGTTCCGGAGGTGAAGGCCGTGCGCCTTGCCAACCCTCGCCGGTGGATGGGCAAGGCGTTCGACAACCGGGCGGGTTTCTATACGATGCTGCGCGTCCTGCGCCGGCTGGCCGGAGAAAAGACGCCCAATACTCTCATGGCGGTCGGCACTGTACAGGAAGAGGTGGGGGCGCGGGGCGCCAAGACGCTCGATCCCGCCGAACTGCCCGATTGCGCGGTCATTCTCGAAGGCCCGCCCGCGGATGATTCTTCCGGAGCGTCCGGGGATACGTTTCAGGGAGCCCTGGGCGGGGGCGTGCAGATCCGCGCATTCGACCCCACGGCCATCATGAATCCCGCCCTGGTTGCTCTCGCCTGCCGTACCGCGCGCGAATGCGGCATCCCGCACCAGCTGGCCGTGCGCCGCAGCGGGGGCACTGACGCGGGGGCTGTTCATCTGCTGGGGAGGGGAATCCCCTGCGTGGTGCTGGGCATTCCTGTCCGCTACATCCATTCCCACAACGGCGTGGTGGACGAGGCGGATCTCGAGGCTGCCGAAGATCTTGCCGTCGAGCTGCTGCGCCGTCTGGATGCCGCCGCCGTGGCGGCCCTGACGGATTACGACACCCTCGACCGCGCTCTCCTTTCCTGACGTCCCATGTTCTCGTCCATTTACGTTCACGATCTGGATCCCGTGCTCATCCGCATCACGGAAACAATTGCCGTGCGCTGGTACGGGCTGGCCTACATCGCGGGCTTCGTGGCCGCCTATTGGCTGCTCCGGTATCTCAGCCGGAAGAATCTGTACCCCGTGCCCCGCGAGAAACTGGCGGACTACATTACTTTGATGGCCATCTTCGGCGTTCTGATCGGGGGGCGGCTGGGCTATGTGCTCTTCTACCAAATACCTCGGGAGGGCATTTCTCTTTTCATGCAGGATTGGACTTCCGCCTTCCGCGTGTGGGAGGGCGGCATGGCGAGCCATGGCGGCATCTTGGGGGTCATCCTCTTCATCTGCTTCTATGCATGGCGGCACCATATGAGCGCGCTGGCGCTGATGGACGGCGTGGCGGTCGTGGCGCCCGTCGGGCTCTTCTTCGGGCGCATCGCCAACTTCATCAACGGGGAGCTGTATGGGCGCCTCGCTCCGCCCGGCTCGTCCGTGGCCATGAAATTCCCGGCGGAAGCTTTTGAGCCGTCCTATCCGAAGGAAACGCTCGTTCACGCGGTGGAAAGGAGTCTCGGAACCAATCTGCCGGGGGATACATTTCATCAAAAAATAGGGGAAATCATCAGGCTGACGCGCGAAAACGAGACCGTGCGGGAAATTGTGGGCGCACATCTCCCGCCCCGCTATCCCTCGCAATTGTTCGAGGCGGCGGCGGAAGGTCTGCTCCTTTTCGCCGTGCTGTGGTGGGTGCGCATGCGTTTCCCCAAAGCCCCGAAAGGGCTCTTCTGTTCTTTGTTCTGTTTTCTCTATGCGGCGGGACGCATTGTGACGGAATGTTTTCGCGAGCCGGACGCCCCCTTGTGGATGGGCGTTACCCGCGGACAATACCTTTCGTTCTTTCTGGTGATCGGCGGTTGTCTGTTCCTCATTCCAGTGTGGAGGGAACGGCGCCGCCGCAGTTTCAGAGATTGATTCATGAGGTTTCGGAAGGAATTCGAGGGGAAAGCTGTTTTTTTACTTGCCAAAGGAGGCTCATCCCGTTAAACTCATCTCCGCCCGAAGGTATACGGGTAGGTTCCCGAGCGGTCAAAGGGGGCAGACTGTAAATCTGTTAGCATTGCTTTCGAAGGTTCGAATCCTTCCCTACCCACCATCTTCCCGAACGTGCGCTCTCTGTTCATTCAGAGCGATGAAGGCTGCGGACAAGACGAATATGCCGCGCACGCTCGAGCGGCGGGGCGTACCTTGCTCCGGCAGCTCGTATGAATTGGAAGGAGCCGTCGGCAGGCTGGAAGCCGCGGGGCTGAGGGGGGATGCAAAGCGGGTGTTCAAGGCATTGGTGACGCCGGGCAGGAAGTCTCTGGAAATGCTCCGGCAAAAAGGGAGTCGTTTCCCCTCTCCGGCGATTGTGCACGGCGGCTGCCCGCCCATCGGCATGCGAAAAATGGAGCCGGCCGGTGCGGCGG
This sequence comes from Akkermansiaceae bacterium, assembly GCA_021200315.1. Taxonomy (GTDB): domain Bacteria; phylum Verrucomicrobiota; class Verrucomicrobiia; order Verrucomicrobiales; family Akkermansiaceae; genus Akkermansia. The sequence continues at coordinate 22,230 of JAJQGU010000069.1, forward strand.
CCGGTCTCGCCCATGCCTGAAGCTCCTTTTACCTGGGGCGCACCACTCTCAAGTGCATCGAGGACGACTGCCCTGCGCCGTCCGCCACGGTGAGGGTGCCGCTGCCGGCTTCCGCCGGAATTTCGAGCGTTTCGCCGGACAGAGTTTTCCCCAGATAACGCCTGCCGAGGAACCAGTGGAGCTCGGCGCCCTGTCCCGCGGCCGCGCGCAGCGCAATGCGGGCCGGGTTGCCTTCACTGTCCACCGTCAAATAATTTCGTCCGGAAACGGGCGAAAGAATGCGGGGGGGCGGGGAGGCGGAAGCCGGAGAGGCATCCTCCCACGGCGGCGGCGATTGGAGCGGAAGACCCACGCGGTGGAAATGCTCCGCAAGCTCGGCGGGCCACACTTCATACACCTTCGCCGCCAGCCCGTCGCGGCCTCCGGGGCGGCGCACGCGCCGCCCGGTCCGCTCATCCACGAGGAAGACCTGGTGCAGGGTGCAGGATCTCAGCGATGAGACGCCTGCAATGAAAAATCCGGCGGAGCGTCCGGGGCAGGCCGAGCCGGGCAGATCTCCCGAAATGGAGCAGATTTCCACATCGCGGATCTCCTTCGGGCGCTCCAAGACGGCCTCGGGCAGCTCCAGAGCCGGCAGGCATGCGGAAAGCAGAGGCAGAGCCGTTTCCTGCCCTGCGTAGCGCATCCTGCGGCCTCCCCGAAAATCGCCCGTCCAGATGATCAGCACATATTCGCCCCGGACGGCGGCGAGCCAGCCGTCGCGGAGATTCTGCGAAGTGCCTGTCTTCCACGAACAGCCGTCGTCCGGACGGGCGAGCATGTCGAGCACGAGCCAGCGCGCGGCGGGGGACCACATCGGGACGCCCCCGGAGGAAGATGGCTGGCTCCGCAGAAAGCGCAGGGATCTCGCGCACCCGTCGTCGGCCAGCGCGGCATAAAGGCCGGCCATCTCCAGCGGGGTGATTTCCGCGGAGCCGAGAACGAGCGTGAGACCGTATTCCCCGGGATTTTTCAAGGGAATGCCCGCCCGCGCGAGCATCTGATGCAGATAGCCGGGCTCCACCTGCTCCATCAGTTTGACGGCAGGCATGTTGAGACTCATCCGCAGGGCGTCCCTCGCACGGACGGGACCATGAAAGACGCGGCTGTAGTTGGCGGGAGTCCAATCCTGATAGGACGACGGCACGTCGCTCATGAGCGTGTCGGGGGTGATGACGCCCGCATCGAGCGCATGCGCGAAGAGAAATGGCTTGAGAAGCGAACCGGGCGAGCGGCGGGCCAAATTGCCGTCCACCTGCCCCCGGCGGGCGGCATCGCCGAAATCCGGCGAGCCGATCCAGGCGCGGACTTCCCGCGTCGGCGCATGGATGAGAATCAGGGAATAATCCCCGTCGAGACGGGGATGAAGAGCCAGCGCCTCTTCAAGCCTGCGCTGCCTGCCGGCGTCGAGGGTGGTCTGTACCACGGATTCCCCGGACGAGGAGCGCGCCAGGCGGCTGAAGTGCGGCGCAAGGTGAGGCACGGCGGGGCGCATCGGCATGTGAAAGGAACGCAGAAGGCCGTCTTCTCTCCAACCGTATTCATGGGTCATCAGCCTGTAAATGCGCTCTCTCGCTTTGCCTTCGCGGCTGTCCGGAGCGCAGATGCGTTCGGGGCAGCGCGTCTCGGGGCTTTGCGGCTGAATGGCCAGCAGCAGACTCTCTGCCCGGGTGAGGCGGGCGGCGCTCTTGCCGCAGCGAATGCGGGCGGCGGCTTCAATGCCTTCGATATTGCCGCCGAAAGGGGCGAGATTCAGCCAGGCTTCGAGGATCTCGTCTTTCGTGTAATATTTTTCGAGCTGCCAAGCGCGGAGCATTTGTTCGGCCTTGCCGGGAAGCGTGCGCGTGTCGAGACCGAACCGGAGGCGTGCCACCTGCATGGTGAGAGTGGACGCCCCGCCTGCGTCGATACCCGCAAGGTACCCTGCCGCAGCCCGGAGCAAGGAGAGGAAATCCACGCCGCCGTGCGCCGGAAAGCGGCGGTCTTCGTAGGCGATCACCGCTTGTTTCAGGGCGGGCGACACCTGAGCCGACGAAATTTTGAGACGATAACGGCCGTCCCCGGCCGGGGAGAGATCGAGCGCCCCGCCCTGCCGATCGAGCGTCAGCCGCGACCAAGTGATGCGTTCGGGATAGAGGCTTGTGCGGGGGAGTGCGAGCCACACGGCTCCGCACAGCAGCGCGGCCAGGACGGCGAGCCCGGCCAGCGCGGCCGGCAGCCGCTGCAGGCGTCTGATGCGCGGTGACGGACAGTCCCCCATGATGTCATGGTTCGACGGTGATTGCGCCCGCGCCTGAGATCCCCTTCAGATAACGTTTGTACATGTGCTCGGCCATGATGGGCGGCACGGTGTAGATTCCGGGATTCACCGCCTTGAGCTTGTAGGAGAATTCGCGCATGCCGCCGTCCGGAAGGTCGAGGTAGAACATGTTGCGGTCTTCCGAGACGCTGACGAAATCCACTCCGGCCACCATGGCCATGCCCGGCTTGAGTGTGCCGAGCGCCGCTTCACAGGAACCGGGCAGCAGATCCGTCACGGCGATATCGCGGAGAGGCTCTCCCGTGAGGTTGCGGACGCGGATGCGCACCGTAAAGGCTTTTCCGAGGGGGATCGAGGTCACGGGGTTGCCGGCGTCGTCCAGATACTCGCGGGAGATTTCCAGCCCGTTGCGGCGTTCGCCGGTTTCCGGTCTGGCGTCATAGCCAGCTTCCAGCAATTGGAAGAACGTTGTCTGATCAGCCCGGGGGCTGCTGACTTTGATGCGCACGGCCTCGGCGTCGTCCGGCAGGGGTTCGGATAAGGTGCGCACCCCCTTCCGGAGAGTATGCCAGCCGCCGGAGCTCAATGTTTCGGCCGTGAATGTTGCCGAATTGCCGGCCATTTTCTCATAGGCGTTGATGGCCAGCGCGACGTAGGCCGCATCCCACGTGTTGAATAGGTCCCGCTTCAGCGGCGCCAGTATGGGCTGAAGATCGCCGGGATTTTGATTTCCGGATAGTTCTGGGAAATGCTCGAAGAGGAGCGTCAGGCGCTTTAATGCGTCGATATCGGCTTCCCCGGCATAGGGGGAGCGGGCTGTTGCGGAGGCTTTTGCCTTTTTGCCGGCCTCCAGGCAGGAGAGGGCGAGAGCGTCGGCTTCCTTGCCCATTTTCATGAGCTTGCCGGCCGCGGCTATATACATGCCCGTGGCCGTCTGACGCCAGTTGTTCCCCTTGTCCTGCTCGAGGGCGTCGCGCAGAGCCGTGAGCAGAGCCGATTCGGAAACGTTCATGCGGGCGAGCAGGTAAACGGCCTCCGCCGTCATGGACGCTTGGGAGAGATCCAGGCCGTTTTCTCTGACGAAGCGCTGGAGGGCTTTCTTGAGCCGGATGGCTCGGGGAGAATACTTTTCGCCGAGCAGAAGGAAATAGCCGGCTACGTGCAGGTTGAGCTCCGGCGAAGGGCAGCGGGGACTCCAAGCGCCGAAGTCGCCGTCCAGACTCTGGCGGTTCTCGAGAATGGCGTCCGCTTCCCGGCATACGGTTTCCGCCCTGCGGGCGAGCGAGGGGTCATCCTTGCCCTGAAGCCGTTCCAGCACGGCGGCCACGATGGCCCGGCTTGCCATTTGTTCCGTGCATTCGTGGGGATAGGATTCCATGTAGGCGGAGAGCCCGCCGAGCAGGGCGGACGGACTCGCCGACGCGGTAATGCGGCGCACTCTGCCTTCGGCGAGCATGTCGCGCCGGATGGGGATCTCCTGCGGTGATTTCCGCGCCGAGCCGCTCGTGACGCGCGTTTCGCGGGGGGAGGCCGGCCTTACGCTGATGGCGGCGCTGCGCCTGATCTCCCGGCCGGCCGCCCGTGCGGTGAAGGTCACGGTGCAGGCTCCGGGGCGGGCGGGAGCCTTCACCCGCCACTGCAGGTTGGCGTCCTCCTCGCGCACGAGAGAAACCGTCTGGCGGGCGGGCTCGACGGACGGGCCGTTCGGAGAGGCTTCCGCCGTCACTTCGATATCCTCCGCGCCGGAAGTCCCGAGCATGTTGACGACATTGAGATTGACCGTGGTTTCATCGCCCGGCGAGAGGACGGCCGGCGCCGTGGGCGTCAGAATGATCGGCGCCTGCACGAGAACCTTGGCCTCTGCGTTTCCAAGGGAGCGATCGTTCACGGCGACGGCCATCACCCGCAGCGTGCCGGAGAAGTAGTCCGGCAAAGGCCATACGAGCGTGCGCGGCTGCTCGTCGGCCTCGATGGAGCCGCTCCAGAACACGACGGATCTCTCGTGTACGCGCGCGAAGGGGTTGATGGGCGTGCCCCCCGCCTCAGCCTCGCTGAGCGCGTCGTTGCCGCCGCCGAACAGTGAATCGCGGATCAGAGAATGATATTCCGGCAGGACGAGGGAGAGCCACTGAGTCGTGTCCACATCGAGCCGTCGTTTGGCCATCAGTCGTTTCTTCGGATCGGGCAGCCGGTAGCCCGTGAACTGCAGAATTCCTTCGTCCACTCCGTAGAGAATGAGGCGGCAGGGCTGAGCCGTCCTGTAGGTGACGGCGAGACCGCGCCCTGATTCGGCTTTTCCCGGCACTTCCAGGGAGATGGCGTTGCTGCGTTCGGGGCGGCGGACCTCGATCGCGGCGGCGGCTCGGGCAAACGGATTGCGGTAGACATCCGGCGAGTCGGGCGCGCGCAGATAGCACACGGCGGCATAGAGCGTGCCCTCGGCGTTTTCCGGGATGCGCAGACTGACCACCGCCTTGGGAGTTTCGGTCCGGAAGGGTGCGGCCGCCCATACCTTTTCGCGTTCGAGTGTCGCCAGGCCGCTGCCGGCAAAGGGCGCGTCGACCGCAATTTCCACGACGTCGCCGGGCTTGTAGACCTCCTTCTGCGTGCTCAGCCTGATTTCACTGTCGCGTTCCACGGCGGCCGGGTCGCCTCCCTCCCCCGTCACCGTATAAGAGAGACGGCTCTTGACATGCCCCTCCCCGTCGCTGACGACCAGACGGAAGGAGCCCGCCTTGTCCGTGGGAAGTGAAAAGGGATTCGCGCCTGCCCGGAGGGGGAGGGGAGTTTTTCTGTCCGATACTTTCTCCCAGCGCGTCACCGCTTCATATTGGAAATTGCCTCCTCCGTCTTTCGAGAGCACGACGCGTTCCTTCTTCTGTTCGAGCTCCCAGAATAGCCCTTCCACGGCCTGCGGGCGGAGGTCGCTGCCCACGGCCGCCCACTGCACTTCGAAGGGTGCGCCCCGCGGAATCCAGTCTGTGTTTCCCCCGGCTTTGACGGCCAGCAGATAGGGCCATGGAGAGATCAGACGGGTGGATTTTGTGCGTACGGAGCGTCCCCCTCCCGCTTCGAACGCCTCGGCCACGGCAGTCAACGTGTAGGTGGAGCCTTCGTATTTTTCAAGATGGAGCGGGAAGGCGGCGCGCCCGTCTCCATCGGTGGAGAGCTCGCCGGCGTCAAAGGAGAGACTGCCGCTGTATTCTTCGAGCTCTTTTGCCGAGTCGGCATGAAAAGCCCATCCATTCCAGCCGGGCAGGGATGCGGCGCCCATGTCCAGCTGAAGGCCGAGCTTCACGGAACAGCTGCGGGCGGGCGTGCCGTAAAGATTCTGCACTTGCACGGCGTAGGAGGCGTTTTCGGGGGAGAGCCACCCCGTGCCCTCGCCGATGAACTGCCCCGAGATCTTGATGCGGTCAGGCTCGAAATCGCGCACGATGAAAGAGGCCGAGCCCAGATGCCGGGGTCTGTCTCCGGGGATGCCGACGTGTACCTGGTATTCCCCGGGAACGGCCTCGGCAGGGATTTTGAAATCGATCGAGGAGAGGCCGCCTTCGCCGACCCGGCCGGCTTCTTTCTCCACCATTTTGAATCGGGGGTTCTGCAGATTAATGGTCAGGGGCATGCCGTCGAGATTCTGTCCCCAGTCGTTCCGCTTGACGAGAATGGCCGCGTGCACCGTCTCGCCCGGACGGTAGACGCCGCGTTCCGTGAAGACGAACGCCGCGGCGCTGCTCATGTCCCTCGTTTCCAATCCCCAGACGTCGGTATGCCCGTAATTCGTTTTCCGTATTCTGGTGAGTGGGAGAAAGGCGAAATCCCTGCCGCGGCGGGCGACTATGCATACGGGCTCCCGCTCGCCCCATGCCAGAGGATCGGGGTCGAAGCGCACATGCCCCGCCGCATCGGCCGCCGCCGCAGACAGCGTATCGCCGTTGCGGCCGATCAGCGAGTATTCGGCGTCAGAGACGGGCGAGCCGTCCTTCAGGGAGAGCGCCCAGACATCTCTGCCTTCGTCGTAGGTCTTCTTGACAATCAATCCAATATCGGTGAGCATCAACAGGCGGGAATGGGAATGCCCCGTCCGGATCCTTTTCCAGCCGCCTTGATGGTACATGTAGAGGCGGCCGTTGTAATCCTCCGTGCGCCGCAGATCCACGACGTCGCCTTCCTTGGGGGCGGCAATCCGTTCCAGATTCTTCTGATCCTGGCCGTCCCTTACAAGACCTGGCTCCAAGTCGTCCAGTTTGTCAATGCTCTCGAGCTTCAGCACGAAAACGCCCCGATCGCCTGCGCCGCCATCCATTTCCTTCAGAAAGTCGTTGAGATCGAGAGCGGTTTTTACGTCTTCGCTCGGGCGGGACGCGGTGAGATCAAAAACGCGGCGCACCGAGTGGGTGATGTCGCTGAAGGGTCTCATGTCCAAATCCGCTTCGTTCCCTGAGTCAGGGACTGAAAAGGATTTCCAATTCTTGGCCAGCAGCCAAGGCAGATGCCGCTCGGATGTGCGGCTCACGGTCACCAGAAGCCGGCCTACATTGCGCGTAGTGACGCGCAGTTTGCGCTCTCCGCTGAATTGCAGGATACTGCCCCTTCCTGCCACCGTGATCTTCGAAGGGTAGTCCGCCTGGTCGATGGTGCGGTATTCGTCCTCTCTCTGCTCGATGCCGCCCAAACCGGGAAACCCCTTCGGCACTTTTACCATGAGAGACGGGTTCTGCTCCGAGTCGCTTTCGTAAGTGTAGGCGAGCGAGGACGTCGGGCGCCGGGCGTCCTCGGCGTCCCAGGCGGGCTCGAGTTTGAGCGGCTTTCCCTTGTCCCACTGCTCTTGCGCGTTCTTGGTGCGGAGAGCGGCGGGGATCTCCCGCAGTTCGGGCAGAGACTGCACGTCGGCAGGGCGCACTAATGAGGTCATTTCGAGGGAAAGAATTCGTCGGGGCGTGCCCGTGTCTGGCTGGGTGGCGATCTCTGCCGAGGCGCCAGCCAGGTGCAGTATGTTATACTTGTCGGGAACGCGCAGGCGAAGAACCTCTTCATCGGCCGGAAGCCGCCCGCCGGAGAGAGAGGACAGCCGGTCATGGAGACGCAGTACGGCCACGTCGCGTTTCTCCCCCGCGCGAACGGGCGCCGACCGGAAGAAAAACTCCATGGGAGACTTGCCTGCGCTCCATTCCAGCGGGGGCGCGGGATCCGCCCCGAATGCCTCTTCGGGCGATTGTTCCATCCATTCGAGCGATGAGTTCCCCGCCAGTTCGTCCAGAGAGACGGGGTGAGAGAAGACAAGCCGTCCGGTGATGCGGTGCCGGCCTTCTTCCTTCACATCGGCCGAGAAGCGTATGCTTTTCTCCGTGACGTGGAAGGCAGGCGTCTTCCATGAGAGTTCAGGATTGATCAGACGGGCTTCCGGGGCGGGCAGGGCGCCGAGTTTCAGGCGGTATTTCGTGCCCGGCTGCCAGTCCTTTTCCGGTGTGAAGAGGAGTTTGTCGGTGGCGGCCCATTTCCAGGTGCCGGGCGCCGCCGGGCGCAGGGAAATATCCATATCCGCTCCATGTCCCACGTGGCGCACTGTGGCGGCTCCCCGCGAAAATTGAAGGACGAGCGGCTGAAAGGAGAGTTTGCCTTTTTTCTGGTCAAATTGAGGGAGCCCCGGCTCGAGCAGTTTGGCCTGCACGTCGTGAATGGGGGCTTCTCCGTCGAGGCGGGTGCGGTGAGCCTCGCTCCATTCGAGGTATTTGCGTACGCCTGAGGCCATGGCGCACAATATGACGAGGGAGCCGGCCAAGATCCATTTGTGCCTCAGGAGAGCCTTCAGCCACGGAGGCGCTTCATAGCGGATTTTGCCGAAAACGCTGTACAGCAGTCGGCGGCATCGGGGAAACCGGGGAGCGGGCGATGGATCGGTGCTCATGAAAGGTATATTCGGAACTGTGGCGTTTTATGAAATATACTTCCCGCCGCCTCCCATTCTGTCAAGAAGGAAACGTCTTTCCGGAGAGATTTTCGGGATGCGCGGGAGAGCCTTGTCTTGGATGACAGGAAGTATTCGTGCTTCGTTTCGTCCTCCGGTCTCTCCGGTGCCGCCGCCGCGGCTCTTCCGTGGAAGAAACCGGGAATTTGCTTGACAAAGGCATCTTTCATCTTTAAAATCGATGCCGTACATAGTCCCTTGATATGGAAGGGGCGGGTTCAGGCCCGCTCCTTTCTTTGATAGGAGCGGCCACAACCAACAGCACTTTCAATAAAACGATGACATCGGACATTTCCGCACTGATCGACTATTACGTTCGCGAGAAGGAACTTTCCCCCGAACGGGTTCTGCATGCTCTTCAGACATCATTCCTGACGGCTTTCCGGAAGATGGTGCCGGGAGCCGAGCGCATAGCGAGCGTGCGTGCGGACATCAATCCCCAGAAGGGAACGGTGCGCATGCGGGCGGATATGAAAATCGTGCCGGACGGCGAAGTGCAGGACGCCTACAATGAAGTTCCCCTGAGCACGGCCCGAAAGCTCAGGGAGGACGCACAGCCGGGCGAGTCGATTACCGTCAACGTCACTCCGAAGGATTTCGGACGCATCGCCGTGCAGACGGCGCGCCAGACCATGCAGCAGAGTATTCGCAAAGCCGAGCAGGAAATGCTGGCCGATGCTTTCCGCGACCGGGTGGGCGAGGTGGTGACGGGCACCGTGCGCCGTTTCGACAAGGGCGACGTCATTGTGGAGGTCGGAAAATTTGAGGGCGTCGTCCCCGCTCGCCAGCGCATTCCCGGCGAGGACTATGCGCCGAATGACAAAATGCGCTTTTATATATGCGAGGTGCGCGATGGCGCGCGGGGCGTGGAGCTGATCCTTTCCCGCAGCCATCCGAATTTGGTTCGCCGTCTGTTTGAGTCGGAAGTGATTGAGATTGCTGATCATACAGTGGAAATCAGGCATATTGTGCGGGAACCCGGCTACCGGACGAAGATGGTGGTTTCCAGCGACTTCCCGAATGTGGATCCCATCGGCGCCTGCGTGGGCATGCGCGGAGTTCGCGTGAAGAATATCGTCAATGAGCTTAATCGGGAGAAGATCGACATTCTTGAATGGACTGACGACAAGGCGTCCCTGGTGCGTCAGTCGCTTTCGCCGATCGAGCCCCGCAGCGTCACCGTCGAGGAAGAGAAGCGCATTGTCAGAGTGGTGGTGGACGACGACAGGGAAGCCGCCAAGGCCAAGGGCCGCCGCGGACAAAACGTACGGTTGACCGCCCGCCTCATTTCTTCTCCGGACGAGCGCTGGGACGTCGTCGTTTCCGCCTATAACCCGAAGGAGGAAATCGGCTTGCAGACCGGGGAAGGCGCCCGGCAGCTCAGCGAACGGCTCGGCATTCCCTTGGACATGGCGGAGAAACTGGTCTCCAGCGGCTTCACGACGTTGGATGTCATCACCAACTATGCAGGCGCGGATGATCTCGTCGCCGCTCTCGGCGTGTCCGAAGAAGAAGCCGAAGCGATCATCGCCAAGGCTAAATCCCTCGATTAACCCGCGAACCGGCGCGAATACCGGCAACCCTTATTCTTCATCATGACTCTTCCAGAACAGCATCCCCGCCGCAAAGAAGCGCTCGATCTGATCGGCGCCGCCCGGCACAAGAAAGCTCCCCAGCCTGCCGGCAATGCCTCCGCGCAACAGCCGGAGCCGCCGCAGCCCGCCCCGGCTCCCAGGAAGGCCGTGCGTTCCCAGCGGCCGGAGGTGCTGGATCTGCTGACGCCTAAAAAGAAGCAGGCTCCTAAGCCCGCCGATCCAAAAGAAAATTCCGCCGTCCCCGCCGTTCCGGCGCCTCTGCCGAAGATTGAAGCGCCTCTCCCTGTAGACCCCGTTTCCCGGACGCTCAATGTAAAGGGGCCCGTTTCCGTGGCCGAATTGGCGGGGCTGATGGGGCTGAAGCCGTTCAAGCTCATTGCTGATCTGCTGCCCATGGGCGTTTACGCCAGTCCCGCGACTTCGATTGATACCGAGCAGATTGCCGCGCTCTGCGAGAAGCATGGGTTTATTTACGAGCGCGTCAAGCGGGAGAAGGGCGCGGGGGTGAAGGCTCCCGTCGCGGATGTGGTGGAACCGCCGCCCGTGTTGATGGAAGATCTTCCGGAGGAAAAGCTCAGGCTCCGCACGCCGATAGTCACTGTAATGGGGCATGTCGACCACGGCAAGACCAGCCTTCTGGACTACATTCGCCGTGCTCACGTCGTCTCCGCCGAAGCGGGAGGGATTACACAGCATATCGGCGCCTATACTGTCGAGTATGAAGGGAAGAGCATTACGTTTATCGATACGCCGGGTCATGCCATTTTCACGGAAATGCGCGCACGGGGCGCCGACGTGACGGACATTGTGGTGCTTGTGGTGGCTGCGAACGACGGCATCATGCCCCAGACGCGGGAGGCCATTACTCATGCCAAGGCGGCGGGCAAGACGATTATCGTGGCGGTGAACAAGTGCGATCTGCCCTCGGCCGATCCGATGCGCGTGCGGACGCAGCTGATGGAGGAGGGGCTTGTACCCACCGACTTCGGCGGCGATGTGGAGTGCGTCAACATCTCGGCAGCCACGGGCGAGGGGATCCCCGAGTTTCTCGAACTTCTCAATCTGCAGGCCGAAGTGCTCGAACTGAAGGCCGATCCCAAGGGCAACTGCCGCGCCACGATCATTGAAGCGCGCGTGGAGCAGGGGCGGGGCAGTTCGGCTACCGTCATTGTGCAGACGGGAACGCTCAAGGTGGGCATGCCGTTCATATGCGGTCCCTTTGCCGGCAAGGTGCGCACGATGTTCGACGATCGGGGCAGGGCGATCAAGCGGGTATTGCCGGGCATGCCCGCCGAAGTAGTCGGTTTTATGGAGACGCCCAACGTGGGCGACGAGCTGGTGGAGATGGAATCCGAAAGAGCGGCCAAGAAGCTTTCCGGAGAGCGGCTTGAGGAATTGCGCGTTTCCCGCCTGGCTCAGCCGCGCCGGGCGCGCATGGAAGACATTCTCATGGGGCTCGGCGATCAGAAGGCTCAGCTCAAGCTCTACCTCAAGGGCGATGTGCAGGGATCCGTGGAGGCGATCAAGAGAGCCATTCTCAATATTGAGTCCGACAAGGTGGAATGCGTCTTCATCGGCGCCGCCGTCGGCCCTATTGCCGAGTCGGACGTCCTGCTGGCCTCTTCATCGGACGCCGTGATCTTGGGCTTCAATGTGAAAGTGGAGTCGAACGCCGTGAAGATGCTCAAGCGCGAAGGCATCCAAGTCAAGATTTATTCGATTGTCTACGAACTGATTGACCAGGTGCGCGACGCCATGCTCGGGCTGCTTGAGCCCGAAACGCGCGAGACGCTTCTCGGGCATGCGGAAGTGAAGCAGGTCTTCAAGCTCAACAAGGGCAAGGCCGCCGGCTGTGCGGTGACGGACGGCAAAATGCACCGCAGCTCTGAAGCGCGCGTCTTGCGCGACGGGCAAGTCGTCTTCGACGGCAGAATGTCTACCCTGCGCCGTTTCCAGGACGAGGTGGAGGAGGTGAAGGCCGGGCTGGAGTGCGGCATTCGCTTGGCGGACTATAACGATTATGAAGAAGGTGACGTGATCGAGTGCTATACTCTTGAAAAGGTCAGGCAAACCTTGTAATCTTCTCGGCAGCGGGTTCCCCGGTTCAGAACGGGGGAGCCGCGTTTATCCTCCCTACCGCCATGAGTACACGCCGCTTGGATAAGATCAACGAATTGCTCCGCAGAGAGATCAGCGCCGTCATTCAGCGCAGGTTCGAGTGGCCGGGCACTATTCTTTCCGTTCTGGAAGTCGAGGTCACACAGGATCTCAAGGAAGGGAAAGTGTGGCTCGGCGTCGTGGGGCGCATGTCGCCCTCGCAGGTGGTTGAGAAGCTCAACAAAAGCAGGGGTGTGATCCAGTCCTTGATCGCCGGGCGGGTGGTTCTGCGCTCGACCCCGCGCCTGACTTTTAAATTTGACGCGTCTGCGCGAAGGGGCGTCGATCTGGTCAATCTGCTGGACGACATCGAAAAAAATCTTCCGAAGGCTCGAACTGCGCAGGATGATGCGGAAGGCTCCCGGTAACGGTTCTCTTCTCCGTTTGGAACGATGGCTCACCGGGCGTTCATGCGATGGTTTCGCGGGTTGCTGCCCACGCTGACTCTGCTTGTTCTTGCGCTTTGTGCCGCGCTTGTCGTGTGGTTGGATACCGCAGGGCTGCCGTCTGCCGCCTGTCGTGCCCTGGAGCGGGAGCTGGCGCGGAACGGCGTTCCCGTTTCCGTGGCGCGCATTCGGGTAGGCGTTCTTTCCGGATTGACGCTCAAGATCGACGATCTGCAGGTGCGCGCGCTCATCGACGGGAGCGAGCGGACGATCTGCCGGGCGGAATCCGTCCGGGTGAACTTCTCTCTCATCCGTCTTTTGCAGGGTGAGCGGGATTTGAACCATGTACAGATACAAGACGGAGAAATCGACTTTCCCGCAGCGGCGGACAATGCGCGGGCACTGCATGTGGATAATATTCAGCTCGAGGCATCTCTCAATGACGCCGGGATTGTTTTGATCGAAGAGGCGCGCTTTACGGCTCAGGGAATGCCTTTTTCCCTGGAGGGGGGCTTCGATGCGCGGCGTCTCCTTGCCTTCTCCGGTAAAGGCGCTTCCTCCGGCGAGTTCCAAGACATGGTGAATGCCGGCCGTGAACACGTGAGCCGGGCACTGACGGTGTTCGGGCGCTTTACCTGGCTCGACAGGGAACAGCCGCCCGTCTGGCACATTACCCTGTCGCAGAGCGAGAGCCTTTCGCTGGGCGTGAGGCTGGAACTTGACGCAAAATTGGTGCAATACGGGCAAATACTGGCTTCAGACATCGATTTGCAGACCTATTTCAACGGCAAGGAAATTCTGATCGAGCGATTGAATGTGCAGACGGCGTCTCCGAGAGGTTCGTTTCGGCTTCAAGGCCACTGTGATCTTGTAACGGGTTCCTCGGCGCTGAAGCTCGACAGCATCAACGTCGATCTGCTGCATTACGCGGAGCTGCTGGGCGGGCGCGCTCTGCTGCCCTCCTGCGTTGACCTGAAATCCCTGCCTTCTTTGAATCTTGAAGCGGCCTGTGAAGTTGACTTCAGCCAGAGGAGCGTCACGAACATCAAACTGCTTGGCCAGGCGAAAGTGGACGCATTTCAGGTGGGCGCACATCAGATGAATGGCGCTTCGATGAATTTTTCATATCAAGGCGCATATAAAGACAAAGAAGATCGCTTCTATCTCGACAGCCTTCAGGTCCGGGCACCGCAGGGCACGATGACCGCGTCCGTCCTGCGGGAGGGCGGGATCGTGCGCACCAGACTGGACAGCGAATGGCCCCCCGAGTTGATTCTCGGGCTGGCCGGCGCCTTGTCCAACCGCGTTTTGGAGATTCCTCAGGGTATTGAAATCATTGGAAATATGGAGCTCAATGCCGAGGCGGAGCTCGATTTCAGCCGTGGTTGGGAGCTCCCGCCCTCGTCCGTTGCTCTGCATCTTCTGAAGTGGAGTTTCGATGAGATCGGTTATAAGGGGGTGAAACTCGGCGGTGTGAATCTGGCGGGCGAAGCCTCCGCCGATGGAAGTTCCTTCCGGGATTGGACTGCCGCCGGAGATTGGCTTTCCCAATGGCGGGAGTTGTCATTGGGGTTTGATCTCAAGTTGTTTCAGCAGGCCTCCCTGGGAATTTCCCCATTGCGGACTTTTTCTCTCAATGGGGAGGCGGAAAGCTTTTCCTGCCGCGGGGAGCCCTTGGGTTCGCTGACGCTTTCTCTGGAAGGGAATCCGGAGGCCGGATCCGGCCATGGGGGGCTGAATCTCCGTGGAGAAGATGGGCGGGGCGAGTTGACTGCCCGGGCGGATCTGAAGGATCGCGTGCTCACTTGTACATTGGATTCGGCGTATTCGCCGCAGTTTTTTCAACGGGCCTGCGGCCGGGAAGTCCAATTCCTGGAAGGACTAACTCTTCCCGAAACGTCGGATCTGCACGCGGCGGTCGAGCTTTCCCTGTCCGAAGAAGACCTGAACTCATCCCCTCTCTTCGCCATTTTGCGGCATGCGGAAGTGGACGCCGTCCTTTCCGACATGGCGTATCATGGCGAACCCATTACGGAGTTTCGCTGCAAAGGCAGAATCGGCCCGTCCGACGAGGGAAAGGACGCGGTTTTTTCCCTGAGCGAACTGAGTTTGAGCAATGGGAGCGGCAGCGTCAATCTGAACAAAGTCGAAGGCGCTGTATTCGGGAAGACGTCCATTGAGGGCTCGAGCACGATGCGCGCCGATTCCTTCGCGCGGATGATTCAGGACGCCGAGGTGCAGAGGGTTGTCAATGAGTATTTCGAATTCAATGAAAAAAGCGCTGTCAAAGTCACCTCGTTTAAAGCGGAGATGGATACGCTGGATCCGCAGAATAGCTTTGCGCTCAGGGGGAATGTGGAGCTTTCCGAGCTCCGTTTCCGAGGCGCGGACGTTCAGAAGGCGACGGCGGGAATCGAAGTCGCCCACGGGGATGTTCAGAAAGAGCCGGCGAAAACCCGGGTCGATGCTTCCAGCAGGATTCTTTTGAAGAAGCCGAAGATCATCTATGACAACAGGGCGTGGCTGGCTTCGAAAAAAATTCAGGGGGACAAGACGAGCGTTCTGAACGCCGATTACGTTCTCTTCAATTTGAAGGAGAACACTATAGAGGTTCAAAATATCGCCGGGGAGGTCTACATGCCGTACTCGCTGCGCATGTTCACACCCGCCGGGGCGCGCGCCCTTTCCGAGTTCCATTTCCTGAAGCCCGTTTTCGTTTCGGGCTGGGGCACGTATCCGCTGAGCGACGACATGAGCCGGATGCGCAGTTCGCTCGAATTCTCTACAAAAGGTGAAGTACATTATCCTCTGTTCGGCACGACGCTCGAGCTGAAGCCGCTTGGCGGGGGAAAAATCAGCGGGAGAGTGGACATCACCCCGAAATGGGTGAATGTAGCGCAGCTTTCGGCGGAGTGCTGGCGTGGGAAAGTCGTGGGGAATTTGCAGATTCAGATTGACGAATCGGGCGACGCGCTCAACGGGGAGTTTGCCGCTGACGGCATGTCCCTTTCCGCAATAGCCCGATCATTCAATTCGGAGCTCCATGACGCGGAGGCCGCCGCTTCCATTGCGTTCACGTCGAAGGGGGGGCGCCTGGCCACCCTGAAGGGGGAAGGGAAAGGTGCGATCCGCAACGGCAATCTGCTCGAGTTCCCTTTCCTCGGCATGATCGGCCGCCTGCTCAACAAGTATATTCCCGGCATCGAATATGTCATCGACTATAACATTCAGGAGGCCACGTGGAGCTATGAGCTCGGGGACAAATACATTGTCTCCAACAACCTCCGTGCCGTCGGCACGAATCTCTCCCTCGACGGCAACGGTTCCGTCAGCTTGGACGATCTGACGGTCAACTCCCATCTGCGCCTTCGCTTCCCTAACCTCAGCTTCGCCGGCGTGGCTCTGCTCCCCGTGCGCATTTTGACGGCGGGCATGTTTGTCTTTCACGGAACAGGCCCGCTCAGCGACATCAACTGGAGAATGACCCCCTATTCCGGCGGGAATCGGGAGGAGATGAAGATCCCCGACCAACAGAAGCCCGCAAAGAAGAAACGCTGACGGGGGAAGGCCGCGGGAGAGGCGCTCTTCCTTTTTGCGATTGCGCTGCAGTGAGCCGTCGGAATGGAGGAAACGCCTCCGCTTCCCGCAGAGGCCGGGGGAAGCGCGTTCCGCGTCGGGAAACGCAATCCGTGCTTGCAGCGGGGCGCCGATGGTGTACATTGGGGGCATGAGCAGACTGGATGAATTGAAGGCGTTCCTGCGCTTCCCGAGTGTTTCCTGCCAGAAGGCGCACGACGACGATACGGCCGGGTGCGCCGATTGGCTGGTGGCCAAGCTTTCCTCGATGGGGTTTGACGCCGCCGCGCACAAGACGGGCCGGCATCCCATTGTGGTAGCCCGCGGCTCCGAAGTCCCCGGCAAACCCCGCCTCCTGATTTACGGCCACTATGACGTGATGCCGGTGGATCCCATCGAGGCGTGGGAGAGCGATCCCTTCGAAGCCGAAGTTCGTGACGGGCGCATCTACGCTCGGGGAGCTTCGGACGACAAGGGTGAGATCATGGCTCATATCCTTGCCGCCGAAGAGCTTTTGCGCGAAGACGGGGCTCTGCCCGTCAATATCACTTTTCTCTTTGAGGGCGAAGAGGAGATGGGCAGCCGCAGTCTGCACGATTTCCTCCCCGGGCATCGCGGGCTGCTCGCATGCGACGTGATCGTCGTTTCCGATACGGGTATGGCCGCGCCCGACGTGCCGACATTCAGCTATGGACTCAAGGGGTTGGCCTGCTGTGAAGTGGAGGTGTCCGGCCCGGCGATGGATCTTCACTCCGGCATGTTCGGCGGAGCTGTCGCCAACCCGATCACCGCGCTCTGCGAAATGATCGCTACATGCCGTGATTCCGGGGGGCATGTGCTCATCGAAGGGTTTTACGATGGGGTGGACGATATCGCATCTTGGGAGCGCGTGATGTGGAGCAGGGTGCCCGGTATGGACGACGCCTCGCTTGCGCGGCTCACGGGTGTGTCCGCCCTGCGCCCCGAAGAGGGCTACACCGGCGCCGAGTGCATCTATGCGCGTCCCACTTTTGAGCTTAACGGAATATCAGGCGGCTACGAAGGGGATGGCAGCAAGACGGTCATCCCGACCCGCGCCCGTGCCAAGATCTCCTGCCGCCTCGTCCCGGGGCAGGATCCGGAGCGCGTCAACAGGCTCATCCGCGAGCATTTTGAGCGAGTGGCTCCGCGGGGGGTGACGGTGAAAGTCACCCCTCAGCATGGCGGTGAAGCCTATGTATGCGATCCTCACTCCCCTTTCGGCAAAGCCGCGCAGCAGGCTTTGGAAGAGACGTTCGGCAATGCGCCCGTTCTCGTGCGGGAGGGCGGCAGCATCCCCGTCATCGCCGAAATCAGCAAGGTTCTCGGCAGGGATGCTCTGCTGCTTGGCCTTGATCTGCCGGACGCCCGCATTCACTCGCCCAACGAGAACATGCGTCTGGAGATCTTTGAGAAGGGGATTGAAATGTCGAAGAACCTTCTGCGCCGTCTCGGCGAAATTCATTGATTCCGCATGTCGCCCAAGATTGACTCTTCGCCGGCCGTCGAAATCCGCGATCTGCACAAGCAGTTCAGGGGAACGTGGGGCCGGCGCGGCGTTTACGCCGTGAAAGGAGTCTCGCTCGCCATCCCCGAGGGTGGAGTGTATGGGCTTGTCGGGCCGAACGGCTCCGGCAAGTCAACCGTCATGAAGACTCTCATCGGCCTGCTGAAACCCACGGCGGGCGTCTGCACTGTCTTCGGCCATCCGGCGCGGGCTTCGCGGAGTCGCCGTGAAATCGGTTTTCTGCCGGAGAACCCCTATTTCTACAAATTTCTCACCGGCGAGGAGACCGTGCGCTTTTACGGAAGGCTGTGCGGGCTGCGCGGGCGGGCTCTGAAGGAAAAGACCGCCGGGCTGCTGGCTCTCGTGGGGCTTGAGGAAGCCGCGGGGAGGCGTCTGGGCGGTTATTCGAAAGGCATGCTGCAGCGCATCGGCATGGCGCAGGCTCTCGTGCAGGATCCCCGCCTGGTGGTGCTCGACGAACCGACCGCCGGGGTGGACCCTCTCGGTTCGAGGGTCATCCGCGATATTATTCTCGAAATGAAGCGGCGCGGCGCCACGGTGTTTCTCTGCTCGCATCTCTTGGAGCAAGTGCAGGAAGTCTGCGATCGCGTCGGTGTTCTCTACCAGGGCGTCCTCATTGCCGAAGGGACGATGGATGAACTCACCCGCAGCAGCCGGCGTCAGAAGATTCTCCTTGAAGACGCCTCTCCCGCGCTGATGGAACGCATCCATGATCTGATCGAAGAAGACCCCGCCGCCCGCCTGCTTTTTGAAGGCAATGCCGCCCGCAGTCTCGAAGAGGTGTTTCTGGAGGGAATCCGCCGGCAGATCGGAGGACGAAATGCGGAGCGGTGAGGCGGAAGCGCCCGGCGTGCCCCCGCCGCCTTGTCAGTCCCTCTTTTTCCGAACCGCGCGCCATGTGGGTATTCCCCGAGTGTCGGCTTCATTCAGACGCCCTTGCCACAGATAATGGCGGGTCTCGGCAACGAGCACTCCGCTGAGCCCCGCGAGAGAGACGAGATTGGGCAGAGCCATGAGCGCGTTGGCGCAATCGGCGAAATTCCACACAATGGAGGATTTGGTGGTGCAGCCCAGATAGACGGCCGCCACCCAGAGCGTGCGGTAGGGGAGGATCCATCGCCTGCCTCCCAGATATTGCAGGGCGCGTTCGCCGAAATAAGACCAGCCGAGCACGGTGGAGGTGACAAATGTCAGCAGGCTGATGGTGAGCAGAGAGGAGCCGAACCAGCCGATTTTGCCGAAGGCGAGGAGGGTGAGGCGTTCGCCGTCCGAGGAAGAAATGTCCGGATGGGCGAGGATGCTCGTCACGATGACCAGTCCTGTGAGCGAGCAGATCACCACGGTGTCCCAGAAGGGGCCAGTGGAGGATACCAGAGCCTGCTGCACCGGGTTGGGCGTGCAGACCGGGGCTGACACGATGGGCGAGGAGCCCATGCCGGCCTCGTTGGAGAAGAGCCCGCGCGACACGCCTGCGCGCATGGCGATCATCATGGACGAGCCGAACAGGCCGCCCGCCATGCCTTGCCCCGTGAACGCCTGGTCGAGGATGAGCCGGATGGCCGGGAGGATGTAATCCGCCTGAACGCAGAGGATGTAACAGCAGCCCGCGATATAGACGACGGCCATCGCCGGCACGAACACGGCGCAGATGCCGGCAATGCGCCTCAGCCCTCCCAGAAGCACGGCCGCCACGAGTGCGCTGAGCGCGGTTCCCGTGATCCAAGTGGGTACGCCGAATGTTTCATACAGGCGCCCGGCCGCGGAGTTTCCCTGGGTGACATTGCCGATGCCGAAGGCGGCGATGGCCGTGAACACGGCGAAGAGGGCTCCTAGCCGGGGCGCGTTCAGTCCGCGTGCGAGCACGTACATGGGGCCGCCCACGATGACTCCTTCTTCGTCGCGCACCCGGTACCGGCTGGAGAGAAGAGCCTCGGCGTAGCGCGTGGACATCCCCAGCACGCCCGTCAGCCAGCACCAGAAGATCGCGCCCGGCCCCCCGAGCCCCACGGCTCCGGCCACGCCGATTACATTGCCCGTGCCGATATTGGCGGCAAGAGAAACCATCAGCGCGCCGAAGTGTGAAATCTCGCCCGCCGCGCCGCCTTTCCCGAAGTACAATTTCAGGCTCGTCCACAAGTGCCGCTGGGGCGCACGCAGGATGATCGTCAGGTACAGATGCGTGCCCAGCAGGCAGAAAAGGAGAATGTACCCCCATAGAAAAGAGCTCCCCTGCCGGAGCCAGAGATCGAGCGTGTCCATATGCCGAGGTGTCGGCAAAGCATACGCGGCGGCTCCCGACTCGTCAAGGAGAAGCTCGCGGGCCGTGCCGCCGGGGAAGAGAACCCCGTCTTCCCCGGCAATTCCTCCGAAGAGAGAGCGGTTGGGCGCTCTTCGCGTTTGACTTGACGCAGGGTGTATGATACTCTCCCGCGCATGAGCACGCCTGAACGGAGCTACAAAGAGACGATTCTTCTGCCCGAGACGACTTTCCCCATGCGGGGGGATCTTACCAGCAAGGAGCCTCTTCGCCTGCAGAAATGGGAGAATGAGCGTCTCTACGAGCGAATTCAGCGCCGCCGCCGCGAACAGGGCGCCCCGCTTTTCCTGCTGCATGACGGGCCGCCTTTTGCCAATGGCGACGTGCACATGGGCACAGCCCTCAACAAGGTGTTGAAGGATCTGGTGCTCAAGAGCAAGACGATGGCCGGCTTCTCGACGCCCTACGTTCCGGGCTGGGATTGTCACGGCCTGCCCATCGAATACAAGGTTGTTCAGAAAGAGCGCGATCTCGCCCCCGCGGAGATCCGCCGCCGCTGCGCCGATTTCGCCCGCAGATATATAGACGTTCAGCGCAATTCCTTTCGCCGGCTGGGTGTGTTCGGCGACTGGGCGCACCCGTATCTCACGATGGATCCCGGTTATGAAGCCGCCGTGCTGCGCGTGTTTGCCCGCCTCGTGGAGGCGGGGGCGGTCTATCAGAGCCGCAAGCCGGTGCAGTGGTCCTATGCCGCGCATACGGCTCTCGCCGAAGCCGAGGTGGAATACCAGGAGGACACGAGCCCGGCCATTTTTGTCGCCTTCCCGCTGGCGGAGCCTGTGGAGGGCGCGGACGCCTCGGTCGTGATCTGGACGACCACGCCGTGGACGCTCCCGGCCAATGTGGCTATAGCTCTTCATCCTCAGCTCGACTATGTGCTCGGCTCATTTGTAAAGGGCGGCGAATCGCGCCGTTTCATTTTGCTGAAGGAGCTGATCGGCTCGTTTTCCCAAAAGACCGGCTGGGCTCTCGCCGAGACCCTGCACGCCTTCCGCGGGCGGGAGCTTGAAAACCGCAGGGCGCGCCACCCCTTCCTCGATCGCGAATCGCTCCTCGTCACGGCGGACTTTGTGACGACGGATGCCGGCACCGGCGCGGTCCACATTGCGCCGGGGCACGGCGCGGATGACTTCCATGTCGGCCGACTGTACGATCTGCCCGTGCTTTCCCCGGTGGACGATGACGGAAATTACACCGAAGAAGTGGGCGTGCCCTCCCTCGTGGGCAGGCATGTGCTTGAAAGCAACGAGGCCGTGATCTCCATGCTGCAGAGCGGCGGTTTTCTGCTGGGACGGGAGGAGTACACCCACCAGTACCCCCATTGCTGGCGTTCGAAGACGCCCATCATCTTCCGCGCCGTCGAACAGTTTTTCATCTCGATGGAAAAATTGCGTCCGCTTGCGCTGGCCGAGATCGGGAAGACACAATGGCTGCCCGCCTGGGGGCGCAATCGCATTCAAGGCACCGTCGAGGCCCGCCCGGATTGGTGCATTTCGCGCCAGCGTTCCTGGGGCGTGCCGCTGCCCGTCTTTTTCGACGAAGGCGGCCGGGCCGTGCTCGATGCCCCGCTTGTGCGCAGAATCGCTGATCTCGTGGCCGAGAAAGGTTCGAACGTCTGGTTTGAGAGCACGGACGAAGAGCTCTGCCACATGCTTGGTCTGCCTTCATCTTGGCGTAAGGGCAGAGATACGCTCGACGTTTGGATCGATTCCGGCAGTTCGCATGCCGCCGTGATGGACAGCCGCCCCGGGCTTCCGGCTCCGGCGGATCTCTACCTCGAAGCGACGGATCAGCACCGGGGGTGGTTCCAGAGTTCTCTCATTCTCTCCGTCGCTTGGAGGGGGCTCGCCCCGTACAGAACAGTGATGACGCACGGTTTCGTGGTCAACCAGGATCGCAGCAAGCTGTCCAAAAGTGCGCAGGGATCCTATCAGAAACCTACGGGCGCCAAATACTTCTATGAAAAATACGGTGCTGATGTCGTGCGCCTTTGGGTCTCTTCGGTCGACTGGCAGAATGAAGTGCCCTTCGGCGAGGAGCTCTTCAAGCAGATTGCCGAGCCCTATCGCCGCCTGCGCAACACGCTGCGTATTCTTCTGGCCAATATCGGCGATTTTGACCCCGCCCGGGATGCCGTGCCCGCCGCGCGGATGCCCCTGCTCGACCGTTGGATCATGGAGCGTCTCAACAGCGTGATCTCCGAGGCGAGGGCCGCTTATGAAGCTTTCGATTTCCGCCGGGTGTTCACCCTGATCAACCAATTCTGCGCCAATGATCTTTCATCGCTCTACATCGACATCACGAAAGACAGGCTCTACTGCGACGAGCGCAATTCTCTGCGCCGCCGCGCCACACAAACGGCGATGCACCGCATCTTCCATTCCCTCTGTCTGCTGCTGGCTCCCATATTGGTTTATACGGCCGACGAAGCCTGGGAGCACGCCGGCCACAAGGACAGTGTGCATGAACAGGATTTCCCGGACGTGTTTCCGGAGTTCGACACGCGGGAGGCATCCGCGCTTTTCGAGCGTTTGCAGGAGATCAAATCGGCCGTTCAGATAGCCATTGAAGCCCAAGTGCAGGCCAAGGTGTTTGCGAAGAACAACGAGGCGGCCGTACATCTCGTCGTTCCGCGCACCGAGAACCCGGATGTGGTCGCGCTGCTCAGCGATCGCGCTTTTGTGACGGAGTTCTTCATCATTGCCGATCTTCATGTGGAGACGGGTGAGAGCCTTTCGGCTCATGCCTCGCTTTCCTCTTGTCCGATGTGTCCGCGCTGCCGCCGTTACGAACCCGTGGAAAGCAGCGGCCTTTGCGCCCGTTGTGCCCAAGTAACCAACGCCCGATAAGGAAAAGGCCATGGCCAGCGGCGAAACGGTTCCGGAAACATCCGTTCAGGGGGGGAAGCTTTCCCCCTCGCGGGGGCTCGTGATTCTGATCGCGGCTCTCTATGTGCTCGATCAGGCCGCAAAATGGTGGATCGTCCTCAATTTCAGACCTCCCATTGTCTTTACGGATGGGTTTTCCATGGCCGCTGACCGCCTTCCCGTGATTACCGGCGGATGGGGGCTCCTGCATTTGACGATCACGCGCGTGCACAATACGGGCGTGGCTTTCGGCCTGGGCAATGGAACGGCGTGGTCGAGCTACGTTTTTCTGGCCGTGCCGCTGCTCGCGCTGGCCGGCCTCTACGCTCTTTTCCGCCGAGGTTTTTTTGAGACGAGGCTGCTACGCGTGTCTTGGGCCTTCATCACGGCGGGCATTCTCGGCAACGTCACGGATCGTTTGGTGCAGGGGTTCTTCGTGAAAGGAAGCGGGATGCTGTCTTTTTGGGATCGGCTGATGAATGGGTACGTCGTCGATTTCATCGACGTTTCGCTGCCGTGGATCACCTCGCCGGACTGGCCCGGCGGGTACCATTGGCCCGCCTTCAATGTGGCTGATTCATGTATCTGCATCGCGGCCGCTATCTTTTTTATCGCGGGAATCGCGTCGGATCTCTCCAAAAAGAAGATGCCTCCCGCTCCATGAACTCCCCTTTTCCCCGCCTTGGCCTGCTGTTGCTTTCCGCGCTGTTCGCTTGTGTTCCCGCCCGGGCCGGGCTTGAGTTCGAAAGCCGGATGGTGCGCCGGGAAATCGAGCCCCGGCAAAGTGTCCTTCCTGTGGCTTTCACCTTCACCAACACGGGAGAGAAAACCGTCTCCATCGAACGCGTCAAACCCCATTGCCCCTGTACGGAGGCGCGCGTCGAGGGCGGAAGCGCCGTGGCTCCCGGCCGCTCGGGACGCATCCTTCTGGTTGTCGATACCAGAACTTTTACCGGAACCGTCAGCAAGGACGTGTCCGTTTATACTTCCGACGGCGTTGAGCACAGGCTGGTCATCCGGGTGATGGTGAAGGAGCTTCTCGCCGTGCGCCCGAAGGGGCTTGTCTGGAAGCAGGGCGGCCCGGCCGAGACCAAGACCGTTACGATTGTGCTGACCCCTGATTGTCCGTTCAGACTCAAGCGGGTGAGTCTTGTAGGCGACGCTTTCGATTACGAGCCTTCCACCGTGACCCCCGGGGTGCGCTATGCCGTCGCCGTCATTCCGAAGGACACGGGCAGGAAGATTGTCAACCGCCTGTTGATCGAGACGGACAGCGACGATCCGCGCTACGCGAGGATTCCCGTTTTCTTAAGCATTCATCCTGCGGCCCGATGAGAGATACCTTCGGCCAGTTCGTCGCTCTCTGCTTTCTGATTCTGGCGGCCTCTCTGGGGTTGTGGTATGCGGATTCCCTTTTCTTCGCGCCCGGCCGTACGCCTCCCTGCCGGGAGCAGAATCTCCCCGAAGGGCGCGTTTGTCTGGAAACCGCCTTGGAACAATGGGGCGAGAAAATCGTGTGGATCGACGCCCGGGATCAGAGCTCCTACGAACGGGGACACATTACCCTTGCGCCGGGCCGCTCGTTCCCTCTGCGCCGAGGTCCCGAATACGAGGAGCTGCTCGACCAGGCTCTCGAGCGCATGCTCGACGCCGGCTCCCGGGGCGAATGCGTCATCGTCTTCAGCGGGCGGGAGCATTCCGCGGCCGAAGAGATCGCCCAGGCTCTCCGCGATCTCGAGATGCTTGCCGCGCCCGTTTACGTGCTCGAAGACGGCTGGGAGCGCCTGAAAGAATCGCGCTTTCTTGTGCCGTAAGGGGGCTCTCTGCCCGGCGTGCGATTCCTCTTTTTTCAGGCCGCTTTCTTTCCCCTGTGCGCGAGAAGGCTGAGTGTGCCGGTGAATTCGGGCACGCGGAAGATCCATGCGCCCGCAAAATACGAGGCGGCGGCGGCGCCGCCGCCGCATGCGAGCCCGAACAGGCGCCCGGAGAAGCTCCAAGAGGTGAATCCTTCGAAAAAAAAGCTTCGGATTCCCAGGCAGGCGGCGGCGAATACCGCGCCCGCCGCGGCGATGCGCAGGAGACCGGGGACGAGAACCTTCGGCGCCATGTGCCCGAGCAGACGCCTCAAATAGATGAAATAAAACAGAAAATTGAACGTGGTGATCACCGAGGTGGTGAGGGCCAGCCACGGAGCGCCTAGGTGCAGCACATGCACGAAGAGATAGTTGAGGAAGATGGAAAGGGCGCAGGCCGCGAGAGCCAGCCCGGCGGGAGCCCAGGGCTTTTCAAGCGCCAGAAAGACAGGCTGCAGTACCTTCATGCCGGCATAGCCCAGCAATCCCAGGGAGTAGGCCGCCAGTACGCGTCCGGTGAGTTCCGATGCGGCCGCGGTGAAACGCCCGCGCTGGAAGAACAGACTGACGATCTCTTCGCCCCAGAGCCCCAGCAGCACGGCCGAAGGCACGGCGAAGAACGCGGCGAAGCGCAGGGCGCCGGCGAGATGTTCGGGGATGTCGGAGCTTCCGCTGCGGGTGAGAGCCATGCGCGAGACGGAGGGCAGCACCACCATGCCTACGGCCACACCGAAGAGAGCTACGGGAAGCTGCCAGAGGTGGAAGGCGCTCGAGAGCGCGGTGACGGCGCCGGACGGCAGATACAGAGCGAAGGAGGTGTTGATGAAGACATTCGTCTGCGTGATGCCCGCCGCAATCACTCCGGGAACCATGAGCGCCCAGACGCGGCGCACGCGCCCGTCCGTGAAGGAGAGCCGCCCGCCTTTCCACGTCAGGCCGATGTTCCAGCGGGGCGCATAGCCCTTCTGCCTCAGCTTGGGCACTTGGACGAGCACTTGAGCCGCGCCCCCCAGAACGACCGCCGCCGCAAAGCCGTACAGCGCGTCGGCGCCGAACGCGGGATCGATGCACCAGCCGATCAATGCGCCCATCGCGATGGTGGTGAGGTTGAAGGCCGCGCTGGCGAGATTGGGCAGGCCGAATACCCCGAAGACATTGAGCGCGCCCATGCTCAGGGCGGAAAGCGACGCCAGGAGGATGAACGGCCACATGATGCGGCAGAGATCGGCGGCCAGGTTGATGTAACTGCGCGGCTCCACTTGCAGCAGGGGGGCGCCGGAAGCCGTCCCGAGGTTTTCCGCCGTCGTGGTGAGCCGCACCGTTCCGCCGGGGGAGAGTTTCTCCAGCGTGCCGACGCGCAGGCACGAATGCTCTGAAATTCCCTCGAGACCGGCGGAGGCTGTGAACACGGCCTCCTTCAGGCCGTCGGCGTCGGCTCGGATTTCGCGGAACGTGGCCGGGAGCTCCGTTCCCTGCGCGGCCGCGTCCGGCGGCGTCACGAGCACAAGGCGGGCGCGCTCCGGGTAGAGAGCCTGCATGAACGCCCCGGCCAGCAGGACGCCGAGAGCGACGAGGCACACCATGAGAGATACCAGCTGGGAAACGACTTGATGGGCGAGCTCCCATGCGGCTTCGCGTCCCGATTGTTCTTCCGCCTTGCTCATCACGCTGGTGAAGCTCTGGGAAAGAGCTCCCTCGGCGAACATGTCGCGCAACATGTTGGGCACGCGGAACGCCGTCAGAAAGGCGTCGAGCGCTCCCGTGGCGCCGAACAGCGCGGTATAGGCTACTTCCCGCGCCAGTCCGGTGAACCGGCAGCAGAAGATGGCCGCTGCGGCGATCAGGCTGCTGCGTTTCAGGGAAGACATGCCGGCGCGTCAGACGGGTTTGCGGCAGTAGGGTTCGACGGGGCGCAGGCCGGGCGTGCTTTTCAGAGCGGTTTCCCTGGCCGTGGGGTCGGAAAACAGATAGAGGGCGTAGCCGCCGTGTCCGCCGCCCAGATATTTGCGGGCGATGCTGCCCTCGATGGGTGCAAGGGGCTTCATCCCCTCGTCGAGCTGCACGCTGTAATAGAGGTTGATTCCTGCGGCGAGCGCATGGACGCTGCTTTCCAGTACGCCCGTGCGGGCGATCAGCGCGCTCTGGGCGATTCTCTCGTAGTCGCGCTCGCGGTTCACGTTCGAGGGCGTGTCGTGGTCGACGCCCGTGTAGATGATGGCCATGCGCCCATCCAGAAAATCGCCGGTGGACTTCATGTCGAGTACGGGCAGCGGACCCGAGCGCCAGACGCAGCAGCCCGTCTCCCTGATCACGGCGGGGTCCTGCCAGCCCACGCCGAGGCCGAGTTCGGCTTCGACCGGATTGCGCCCTTCCAGAATGGCCCATGCGCCGCTGCCTCCCATGCCGGAGCGCTTCTCGTACGGCCAGTCGCGCAGGGATACCATCGGCGTGACGGCGCAGTTGACCACGTAGTCGCCGGGCCGTGCGTGCGCGGGCACGTCGAGCCAGCCGCCGGCGAAATCGACGCGCAGGGGAACCTCCGTGGGCGCCTTGATGCGATTGACCAGCAGCGTGGTGGAAACCGGCGGGAACTTCGGGGGTGTCTTGGGCAGCACGATGTATTCCGCCCCCACCCGGGAGCAGAGCTCCCGTTTCACCTCGGTGTAGAGATCGTCTTCTGTGACGACGAGCGCATGAGGCTTGATTGCCAGAAATTCATCTTCGAAATCGAGACCTTTCTTCATGCCCCTGCCCACAATGACGCAGTCGACCATCCGAAGGCTTTCGAGGAGCACTTTCTTGTGCGCGTCGGGAATCGAGGGCTTGCGCTTCTTGTGGTGCCACAGCACTTCTTCCGAGGCGAACGAGACAATCAGGTAGTCTCCCAGCGCGCGCTTCTTGAAAGAATTGGATGTGTCCGGCGTGGAGGATGTCATAACATCCGGAAACGAATATTTTTTTCATGGTTTTGCTCTTTCGGTGGAAGTGGTGCTGGGTGGCGGGGCGGGATCAGCGGCTGGCGTCGGGCAAGCCTTCTCCGATTTTGCGGATTACCTGTTTGGCGAGGTCTCGTTCCTTCATGAAGAGGTAGGCGCGGGAAAGTTCGCGTACGGCTTGTTTGTAAAGGGCGGGTTCCGCCTTGTCGAATGCCTCCCGTGCGGTCTTGTCGAAGGCTTCGATGTCGCGCACCACACCCAGGAACTGCCGTGCGGCGGCGGCGTCATTTTTCGCCTGAAGCTGCGCCAATCCCAGCTTGCAGCGGATGGACAGGGCGCGCCCGTCCGTCAGATCGGGGTACAGAGTCTGCGAGAGTTTGAGCGCCTTTGCGTACCAGCCGGCCGCTTCCGCGTATTCCTTGCGGGCTTTGTGGCTCTCGGCCAGGTTGGAGGCGATGCCGGCCATCAGGGAATCCCTGTTCTCCAGCGCGGCGGGAGCGGCTTCCAGCGCCGCCCAGCCCAGCCGGGCGAATTTCTCCCTCTCTTCTCCCTGGCTGTTCTCCCCCAGCAGAATCAGGGCGCGGATCCGTTCAGAGGCATCGGGATCCTTTTCGGCCAGGTATTTGAGGTCGTCGCGGGCCTGTTCCATTTCGTTCTGCGAAATGAGCGCGCGCGAGCGGAGGCGCGCGATGCGCAGTTCCGTTTCGGGCGTCATTTCGTTGAAGCCTTCGGCGAACGCGGCGGCCAGCGACAGCGCCTTGGCGCATCCCGGCGCGTCCCCCAGACGGTGGAGGATCTCTCCGAGCATCATGTAGCACGCGGGCAGGGATTTGTTGAGATTCCCGGAGCCCAGCATCGAGCTGACGCAGCGGTCCATCTTGATGGCGAGGTCTCTCAGGATGTCCGGCTTCAGGTTGGCGTCCTCGGAGAGGGTGGTGCGCACCTCCTCCATCAAGAGGATGGAGGTGGCGGGGCAGGGCGGCCAGTTCTGAGCCTTGAGCAGAGACTTGACTTGTACGTAAACGGGCTCCTTCACCTCGGAGAGGTGGGCGCGCTGCAGTTGCAGCGCGGCGGCGTCCGCCGCCTGTGATTGCGTTTCAATGCGCGCCTGCACATGGGGCTTGTCCAGCCTGGTGATTCGCTTGATGGCGTCGTTTTTGTCCTGCAGTTTCAGGTCGGTGTCCACGCTGCGCTGGAGAGAGCGCAGCAGGTAGGATATATCCTCTTTCGAAGTGTTCTCGCTCAGTATCTTCTGGATTTTATCCTCGATTTTCAGCTGGAGTTCGTAGTCGCCGTGTTCCCGAGCCTCTTCCGCCAGCGTTTCAAGCTGGGGCGTGTTGGCGATGGAGATTACTTCGGGCAGAATCTTGAGCGTTTCGTCCCATTCGCCGATTTCGATCAGGCGGTTCATCAAAATCCACTCGAACTGCTTCTTGGTTCTCGCGTCTTTGATCCATGCCACGCGGGCCCGGTAGTCGCGGGCCAGTTCGAGTACGGAGATGCGGTCTCCCGCAAGGCTGGACATGAGGCGGTCGAGGCGCTCGTTGGCTTCGGCGTCGCTGGTGATCTTCTCGATTTTCGGCGTGAACCAGGAGGCGATGGCGTCCCGCTTGCTGTACAGGAAAAGCGAAAGGCCGATGATGACGATGACGCCGATGGTCACGGGGAGGTGCGTCTTGCTGTGTTTCTTGCGCGGGGTGAAGCGTCTGTGCATGGCTGACATGGTATCGGAGATGAGGGCTGTTAGTTGTCGGAAGATTCCGGGATGGAAGTTGCTTTGGCGGTTTCCCGGCGGCACCCGTGTATCTGGTCCAGAATTTCCTGCCGGCGGTCTTCGTCGAGCAGAGGCAGAACTTCCTCCCAGCACGACAGCGCCTGCTTCCATTGCTTGTTCTCGCTGTAGGCATAGCCGAGGCTCAGAAGAAGGGCGGCCTTCAATTCGGGCGGCGCCGTGTCTCCGCACAGGCGGAGTTCGCCGAGAGCCGCCCGATAGGCCGCGATGCTGCCGTTGGTGTCCCCTTTCATGTCGAGGGCCAGCCCCAGAGTGCGGTTGACGCGGGCCTTTGAGGCGAGGTCCTTTTCAAAGTGCCGGCTGCGCAGGGCGGCCGCTTGTTCGAGGGCGGCCGCGGCGTCATCCGGGCGCCCCAGTTCGATGGAGGCGCGCCCCGCGCCTTCGAGAGCCTGAGCCAGGGCGGCGGGCTCGCCGGTGAAGGCCGCCGCCTTTTGGAAGTCCGCGAGGGCCTGTTCGGGCATGCCCTTGTTCAGAAGCGCCCAGCCGCGCTGGTCATAGAGGCAGGGCCAGTAGGGGGAGTCCTCCCCGAGGCGTGCACGGGCGATGCCTTCCGCCCGATAGAGCAGCGGCAGGGCGTCATCGAATTGTTTCTTTTCGCTGGCGAGGCGGGCGAGTGAGCGCAGCCCGCTCAGCAGGTAGCTGCCTTCGGCGCCGGCGGCGGAGCATGCGTTTACTCCCGATTCGAGCAGTTCCTCGGCTTCCGCCCTGCGCCCCAGTTCGAGCAGAGCCTCGCCGAGGCAGATGCGCGCGCTGGCCGGTTCCGGGAGGGGGCGCTTCCCTTGCCATGCCCGGACGGCCAGCCCGAAATATTTGTTGGCGCCGTCCGCGTCTCCCTGGGCGCGGAAGACGCGCCCGAGATGCACCAGGGCGCTCGTCTGAAGACCGAGCCCCGGTTCCCCGAGCGAGCCCGCCCGGCCGTAGATCTTTTTCAACGTGGAGACGAGAGTCTGCGGATCGCCGTCCGCGGCGGCCAGCTCCGCTTCGCTGTTCAGGCAGCGCAGTTCGTCGTGAACGAGCCCGAGGCGCGCGTAGTTCTCCCGCGCCCGCGTGTACAGGGACAGCGCGCGGGCGGGGTCGCCCTGTTTCGCTTCGGCCGCGGCCGCGCTTTCCAGACGGTGTGTCCATGCGGCGTCCGGGTTCAAGCCTTCCTCTCCGAAGATTTCGTCAGCCAGGGGGCGCGCCGATGAGAGGAGCCCCCGCCGGATCAGGGCGTCGCACAGCATCCATTTCACTTCGCGCAGGAGGGCGGCGTCTTTGATCCACGCGAGTTCGCCGCGGCGGTGAGCGGCGAGCCGTTCGAGGCTGGCGTCGTCGCCGGAGAGGTGTTTCAGGCAGTGGCTGAGGTTCAGGACGGCCTTTTCGTCGCTCAGAGCCTGCGCTTTGGGCGAGGGCGAATCCTGCCCCTTCTCGTACCCGTGGGAGGCCCCGACGCGGTAGGCGCTGATTTCCAATGCCGCGATGGCGACGACGAGCAGCCCCGCCGCTATCCGTTTGACGGCGGGCTTGAATTCGTATTCCTCCTTCGCGGGTACGGGGGCGTCCGGCATGGGTCAGGGCTTGATGGCGTTCAGGTGAAAAGCCGCGTGGACGGCGCTGGCCGCACGTTCCACGTCCCGTTCGTCTACCGTGAGCGTGATCTTGATTTCTGACGTGGAAATCATCCCGACGGGAATGCCTTCGTCCGCCATGGTCTGAAACACGGTGGCCGCCACTCCCGAGTGGGAGCGCATGCCGATTCCCACGACGGAGAGCTTGGCGAGGCCGGCTTCCGTCTCGAGCCGGGCGTTCGGCCCGAATTCGGCCATCAGGGGCTTCAGAGCCGCCTGGGCATGGCCGAGGTCGTTCACGTGCATGGTGAACGATTGGCGGGCGATGCCGTCGTGCGCCGTGTTGGCCACGATCATGTCGATGTTGATTTCGGCTTCGGCCAGTGCGTTGAGAATCTTGGCCGTGTAGGCCACGGGAGCCGTGATGCCCGAGACGGTGACGCGGGCCTGGCCGCGCTCGATGGAGATGCCCCGCACGGCGACGGCCTCCATGGCGGGGATTTCCTCTTGTACGATGGTGCCTGGATTGTTGTTCATGGAATTGCGCACTTCAAAGGCGACGTGGAATTTCTTGGCGAATTCGACCGAGCGGGCCTGCATGACTTTCGAGCCGCTCGACGCCATTTCGAGCATTTCGTCGTAGGAAAGGGAGGGGATTTTCGCGGCGTCGCGCACGATGCGGGGGTCGCAGGTGTAGACGCCGTCCACGTCGGTGTAGATCTGGCAGACGTCCGCTTTCAGCGCGGCGGCCAGGGCGATGGCCGAGAGGTCCGAGCCGCCCCGGCCGAGGGTGTGGATGAGCCCTTCTTCCGTGATGCCCTGAAAGCCGGCGCAGATGAGAATGTTGCCTTCCGCGAGCCGGCTGAGCATGAAGCCCGGGTGAATGCTGCCGATTCTTCCCCGCGTGTGCGAGCCGAAGGTGCGGATGCCCGCCTGGGCTCCCGTGATCGAGACCGCCTTGCCTCCCATGTCCTGGATGGCCATGCAGAGCAGGGCGATGGACTGCTGCTCGCCTGTGGAGAGCAGCACGTCCAGTTCGCGTTCCGAGGGCGCGGGTGTCACCTCGTGCGCCAGCTTGATGAGACGATCCGTCACCCCCTGCATGGCGGAGACCACGCCCACCACGCTGTTCCCTTCCCGGGCCGTGTCCAGCAGGCGGCGGGCGACGTTGCGGATGCGGTCAATCGTGCCTACCGAAGAACCTCCGTATTTCTGTACGATGAGCGCCATGGTCGTTCAATGATGAAATTTTTCGATGCGGATGACGGCGGGGTCGGAGCCGATGTCCGGGTTCTTGGCGATTTCCGCCAAGGCGGCCTGGAGCCGGCCCCATGGACACGTGTGCACGATGAAGACGAGATCGTTCCACATGACGCCGCCGGCGTCGGGTTCTCCGTCCAGGGTGTTGGTGGCGGAGATGCTGATGCCGTGCCAGGCGAGAATTCCCGCGATTTCGGCGATGATGCCCGGCCGGTCCATTACGCGGATGCGCAGGTAGCACGGGGACTTTGTCTCGTTGATGTGCATGATGCGCAGCGGCTTCGCGTAGGGGTGGAAGCCCGTGTGGTGCTCCGGGTGGTGCAGCTCGCGCATGGCGGTCACCACGTCGCCGATCACGGCGGAGGCCGTGGGGTTCTTGCCCGCGCCGCGCCCGTAGAAGATCGTCTCCCCCACGATGTCCCCGTTCACGGCGATGGCGTTGAACACGCCGTTCACGGACGAGAGGAGGTGCGTCTCGGGCACGAAGCTCGGCTGGACGCGCAGTTCAATCGAATCGGTCTCTTCATGGTGGCGGATGACCACCAGCAGTTTGATCGTGTAACCCAGCTTGGCCGCGAATTCAAAGTCGCGCGGTTCGATGCGCTCGATGCCCGAAACGAAGATCTTGTCGGGCGTGACGGGTGTGCCGTAGGCCAGCATGGCCAGAATCAGCGCCTTGTGCGCGGCGTCCTTCCCGTTGACGTCGAGCGTGGGGTCGGCCTCCGCGAAGCCGAGTCTCTGGGCCTCTTTCAGAGCCGTCTCGAACGGAACGCCCTGCTGCTCCATTTTCGTCAGGATGAAGTTCGAAGTGCCGTTGATGATGCCGATGATGGAGTTGATGTGGTTGCAGATGAGTGAATTCTGAAGGCTTTGGATGATGGGGATGCCGCCTCCGGCCGACGCTTCGAAGTAGAGCGGCACGCCCTTCTCCGCCGACAGGCGGAAAAGCTCGGCTCCAAAGAGCGCCAGCAGTGCCTTGTTGCCCGTCACGACGGGCTTGCGGGCTTCCAGCGCGGCGCGCACCAGCCTGTGCGCATCCGTCGTGCCCCCGATGAGCTCGATGATGATGTCGATTTCGGGGTCCTCCACCAGCTCCTCCCATCGAGCCGTCAGCAGTTCCCCGGGAATGTCGGCGCTCCGCTTCTTGGCGGGATTCTTCACGGCCACTTTCTTGAGGAGAAAGGGGATGTTGGCACGGGCCTCCAGAATTTCGTGATTGTGGCACAGGGTTTCGTACACCCCCGTGCCTACGGTGCCGAGTCCGGCCATTCCCAGCTGTAATGGTCTCGCCATGGAAAAACGCGAAAGCACTATACGGGAAATCCTATCCGGGAGCAAGCCTATTGTCCGCCCGCGCGCAATTTGCCCGCGTTTCCGCTCCCGCCCGCAATGGGTTGATTCTGCATTGGAAGGAGCAGAAATTCGCCTATATGGCGGCCATGGCGCACCGGGCTTCGGCAGCTGCCCCAATCAATACGAATGCGAAGCGGCCTGCCCGAAGGGGATAGGCGCGGGCGACACCGCCAAATTGAACCGGGGCTGCATGGCCGCCCGCGCGGCCGGCATCAGCCCGCCGGGGAAAAGCGGGGGACTGCCGGGCTGTTCTCTTCAAGCTCGGAGCGATCCGCCCACAGTTCGCACTGCGCCATGACCGTCTGCACGGCGTCTTCCATCCCTTCCGGCGGATATTTGTGCTTTTTCAGAAGTTTTTTATCATCATCCGCATCTCGGCGCGGGCGGACTCTCTCTTCTGCCAGTCGATGGTACGGCTCCTGCGGAGCGCCTCGGTCAGTTCCCTGGTGATGGCTATCAGCTCTTCGTTCTCGTAGAGATCTTTTATTGCCTGAGGCTTTGTAAGCGCGTCATAGAATGCCTGCTCGTCGGCGCTTAGTCCGAGCCGCTCGCCTTCCTCGTGCGCTCCGGTTATCTGCCTGGCGAGGTTCATGAGTTCCTCAATCACCTGCTCGTTCGTCAGCATGCCGTTGAGGTAGGAGTTCATGATCCGCCGGATAATCTCGCTGAATTTCTCCGACTTGACGACATTCGTCCGGCGATAGATCTGAATTTTCTCTGCGATCAGTTTTTTCAGGAGTTCCACAGCGAGGTTCTTCTCTTTCATCTTCGCTATTTCCTCGAGAAAATTGGGATCGAAGAGAGAAAATTCCCGCCGCGCATCGGGAAAGAGATTGATGACGCCCCCGCTTTTGATGCTCTGCTTCAGAAGCTCGTTAATGCGCTGGTTCATTTCCGGCAGCGATATTTTTCCCCCGCCTCCCTGATTTGTCAGTCTGACGACAAGCACCCGCACGGATTCAAAGAAGGCCGCTTCAAAGCGCATCTCTTTCGGCACAAGAGAAGAACAGAGGGACAAAGCCTGACGGAGCATCAGCGCTTCCTTGACGAAGGTGTTCCGATCCTCTTCCCTGCCGCGGCCGAGGATGAAGTTTACCGCCCCGCTGATGGTTTTCGCCCGCTCGAGATCGCTGCCCGCGGTAAACGGGGTGCGGTCAAAACCGTGGAACAGGCCGCGGCAGACTGAGAGCTTCTCCAAAAATTGCTTGTACACCGCCTTTGAGATGTCCGTGTCGCCACTAATCATGAAGACCAGCAGAACAGTTACGAGGCGCAGATTGATTACTATACAGGCTATATCACTGGATGTGACGACTGGGAATTCGTTAAGGTGTATTCAGACGAAGGAATCACGGGCACTTCCACACAGCACAGGCTGGGATTCCAGTCAATGGTTGCTGGTGCCTTGGACGGCAAAACCGACCTGATCGTCACGAAGTCGGTCAGCCGTTTTGCGCAGAACACTGTGGATTCCCTCACGACCATCCGTGATTTGAAGGACAAAGGCGTGGAGGTTTACTTCGAGGAGCAGAACATCTGGACTTTCGACGGCAAAGGCGAATTGTTGCTCACCATCATGTCCAGCCTTGCATAAGGCGAACGACCGGCTGGAAGCGATCACAGCGGAAATCACCGACAAGGAACTGCGGAGAGCGACCATTGAGGACTGCCTTGCGGCAATGGAGAAACTTCCGAACTGCGCTTGACTCTTTTGACGAGACGGCAGTCCACAGCTTGGTGGATTACATCACTGTGTATCCGGCGGATGATGTCCTGGTATCATTTAAGGATGGCACGGAGATTCAGTCGTGAGATTTGAGGCGGTTGTGACGCTGCCCTTTTTCTCGTTTACATATATTCATACTTGCTCTGGCAAGTTTCACCGATTTTCTCAACGACTGCTTCCACGGTTTCAGACGGATGCTTTGCGTAAATAATCCCGTAAGGCATTTTGTAATCCCATTCCATTGGAATTGTTATGATAGATGGGTGAACATCTTTCCAAATATCCAAAGTTTCCATAATACAGCCCATTTGTTCACATTCATTAAAAATACTTGTATCATAAAAATGTGGAGAATCTAAAATGGTGATTTGCGGATGTTTTGTGTTAATCTCATCTCTTAACCTGTTTAATACAGGCGAGTCTCCTCGTTTTATGAGTATAATTGTTTCTCCGTTTAAATCATTCCAGCATAGTTTATTTTTTTTAGATAATCTATGCTTTCTTGGGACAGCAATCGCACAATTTTCTTGTTTAATTTGCAGAATATTATAATTTTCTTTCCAGTTAAGCGAATCGCAAGGTCCAATAAAACAATCAATTGTTTCACCCAGAGAAGAAAGCATGGTTTCCATTCCCGAAGGAGTATCATCAAAAGGAACAATATGAATTGTTATTGGAGAAGTTCCATTATCTATTTTTGACCATAAATCTACTAACATTGTGCAAGGGCGAAGAATAGATGTGCCGACTCTAATTACTTGTTTCTTGTTTGCCGCAATCTGTTTTGCTTTTAATATAGCTTGTTTGGAAATTTTCACAATTTTTTTTGCTTCGTCATAAATAGCACGGCCTTGCGAAGTTAATTTTATCCCTTGATTAGTTCGCTCAATCAATTTTGCGCCAATTTGACTTTCAAATTTATTTACTTGATTCATTACCGAAGCTGGAGTTGTAAATAATACTTTTGAAGCCTTTAAAAAGCTCCCTTGCTCTACAACAACAATAAAAGTATTGAGTTCTCGACTATACATGTTTGCATCTCGTTTTTTAGTTTTTCTAAAAACGATTTTAATATATTGATATCTTCCATGTCAATGATTTCAAGGTTAGAATGTGACCGCAACAGAAACTAAAAAACATGATTTGAAGCAAAAATTGTTTAATATAAAAGAAAGTGAGGAAATTTTATGAGAAATTTAAGAGATTTAAAAGTAAGCTCGATTGGAACAGGCTGCATGGGTTTTTCCCACGGTTACGGCGAAGTCCCAGGCAAAGAATATGCAATTGAAGCTATAAGAAAAGCTTATGATTTTGGCTGTAATTTTTTTGATACAGCTGAAGTTTACGGCAGAGAACGATTTTATGAAGGTCATAATGAAGAACTTGTTGGCGAAGCAATTGAACCATTTAGAAAAGGGGTTGTACTTGCGACAAAATTACATATTGATGAAAACACTTTAAAAACTACAAAATTATATAACGTTATAAAATCTCATCTTGAAGAATCAATGAAGAGATTAAGAACTGATTATATTGATTTATATTATCTTCATAGACTCAATGAATTTATTCCGGTAGAAGATGTCGCAGGAGTAATGGGGCAATTGATAGATGAAGGTATAATAAAAGCCTGGGGTCTGTCGCAGGTTTCCGTAGAGACACTTGATAAAGCTCATAAAGTAACACCCGTTAGCGCTATTCAAAGTCTTTATTCAATGCTTGAAAGGGATTTAGAAAAAGAAATTTTCCCGTATTGTCTTAAAAATAATATCGGAGTTGTGCCGTTTTCTCCGATTGCAAGCGGATTTTTGTCTGGTAAGGTTACTGTTGATACAAAATTTGAAGGCGATGATGTAAGAAAGTTTGTACCCCAGTTATCAAAAGAAAATATTATTGCAAATCAGCCTGTTTTAGATATTTTAAATAAATTTTCCAAAGAAAAAAATGCAACAAACGCACAAATTTCTTTAGCTTGGATGCTGCATAAATACCCAAATGCTGTTCCAATTCCCGGCTCTAAAAATCAAGAAAGAATTTTAGAAAACTTAAGTGCCTGGAATGTTGAATTAACGGAAGAAGAATTTAATTCATTGGAAAAAGCACTAAATTCTTGCAAAATTTACGGGCATAGAGGGCATGAAGAATCGCAGCAAACATCTTTTGCTAATAATTGGCTGCGAAACGAAAAGATTTAAAACAATGGAATATGCAACATTAAATAATGGCATTAAAATGCCAATTATCGGATATGGAACTTATCAGACACCCGCAAGAATCACTGAAAAGTGCGTTGCTGAAGCGCTGCGTGCGGGGTATCGTATCCATAGATACAGCGCAATGCTATGGAAACGAGAGAGAGGTAGGCATGGCCTGCCGCAAATCCGGCATACCGAGAGAAGAACTGTTTATCACAACAAAACTCTGGGGGTGCTATGGGTATCAGGATACGCTTCGTTCCATTGAAAGCTCTCTGAAAAAAATCAATATGGATTATATTGATTTGCTGCTGATCCATGAGCCTACAGGCAATGTCCATGAGATTTACCGTGCTATGGAATCTTATTATAAGGATGGGAAAATTCGTGCAATCGGCATTTCCAACTTCATGGAAGAACGCTATCTGGATCTGGTCAATCACTGCAAGGTGATTCCTGCCATTAACCAGGTGGAAACCCACGTGTTCCGTCAGCAGAAGAAACTGCGGGAATTGGAGTGTCCGGTTGGGACAAAGCATGAAAGCTGGTCGCCGCTGGCCTGCGGTCAGAACGACATCTGGAATAATCCGGTATTGGTACGGATTGCAGAAAGCCATGACAAGAGCGTTTCACAGATTGCCCTGCGCTTTTTGGTTCAGCAGGGAATTATTGTAATTCCTAAAACCACAAATCCTGAACACATGGAAGAAAATATCTCTGTTCTGGATTTTGACCTGGAAGCAGAAGAAATGCGGGCGATCAAAGAGCTTGAAGTGGGACGGAGCTTATTTGGCTGGTGGTAAAACAGAAAGGTGGTGAAATTTATGGCAAAAAAGATTTTGGTCCTCAATGGCGCGGCCAGAAAGAACGGCAACACCGCGAAGCTGGTTCGCAGCTTTACCGAGGGTGCCCGCAGTGCTGGTCATTCCGTGGAGGAATTTTATCTTGACGGTATGAACATCCATAGCTGCAAAGGCTGCCTGCACGCAGGACGGGACGCACACAGCCCATGCTCTCAGAAAGACGACATGGATCAGATTTATTCTGCTTTCGCAGACTGCGATGTCGTTGTGTTCGCTTCCCCGCTTTATTTTTGGACAATTACCGGGACGCTGAAAACAGCGGCAGACCGTTTGTATGCGGAGCTGGAATGTCTGGGCTACGGTAAATTTCCAAGGGAAAGCGTGCTGCTCATGACGGCGGACGGAGCTGATTATTCTCAGGCTGTCACATGGTATCGTACATACGAACGCAATTTGGGTTGGAAAAACCGTGGTGAGGTTTTAGGCAAAGGCAAAACGGAAGCAGCCCGGCGGTTGGGTGCTTCCCTGTAAGTAAAGTTCACAAATCTAATCAGAAAGGAAGAACAGATAATGGAAAAGACAATTTTTGTGGTTGGCGCAGGTAAGGGTTTAGGCAACGCAGTTGCCCGCAAGTTTGGGGCAGATGGTTTCCGGGTAGTGCTGATGAGCCGCAGTGCGGAACATCTGGCAGACTACCAGAGGGAAATGCAGAGCGAGGGGTTGGAAGTCGCAACACAGGTTGCAGATACTGCCGATCAGACCTCTCTTGCCGCAGCCATGCAGCAGGCCGTACAGACTTATGGTGTACCGGATGTGCTATTCTACAATGTGGGTATCACCGCAGCGGACGCGGATGTGTCCGGCGGCATTAACACAAAGGTTCTGGAACAGCGTTATCAGGTGGACGTGCTGGGTGCTTACACCTGCATTCAGCAGGTATTGGGAGAAGAATTCAGCAAAAAACAGGGCACCATCCTGATTACCGGCGGCGGGCTGTCCATGTATCCCAGCGCAGCGTATCTTCCCCTTTCCATGGATAAAGCCGCCCTGCGGGCTATGGTGCTGGCGCTGCATCCGGTATGCAAAGAGCAGAATGTATTTATTGGTACTGTCCAGGTCTGCGACACCATCGGCGGCTCTGAAAAGTATATGCCGGAGAAAATTGCCGAACAGTTCTGGAAACTGTATCAGGATCGCACTGGCGCTGAGATTATTTACTAAGTTGACTGATGAAGGCAGCGACCACTCATGTTTCGGATGGCCGCTGTCAGTATATGATGACATAATAAAATTCGGGAACCCACAGCCCCGACTACCTGCACGCCCTTATCCCTTCCTGCACACTCTAAAATCTCTCACCCTAAAATCTCTTTGCACACCTCTATGCACACTCGCGCACAGCTCCGTTGGATTGTATCAAATATGCGGGATAAATATCATATACGCGGCATTCGCCCAGCGGTTTTAGTATAGCTACGATGGTTTTTACGATACTGGCGGGCGTGTAGAATTCGCCGCCTTTGACGCCTTCATACGCGGCGAACTGCGCGATGCAGTATTCATACGTCCTCCCGAGCAGATCCTGGCTTTCCCCGGCGCCGCCCATGTCCATATTGGTGAAAAGGTCGACCACATCGCCCAGTACGCGCTTGTCCAGATCGGGGCTGGCGTAGTTTTTGGGCAGTACGTTTCTCAGCTTTTTGTTTTCCTCTTCGATCGCGCGCATAGCGCTGTCGATGACCATGCCGATTTCAGGAGTGTGCGCGGCGGAGGCGATCACCTCCCAGCGCGCCTCTTTCGGGACAAAGAAGATGTTTTTCTCCAGGTACGCATCGCGGTCGTTTTCGAAGCCTTCTCCCTCGGCGGCGAGTTCGGCGTATCGTTTTTCGAACGCGCCCGATATGTAGCGCAGGAAGATCAGGCCGATGATGACTTTCCGGTATTCCGCCGCCGGGATATGGCCCCACAGGACGCAGGCCGCGTCCCATATCCGCTTTTCAAAGCCGGTGTCTGCGCTGTTTTTTGCTGCCATGTCCGTTTTCTCTTGATTTTTTGGTCTTGGTTCTCGTGCTGAATTGCCTGGAAAGGTTCCTCTGAAGCGTCCTGTTCCCCGGGCGGCTGGTGACTGTTCGGCGAAAGCGTTCGTTCAGCGTTTCCCGAAACGGCGTTTGCGCGAGGCGTAGTCTCGCAGCGCCGCCTCGAACTGCTCTCGCCCGAAATCGGGCCAGAGGCATTCGGTGACATGGATTTCCGCATAACTGAGCTGCCAGAGGAGGAAATTCGACAGGCGGCGTTCGCCCGAGGTACGTATCATCAGGTCGGGGTCGGGCATTCCGCCTGTGTACAGGGCTTCTCCCACGGTCTTTTCCGTGATGGCTTCCGGCCGCAGCTCCCCCGCGGCGACTCGTTCCGCGATGCCGCGGACGGCATCCGTAATTTCCTGCCGGGAACCGTAGGAAAGCGCGAGCACGAGATTCAGCCCCGCGTTGCCTGAAGTCCGCTCGACCGCCGAAAGAAGCGTCTTCCGGCACCGCTGGGGCAGACGGTGGATTTCCCCGATGGGGAGCAGGCGCACATTTTTCGCCATCATTTCAGAAAGGCGCTGTTTCAGGAAACGGTTCAGCAGCACCATCAGAGCCGAAACTTCGCTGAGCGGCCTCTTCCAGTTTTCCGTGGAAAAGGCGTAGAGCGTCATCCACGGGATACCGTATTCCAAACACAGATCGACACAGCGCTGAACCGAGCGGGCTCCCTCGGTGTGGCCCGCCCGGCGCGTCACGCCGTGCGTATCGGCCCAGCGGCCGTTGCCGTCCATAATGATCGCCACGTGGCGCGGAATCTTTTCCAAGTGGATTTTTCCCATATGAAAATCAGGCCGGATCGAGTTCCATCTTTAAATTGTCAATGATATACTGCCTGCGTTCTTCGCTGTTCTCTCCCATGTAAAAGGCGAGCACTTCGCGTATGTTCCAGGCGTTTTCCAGAGAGACGCGCTCAAGCCGGATATCCGGTCCGATGAAATTCTTGAATTCCTGAGGGGAGATCTCCCCCAACCCTTTGAAGCGGGTAATCTCCGGGGATTGTCCCAATTCCGCCACGGCTTTATCGCGCTCGGCCTCGGTGTAGCAGTACAGCGTTTTCCGTTTGTTGCGCACGCGGAAAAGCGGCGTTTGCAGGATGGAAAGGTGCCCTTCCCGGATAAGCTCCGGGAAATACTGGATGAAAAAGGTCAGCAGGAGAATGCGGATATGCATGCCGTCCACGTCGGCGTCGGTGGCGATGATCACGTGATTGTAGCGCAGATCCTCCAAGCCCTTGTCGATGTTGAGCGCCAGGTGCAGGAAATCCAGCTCTTCGTTGCGCTTTTCTTCGAACAGCGACGAGCGGGAGAGGCCGAACGAGTTTGCCGGCTTTCCCCGCAGGGAAAATACGGCCTGCGTCTCGGCGTCCCGCGCCGTGGTGATCGAGCCCGAGGCGGAATCTCCTTCCGTGATGAAAAGCATCGTGTCGGCGGCCCGCTTGTGTCTGCTGTCGTAATGTACGCGGCAGTCTCTCAGCTTCCTGGTGTGCACTTTCGCCTTCTTGGCGCGTTCCCGGGCGTTTTTCTGGATGCCGGCGATCTCCCTGCGGGCGCGTTCGGCTTCCTTGATCTTGGCCTCAATGGCGTGTGCCGTATCGGGATTCCGATGCAGGTAATTGTCGAGCTCCCGGGCGACGAAGTTGCCGATAAACGTGCGGATGGTCTCGCTGCCGGGCGCCATGGTATTGGAACCGAGCTTGGTCTTGGTCTGGGATTCGAAGACCGGTTCCGCCACCCTGATGGAAATGGCGGCTGCCAGGGAAGCCCGTATGTCCGCCGCTTCATAATTCTTCTTGAAGAAATC
The DNA here is from genome assembly GCA_021200315.1 of Akkermansiaceae bacterium. Taxonomy (GTDB): domain Bacteria; phylum Verrucomicrobiota; class Verrucomicrobiia; order Verrucomicrobiales; family Akkermansiaceae; genus Akkermansia. Next base: position 64,290 of record JAJQGU010000069.1, read on the forward strand.
GCGGATGGTCTTGGCCACCGCTTCGCGGAACGCCGCCTGGTGGGTGCCCCCTTGGGTGGTGTGCTGCCCGTTGACAAACGAAAAGTACTCTTCCCCGTACTGGGTGCCGTGCGTGAAGGCGATTTCCAGATCCTCGCCCCTGAGGTGGATGGGTTCGTAGAGCGGCTCCCCGCCCATTTCCTCTTTCAGGAGATCGAGCAGCCCGTTTTTGGAAGAAAGTCTGCGGCCGTTCAGCACAATCTGCAGACCGGCATTGAGGCAGCAATAGCAGCGGCACATGCGCTCCACATATTCCATGCGGAAACGCGCGTTCTCGTCGAAGATCTGCGTGTCCACCCGAAAGATCACGCGCGTGCCGTCCGGCTCGTCCGATGGTTCGCTGAGGTCGCTGCCGTCAATCTGTCTGCCGCAGGAAAACTGAATCCTCCGCGTTTTCCCGCTGCGCCATGACTGAATTTCAAAAAACGAGGAGAGAGCGTTCACCGCTTTCACTCCCACGCCGTTGAGTCCCACTGATTTCGTAAAGGCATCCCCTTCGTACTTGCCGCCCGTGTTGATTCTGGCCACGCAGTCGTACAGCTTGCCCAGAGGAATCCCCCGGCCGAAATCGCGCACCTCAGCCGTTCCGTCCTCCCTGATTTCCACGATGATGCGCCGGCCGCTGCCCATGATGTGTTCGTCAACCGCATTGTCGATGACTTCCTTGAGCAGGATGTAAAGCCCGTCGTCGGGCATGGAGCCGTCGCCCAGTTTCCCGATGTACATCCCCGGACGCAGGCGCATGTGCTCCCGCCAATCCAGCGTCCGGATGTCTTTTTCGGAATAACTGTCTTCCATGGCGGCTCCAGTATAAGAGGAAAAGACCCGCATGGCGAGCCGAAAACCCTGCATGCGCAATCTTGTCCGGGAATATCCCCGGGCGGCGCGGCGTCCGGCAGGCGGTTTTGACGCCTTTTGCCCGGGCTGTTCGACGCGGGCGGCCTGGCGGCGGTTCTCTTTCGCCTTGCTTTTCGGGAGCGTGTCCCCTATACTTTCCGCCAGTCATGAGTGTCATACCGAATGTATTGGCGGAGCGCTACGCGTCCCCGGCAATGAAAGCCGTCTGGTCGGCCGAGGGGCGCATCGTCTTGGAGCGCGAATTCTGGATCGCCGTCATGAAGACACAGAAAGATCTGGGTCTGGCCATCCCTCAGGAGGCCATCGACGCCTACGAGCGCGTGAAAAATCAGGTGGATGTGGCCTCCATCCAGGCGCGGGAGCGCGTGACGCGCCACGACGTGAAGGCCCGCATCGAGGAGTTCTGCGCCCTGGCCGGCTGTGAGCATATCCACAAGGGAATGACTTCCAGAGATCTGACGGAGAACGTGGAGCAGCTGCAGGTGTGGCGCTCGATGGAGATCATCCGCGATAAGACCATCGCCGTCCTCGTGCGCATGAGCGACAGGGCGGAGCAGTGGAAAAACCTGCCCATGGCGGCGCGTACGCACAACGTCGCGGCGCAGGCCACCACGATGGGCAAGCGCGTCGCCATGTTCGGCGAAGAGATCGCGCGCGCCCTGCGCTTGTGGACACTCCGGATGGAGCAGTATCCCGTCCGCGGCATCAAGGGCGCCGTGGGTACGCAGCTCGACCAGCTTTCGCTCTTTGGGCGCGACCCCGCCGCCGTGGCCGAGCTTGAATCCCGCGTCTGCGCGCATCTGGGGCTTCCCGAGACATGGCTCAATGTAGGCCAGGTCTATCCCCGTTCGCTCGACTTCTCCGTCGTCTCCGCCTTGGTGGAGCTGACGGCCGGCTGCTCGTCTTTCGCCAAGACGCTGCGTCTCATGGCCGGGCATGAATTGGCCTCCGAGGGCTTCGCGAAGGGGCAGACGGGCTCGAGCGCGATGCCGCACAAGATGAACGCCCGCTCCTGTGAGCGCGTGAACGGTTTCCATGCCATCCTGAAGGGATACCTCGCCATGATCGCTTGTATTTCAGGCGATCAATGGAACGAGGGAGACGTTTCCTGTTCGGTGGTCCGCCGCTGCGTGCTGCCGGATTCGTTCTTCGCCGCTGACGGGCTCTTGGAAACGTTCCTCACGGTTCTCGGCCAAATGGACGTCCATGAAGCGGTAATCCGGGCTGAACTGAACCGCTATCTGCCTTTTCTCACCACCACCACTTTCCTGATGGAGGCCGTGAAGCGCGGCATAGGGCGTGAAGCCGCCCATGAAGTGATCAAGGAACACGCCGTGGCCGTGTCGAATGACCTGCGCTCGGGCGCCGTCACGCGGAACGATCTGCTCGACCGCCTGGGCGGCGATCCCCGCCTCGGCATCTCCCGCGCCGATTTGCAGGCCATTTTCGAAGAGCACGCCGGGGATGCCGGCATGGCCGCCGCCCAAGTGGAGGGGTTCCGCGCCATGGTGGCCGAACTTGCGGCGCGTTTCCCCGAGGGGGTCTCGTATAAGCCCGGCGCGATTCTCTGATCCTCCGCGTATGCAGCAAGACAGCCAATCCGAGAGGCTCATTTTCGCCAATGAGGCTTTCCGTCTGACCCCGGCCGGCGTCTTTCAGGACGGGGCCGAAGCCCGCGTGCTCTCTCCCCGGCACATTCGCTCGACATGGCGCCGTTCGCTCGGCGCGGCGCACGGCACGGCGACGGATCACTTTCTGCGAAAGCCCTCGGGAGCATATCCCCGATACAGCGGTTCCATCCCTGTGTTGGAGGCCGCCTACAATCTCGCCTTGTGCGAGTTGGAGGACGACACCATGGATGGCGGCCTGCTCATGGCCGGGAAAACCTGGCCGCGCGTCTGGACCCGCGATGTGGCCTACGCCGCGCATCTCTCCCTGGCCTTGGCCGCCCCTGAGCGCGCCATGCAGAGCCTCCGTGCGCGCGTGCGCGGAGGCGAAGTCGTGGAGGACACGGGCACGGGCGGCTCGTGGCCCGTTTCGACCGACCGCGTCGCATGGGCTCTTGGGGCGTGGAGCCTCTGCCTCGATACGGGAGACCGCGATTGGCTGCCATGGTGCTGCGCCGTGCTGCGCCGGACGCTCCTGCGTGACGAAGAGCTGATCTTCCGCCCGGACGGCCTCCCCCGGGGCGAAAGCAGCTTCCTCGACTGGCGCGAGCAAAGCTATCCGGACTGGATGACGCCGGCCGATATCGGCGCTTCCTGCGCACTGGGCACTTCGGCGCTCCACGCGCAGGCCCGGCACATTCTGGCGCGGATGCTGCTCTCGCTCGGGGAGAAGGAAGAAGCCGGGCTCTGGCTCGCGAAGGCGGAGCGGATGAAAAAAACGATCAGCCGGCGCTTCCGCCTGCCTGAAAGCGGGCGTTACGGCGCGTTCCTCCATGGCCGCTTTTACGAAACGCTTGCGCCGCGCACGGATGCGCTGGCCGAATCCCTCTGCGTGCTTTTCAATATCGCCGATGGCCGGCAGGCGCAGGACATCGTGGCCCGCATGCCCCGCTCGCCCTATGGCACGCCCGTTTATTCCCCCTTCAAAAGCGGTGTCCCGCAGCCCTACCACAACAGAGCCGTCTGGCCGTTCGTCGAAGCTTACGCCCTGTGGGCGGCCGGCACGGCGGGCAATCTCGGGGCCGTCTCCCTGGGCATGGCTTCGCTGCTGCGCGCCGCCCTGCTGTTCGGCACCAACAAGGAGAATTTCTCCATCACTCATCGGGGAGACTGTTTCGGCACCGCGCTCAACTCGGATCGCCAGCTGTGGAGCGTGGCCGGGATGCTCAGTTTGTTTTACCATAATATCTTCGGCCTTCAGTGGAGTGACGGCTCGCTGATATTCAGCCCCGCGATCCCGAGAGAATACGGCGGCGATCACTGGATCACGGGGCTTCGTCTGCGCGGGTTCACTCTGGATCTCCACGTCCATGGCTACGGCATGGAAATCTGCGGCTGCCTCGTCAACGGCAGGGAAGCTCCGCCCGTCATCCCCGCCGATTCCACCGGGCACTTTCTCGTAGAACTCGAGCTCAACCCCATGGAGGGGACTGAAAGCGAGACCGCGCCGCTGCCCGGAGTCCAGTTCGATCTCCCGGAACCCCGCTGGCTGCCGGATGAGGCCGAACTCGCTTGGGAGGAGGTCGAGGGAAGCGAGTTTTACGTGATTTACCGCAACGGGCTCCCCTTCACCCAGGTGACGGGCACGCGCTATCGCCCCGCGCGGGCTCTGTGCGCTGATTGGTATCAGATTCAGGCCGTAAGCCAAGAGGGCCGGGAATCCTTCCCGGGAGAACCTCGGGTGTGCTGTCCGCCCGAGGCCCGATTGGAACTTCCGCCCGCCACCATAGGAGAAAATGGCGGCGAGTACCCCGTCGAAGCCGGACAGGCATGGCTCGACACCCAGCCTCACACCCGCTGCCTCCTCTACGCGCCTGCCCGTATCGACGCCGCCGGCGATTATCTTGCGGAACTGCAGTACAGCAACGCCACGGAGTCCAGGCGCGACGGCGACACCTGCGCTTTGCGCGATCTCTTTGTGGACGGCTCCTTCCATTCCACGATTCTTCTGCCCCACAATACCGAACGCGGCCGGTGGGATGATTTCTCCTGGACGTCGCCCGTCGCCGTTCATCTCGATGCCGGCGCGCATCGGTTCGCTCTTCGCTTCACCGCGCGGGACCGCAATGCCAATGGCCGCGTCAATCAATGCCTGGTGCGCACGCTGCGCCTCACCAGAATTGCTTCCCGTCCCTCTCCGCCCTCTGAAGCCCTCTCTGAGGGGAAATGAGGTGATCCCTTGAAAACAGCTTTGCTGAACTTCCGGAATCTGCGGACGGCGGCTCTGACCTGTCGAGCTTCTGCCTGTCGGGGATGGGCAGGGCGGATTCGAACCGCCGGCGGCCGTCTGGCAAGTTTTTTCGTCCCGCCCGCAAAGGCGGAGACGGATGCATTCTGCCCCATTTCTTCATTTCTGTCATGAGGAAAATCCGCAGCTTGCCTGACTGGAAAGTCATGTTTGCGGCGCCGCTCTCATGGGCGCGGTTTGCGGACTTTTGACCGGCGGGCGCAATAGGCTCTTGCCAGACGATTGGGAGAAGTGTATGCTGACCGGGATATGTCAACCGAACCCACCGCGGAGGAATTGGAAAAAAGAGCCGCCATGCGCCAGCGGGCATTGGACGCCGCAATGCTTCAAATACAAAAGGACTTCGGCGAAACGGCCATCATGCGCCTCGGAGACAGAAAGGTTCAGGCTGTGGAAGTGATCCCGACGGGGAATCTCCTGATCGATCGCGCCTTGGGCGTGGGCGGCTTCCCCCGCGGGCGCATCGTGGAGGTGTTCGGGCCGGAATCCTCGGGCAAGACCACGCTTACGCTGACAGTGATTGCCCAGGCTCAAAAGGCCGGCGGCGTCGCCGCCTTCATCGATGTGGAGCATGCGCTCGACCCCGCGTATGCGGCCCGTTTGGGCGTGAAGCTCGATGATCTGCTCATTTCTCAGCCGTCTTCCGGCGAAGAGGCGCTGCAAATCTGCGAGGCGCTTGTCCGCTCCAATGCGATCGATGTGATCGTGGTGGATTCCGTCGCCGCGCTCGTGACCCGTCAGGAGCTCGAAGGCGATATCGGCGATTCGACTGTAGGCGCGCAGGCGCGCCTGATGTCCGCCGCCCTGAGGAAGCTGACGTCGATGATCGCCAGGGCGCGCACGGTGTGCATGTTCACCAACCAGATCCGCGAAAAGATCGGCGTCATGTTCGGGAATCCCGAGACGACGCCCGGCGGGCGGGCTCTGAAGTTCTACGCGTCTGTGCGCTGCGATATTCGCCGCATCGGCCAGATCAAGGGCTCGGATGGAGTGGTGGCCGGCAACCGCACCAAGCTGAAGGTAGTGAAAAACAAGGTGGCGCCGCCCTTCAAGGAATGCGAGTTCGACATCATGTACAACGAAGGCATTTCCTCCGTGGGCAGCCTGCTCGATCTGGCTATGGAATTCGATATAATTCAGAAACGCGGTTCGTGGATCAGCTACAGCGGTTCCCAGATAGCGCAGGGGCGCGACGCCGCCAAAGAGGCTCTCCGGCACAATGCCGAACTCTACGCCGAAATTGAGGACGCCGTGCGCCGGAAACTCGAGGAAAGGCAGGCTGCGCAGAAGTGAGACGTCCCTCGCGCATTCAGCCGTCCCCCGCGTGCCGCGTGAAGCCGGTGCCGGTCGGTTTGCCGCGGCCGGAGCGGTGGGCGGGCTTGGATGACGTGGCCCGGCACGCGGGACGTTGTCTCGGCGCGGCCGGATTGGATAAATGGAGCTTCGGCTGGGACCGCGCAGTGAAGCGTTTGGGGTGCTGTCACATGAAGCGGCAGCGCGTCACGCTTTCCCGCTATTTTGCCGAATGTTGTCTGGCCGCCGCTCCTGAGCGCATTCTGGATACCCTCCTGCATGAAATTGCCCACGCCCTCGCTTGGGAGAGCGCGCGCGAATCGGGGCACGGCCCGGTTTGGAAGGCATGGTGCGCCGCATTGGGCGCCGTGCCCCGTGCCACGGTCGCCGACTGCCCGGATTTCTCACCCCGGGCCCCGCGCTATCGCCTCCAGAACCGGGAGACGGGCGAGGTTTATCGGGAATACGCCCGCCGCCCCCGTTTTCGTCGTCCGCTGCAGAGCCTCTTTATGCGGGGGCGGCCCGACACACTCGGCAAGCTTGTGCTTGTAGAGGTTGCTCATGGGCGAAATGCCGAAGCCCGGCACGCCGGCTGAATGTCGGTCGGTTGTGTTTCTTAACCAGCAGGGAAGGGGAGCGGGGAAAACCCCGCCTTGAGCGGCGGGTGCCCGAAGAAAGGAAAACGCCCTCCGCCGCGTTTGCGGGGAGGACGTTCTCCAAATGAAAAAAGCATTATTCGCTTTGTTCTTCTGAGCGTGCGGGCACATCCAGGCGCGGAGCCGCGCGGCGCGCCCGGCGGAACGCCGTCAGCTTCAGGCGCGGCGGCGGCGCAGAGCCAAAGCGCCCAGCGCGAGAAGCCCGAGCGTGGCCGTAGCCGGTTCCGGCACGGCTGCGGTGTCGGAGACGGTGCCGAGCGACACTTGGATTTTGCGGCTGCTTGTCCATACACGCGGAGTTCCCGAAGTGAGAGTCGTCACGATGTCCTCCGAGGTGACCTGCACGGAATAGGTGGAAGTGCTATCGGAAAGGCTGGCCGTGGCCGTGGCGGCATCGTAGGACAGGGTGTATTCGGTGCCAGCTGCGGCGGTGACCGTATCGGCTGATATGACGCTGAGCCCCGTGGTGACATTGCCGGTCGCGGTTGCGAGCGTCAAGGCGTAGCTGCTGTCGACGTAGACGACGAGCGATGATGTTGCTCCCGTGGCGTCGTACACCGTGTACAATATATCGTGCCCACCTTCTGAGAACGAGGTGATTGTGAATGTCAGCGTCCAGCTTGACAGGGTACTCTCCACTTCATTGGTGTCCCAGTAAATCGAGGCATTGCCGCTGGTGAGCGACTGATTGGTGAGAGTGTCATTGAAAAAGGCAGAGGTCTCCGCGGCGAAGACGGACGAAGCAGCTGCCAACAGAATCACGAGCGTTTTTTTCATGATGCTAATTTGTAATTATGATTCATCTTTGGAAGAGAGAGGCCAAGCCTTCGGGCAGCGCACGCTCTCCCGTAAACGAACAGGAAAAGCATAGCGGATTTTGAATCCGCCATGCGGAAACGCCCCCTGAAATTCGCATGTAATCCGCTCTGAACACAACATTTCCCGCTCAAAATACATAACGCCGTTATATAAATTCAGGCCAAAATTCATGAAATGAAAACGGAGCGCAAGTGGCTTTTTCTCAGAAAAATTTGAATTTGCGGGTTGACAGCGGATTCAAAATCCGCCATGTATCGCCGCTCTCTTCGGATGCCTGCCCCGCCCTTCATTCCCCTGAGCGGAAGTCTTGAGTTTGAGCCGCCCCCGCTCTACTTCCGAATTTTGTTTCCTCTTAAACTTCCCTCTCCCCGTCCCGCGCCATCCCAACTCCACCCTTCACACTCCACACTGAATTCAGCCCTCCGCGCTGAAAAAAGCTTCCCTCCGCCGCGGACGCGGCGGAGGGAAGCATTATAACGATATATTCATCCAATAATAATGAAAACGTCA